>NZ_JAOWEE010000052.1:0-299629 GCF_030334295.1 Citrobacter sp. Cf088
TTCGTCCATTTCCGCGCAGACGATGACGTCACTGCCCGGCTGTATGCGCGAGGTTACCGACTGCGGCCTGAGTTTTTTAAATGGCGGAAAATCGTGTTGAGGCCAACGCCCATAATGCGGGCGGTTGCCCGGCATCCAACGCCATTCATGGCCATATCAATGATTTTCTGGTGCGTACCGGGTTGAGAAGCGGTGTAAGTGAACTGCAGTTGCCATGTTTTACGGCAGTGAGAGCAGAGATAGCGCTGATGTCCGGCAGTGCTTTTGCCGTTACGCACCACCCCGTCAGTAGCTGAACAGGAGGGACAGCTGATAGAAACAGAAGCCACTGGAGCACCTCAAAAACACCATCATACACTAAATCAGTAAGTTGGCAGCATCACCAATGTTGTAGTCAGGCTATTTGATGAAACGCCATCACCTCTGGTTGCTTGTGAGGTAGTATGTCGGTAGTGAACAAGATATTTGCTTACTACGGCATCACGACATTTTGAGATTACCTCGCGTAAAGTTAATCCAAGAATTTCACATTTTAGACTCAGTGGTAATGCCAGCCGGGATCCTGTCTTTTCTTGCTCTATATGCAACATATCATCCCAGATGTCGGAGAATTTCATTTTGCAAATATCTCCCAATCTCTGGCCGGTGACTAATGCCAGTAACATCCCACATTGTAAATAAGGCTGCTGATTCTCGGCTGCCTCGTAGATTTTGGTCCATTCATCAAATGATAGTCTCTGCCTGGTAACTTTATATCTTGGTTGCTTGCTGGCTATTGCTGGGTTATATCCCGGTGGAACGTGACCTGAATGTTGAGCTTCTTTGAAAACATCGATCAACACCATACGAACGACCTGAGCCATTCTGTTATGCCCTTCAGCCTTTATCGCATCAGTTATCTCCGCAATGTCCAGCGTCGAAATATCTTTGAGGTGTTGCATTCCGCAATGCTCCCTGAATAATCTAAGGGGCTTATTCTTCTGCAGATATGAGTTTGGGCGAAGCTCATTATTCTTCAGTCTCTCGTCCTGAATTGCTATGTATTTATCAATCCACTCTGTAACGGTGATATCAGTTCTTTTCCCTTTCATGCGGGCTAATCGGTCATTCACGCTCAGTATCTGCCGCGTACGTTGTTCAGCAATAATGGTATTTGCTTCTGTAGCGACCTGCTTTGCTTCCACCTCGTCAGTTCCGAGGCTGTGAAAGCGCCCTGAAACAGGGTGCTTGTATTGCCAATACACTTTCCCAGTACGCTTATCGAGCTTGCAATACAGGTTGGGTATTGAGATTTTATGAGTGCGTGGTCTAGCAGCCATCAGCAATTATCCGTTGTAATCTTGGGCTGGCCGAAGTCGGAATTTTCGGTTCTACAAGCATCCCTACAAATCGGGCATTACGGTCAACCATCCAGCAGCGACCAACCTTAATTGCTGGAGGTACCATCATTTTGCCCTTTGCATATTTTTTCAATATGCGTTCACTTGGTGCTTGTTCTCCAAATTCCTCTTTTGCCCATTCCTCAAGAGTTATTAATCGAGACATGTAATACTCCTGATAATGCCCCATAACTGGGGCATTAAAGTGAATTTTAAGAATCAGTTTGCGGTCAGGCGTTGCCAGATTGCTGATACGTATTTGACCTGATGCCGGGCATCAGAAAGCGCATTGTGCATGTCACCTTCAAACGGGATGTCGTAGCGTGGATTGATACCGACTGATTTACCCAATTCGACCATGGTCCTTACGTCTCTGTCATTCCAGAACGGAACAGCGAAGGGGGTATCTGTTAACGCGTATGCGCGGCGAAGAATGACGTTATCAAACGAACATCCATTACCCCATAACTGAACTGTATGGCTTCCGTTAGCAGCATTTTCAGCAATAAAGTCAGCCAAGAGTTCGAGGGTCTCAAGCAGCCCCATGGCTTCATCAACAAGAATGGCAGAGCGGGCTTCAGATGATTGTTTCAACCACCACTGAATTGTCGACGCATCCGGTTTCATCCCAAACGACATCGATGACTCCAGGCTGACAACCTGGTAAAACTCGGCTCCAGTGTTACCAGTTGAAGGATCGAAAAATACAGCGCCGATAGAGACTATTGGGGCATCAGGACTGTTGCCCATAGTTTCCATATCAACCATCAGGTGAGTATAAAAAGCGTTCAGGGGATCCGTATCAATATGGTGAACGGGTTCATTATTCAGGGAAGCTGACGCGTCACCAGTTGCATCAGCGCTTTTAACTGGCAAAACTGCTGCTTCGCTCTGAGACACTTCAGGATTAGCTTTGATTTCGTTGTTGTCAGTTTCTTCCATCTGCACATCGCTGGTGGTTTCCTCTGTAGTGCCTTGATGTAATTTTTCTTCGACGGCGCGCTGGCGTACCTGATCAACGACAGAAAGCGCTGGTTCCGACTGGTTCCCCATTAGGCCATCGATGGAAAACACGCCGTTGCCCATGTTGGCGATTTCTGGTTGTTCGACTACTGCGTTCTGTTCAGCTGTGACTTTCTCGTTAATCTCGTTTTCCCAGCTTTTTTCTGGCACGTGACCGGCTGCCGCCAGCGTTTCTTCTGAGGGATTTGAGTGGTCATTTTCGGTTAGATTGGCATTGATATGTGCCCGCAACCGTCCGGGAAAGTTAACTAACTCGGATGACGTGCCGCGGATGAGTGCAAAGATGGCGGCGCGTGAATAGTCTAGGATGCCAGCGGTTTTGCGCAGCGCCTCAGACCATTCGCTGAACGGACTTTCTTTCTTGCTGACAATCTCTTTAGCGCGACGGTAGACCCCACCCGGGATATCGTAGATGTTGAAATCCATTGGCAAGGTGGCCAGCGCAATTTCAACATCCAGAGTTTCCAGCGTGTGGACAAGTTCCGGGTTACGATCGGTCTTATTGCCACCACCAGCGTTGGTTCCGGCATCAGAGCGCTGAATCTGTGACACACGATTGCCCTTACACCACTCTTTAACCAGCAGCCCGCGGTCAATGTGTTCAGTGTTGAACCAGATCCTGATGAACCGCATAATAAGAGACAGTTCAGTCCGTTTCCCTTCAACCGGGAAGACGGTTTTCAGAGCGGCTACAACCCGGGATATGTCAATCTCAGCAGCATTCTTGAAAAACTCCACATTTTCAGCAGCAAGCAGCAGGTTCTGTACGTAGTTGTTATCAACGTCCAGCTCGAGTTCCTGAATGGTTTTTTTCTGCTCAGTATCAATATGGTAAGCATATTCTTCAGAAATAAACTGAGCTAAGAGGCGCTGGCGTAGCGGCAGAGTCGCAACAGTAATGAGTTCTGGCGTTACAGGTGGAACGGTGGGCTTATCACCCACAATTCGTGCTTTCTTATCGTTAATCCACTCCTGCACGGTTTGAGTCCGCATTTTCGGTTCCGTAATCCATTCGGTAATAAATTCCGCAAATGAAGCGACGGTATAAACCTGCTCACGGTCGAAGACTTCTTTTATGGCGTTTGCCAGGTTCCACTCGACATGAGCAGAAAGCTCTTTCGCCGCTGGCACATTTGCAACGGCCAGTAACAGGTTTTGTATATAGAGATCATTATCGTCCAGTTCCATCTGTCCGATCTCGACGTGCCGCGCTTCACTGATTTCCTTCTCTTCACCGTCATTTAACAGGTGCGCAATCAGCCGCTGAGACAGGCGCAGGCGAGATATGGGGCGGAGCAATGCTGGCGCATCGCTGGTGGGTACATTGGCACTGGAGGTTTCAGGTTTTTGCTGGCTGGAAGCCTCCTGATTTTCATTATCAGGCTTCTGTTTCAGTTGCCACGTTTGCTGGTCTTCTGCCAGTTCGTAACGATCGCACCATGTGTCATCAAGTGTGCTTTCCTCAGGAAGATCGTCAACAACAAACCAGTTGGTGCGGACAGGTAATTGATAGTCGGCGCCACGACCGACGGCAATATCGCTGTCTTCGAGAATATTGAGGATTTCGCGTTCTGCACGGGAATCTGATTTCGCAGAGAACCAGCAAAACAGGTTTTTTGCCTCAGTTGCTTTCGCTTTGGCTTTAATAAGATACGCATACGTTAACATTGCGTTCGGGCTCCATTGGATTGTAAGATACCCGGCAGCTGATGATCGCCGCCTAAGGTAGTGGTTATTGGTCAAAACTCGTTCCGGAAAGCTTTGGTCGGCTGACCGGGTACTTAACCCGCCTTGCGCGGGTTTTGTGCTTTATGGGGTAGGGGATTTTCCCTGCATCAGATGCGCGACGGGGACCCACTCCAGAGCATTCAGCACAGGCTCAAATGAATCAGGCGTGTGAGTAACGGCGCGAACGACGTCAGCCACGCTGGGGTTTGCTTTGCTAAGGTGGTATCCGCCACCAGCGCCACGCTGGCTGGTGACGATTTCACTGCTGCGCAGCTTCGAGAAAATCTGCTCGAGGTAAGACACAGACAGCTTTGATTCCTTGCTGATTGATGCGATGGAAACCGGACTGCCGTTGTAAATCCTGTTGAGGATGGCAACCACCTGAACAGATGCCACCACGCGTTTCATTCCAAACTCCATAGTCACTTCCTTACTGATGCTGGCAACAGCCATTGGTCAAACTCGTTATGAACGAACTGCAGTCTGTTGGTCGGCAGACGGGTCGCCCTTCTGGGCAAGCGTGTAGCAAATCAGTCGAATGATTACTTCAATACGGTTTAGATGTACGGCCTGACACCGCACTGGTTTACGTGCGAAATCGATCATGGATTTATCCTCTTGCGTTGCCCTTGTCGCCAGGCTGGCGGAACGTTGAACCTGCTGCGTGTTAATACTTGTCATCTCATCCGGTGATTCGTATGCCGCCGGCAGCTACTTCGTGGGCGTCCGGCCTAGATGACTGTCTTTGTGTTGGGAATAGTATTATCGATTGAATCGATATATGTCAAATTAAATCGATATCAATGAGTGTGAACAGCTCACCGATTAGTTTATCGGATTGATTTCGCGTGCTTTATGAAGGGTGCAGGAGTGGAGAGGTTACTCGTTACTGGGGATTATCTTTCGTTTTTTTAGGTAAGCAGTAGCTACATCATCTAGCTCTTGCAGACGCAGTTCAATCAACTTAATTATCTTTTCTCTCTCATCGTCAGTGGGCAAAAGCTCAAATTGCTCCAGTAGCTTTTGTTCTTGAGCCGACTGAGGTTGACGTTTTTTTTCTGATGTTATGGCAGGAATAGTGTCAGCTTCAGTTTCTTCAAGAAAAAACCAATAGAGTGGATAGCCTGTAGCGGACTGTAGCCTATCAAGGATGTCAGCTCTTGGAAGTATATTAGAGTTACACCAACCATTTACTGACTGGGCTTTTACTCCCAGTCTGCGTGCAAGTTCCGATTGAGAGATTCCAAGATCATAGATGGCTTTTTGTAATCGCTTTCCGAAGTTCATATTCCTAGCCCGCTCAAAAACATACATCCAATTATACAGATTTTATCTGTAGCTCAAGCTATCGATATAATTTGACGATATCGAAATAATTTGATTTACTCGCGTCACGTTCACTTCTCGAGACATATCAATGAAGCTCACAACACAAAAGAAAATGTTAGCCATATGCAGTCAGGCAGAACTGGGGCGCCGCCTAAATCGGCGAGCTCAAACAGTTAATGGATGGTTCAAGAAAAAGGTACCCGGCGAGCTTGTTGTTCGCGTATCCAAAGCTCTCAATTGGCAAATTACGCCACACGAATTACGACCGGATCTTTATCCAAACCCCACTGATGGTTTACCTCAAAAGGAGGCTTAATCATGCAATCAGCCACGTATCAACATCATAGCCAACGTTTAGCTATTCCGTTGAAAACGGAAAATCATTTTAAACCCCAGCGCCGTGACGGCATTCAGCACCGTGCCATATTGGCCGCCGTTCGTGAATGGGAATCGACATTACCGGGACAGGCACAGGAACGGATTGCTCAGCTGGTGGCTGAAGAGTGGGTCAAAGCAGATGGCCGCGGAATTTCTGTTAGTAAGCAGAATTTATTCCGATATCTGAAAAACGAGGGCGGTTCAGAAAAGTACACGACTTACGTAATGCAGTTGTCAGGCTCAATCATTGCCGCTATGCCAGTTCAGATTGCCAGGAAGCACGGGTTAAGTAATGCGAGCACAGAAGCGGAGCTGGTGGCGAACGCTATCAAAGAGTCCAGTGAGGCACACCAGGCGAAATTAATCGGCGCTCCGTTACAAAAGCTCGAGAAGGAGATTCGTGAGGCGGCAATCGCATTGTTCAACATGTTACCTGCTGACGCGGCGGGACCACTACTGGCGAGCATAAGCGCCGTAGCGCCGCAATTGTTTTAATCGAGTTTTGACCAATGACCATTATTACTGCAACTCGCGGGGTGAAGCATGCCTAATCCTTTGGCTAAGGCCATGCCTAAGAGTAAGGCTAATAACGAGCCTTACCGTAAGGTGAAGATCACCATGTGGGATGATCCGAAGTTTCGAGCCTTATCACCACTTCCGCCAAGTGGGCAGAGTCTGTTTATTTACCTGCTTACAGGCCCATTCACGGGGATTATTCCTGGGCTGTATAAAGCGGGAAGGGCGGCTATGGCAGAAGAATTAAACTGGGATGTCGAAGCCTTCGACTTAGCCTTAGGCGAAGCCATAGCGTTAGGTATGGTGGAAGCCGACCTTAAAGCCAGAGTTTTTTGGATGCCTAATGCGGTGAAACATAACCCGCCAGCATCAGTGAACGTGATCAAATCCTGGGCAAGATCGTTTGAATTACTGCCTGAATGTTCACTTAAAGATAAAGCATATGAAGCACTCAAAGCCGCCTGCTACGGGGTTTCTGAAGCTATGGGGATGGCTTTTGATAAGGCTTTCGCCTTGCCTAAGGATAAGGCTAAGTCTTTGGCTAAACCTTTGCCATCAGGTATCCAGAAAGCAGTTAGCAGTAAACAGATCTTAAACCCCTCTCTTAACGCGGGCGCGATGAAAAATCCGAATGGGGATGAACTGCCATCCCCGGCCATGCCCCGATACCTGGACGGTGTTGATGAACCGATCAGGAAATTCAGCATGACTGATAGCTGGCTTCCCTCCAGAGACTTCCGACAGCGCGCCGCATCGTGGGGTATCTCCCTGCCTGAACCAGATTACCTTCTGACTGAACTCGCAGAATTCACCGCGTATTGGGAGTCGGAAGGGAAAGTTTTTACACAAATCCAGTGGGAACAAAAATTTGCCCGACATGTAGCCCGGGTGAGAACGCAGGTAAAACCAGAAACCGGAGGTAACAGTCATGTGGGAGCAGGATCAGAATCAACAGCATCCCGGGCAGTTCAGCAAATTCAGTCAGCACACGCAGAGTGGCGCCGCAGGAATGGACTTGATGGCGACGGAAACGGCCTGGCGTCTGTGGCAGGTCATGGGGGAGGTGTATTCGAACCGATGGACCCAGAAGAACGGGGCGGAGCCTTCGCCTATCTGGATAGCCCAGATAGGTTCGATGACTGAACCCCAAATTCGGCTGGTCTGTCAGCAGTGCATGGAGCGCTGTGCGATGGGAAATACATGGCCGCCTGACCTGGCTGAGTTTGTTTCTCTGGTTTCAGTGAGTGGAGCGAATCCATTCGGACTGACATCGGAGCAGGTTATGACTGAATACCGGCGCTGGCGCAATGAGTCATATCGGTATTCAGGAAGCGATAAATATCCATGGCCTCAGCCCGTGCTGTATCACATCTGCATCGAAATGCGCAGAACGGGCGTTGAACGACAAATGACAGAGGGGGAACTGAAACGACTGGCGGAAAAGTTACTTACGAAGTGGTCGAAGCATGTTGGTAACGGACTAAGTGTGCCACCAATTCGACGTCAACTGGCGGCGCCGCACCATCCGGCGGGACCAACGCCAGCGCAAATACTGATGGAAGAATACAAACGCCGCAAAGCGGCAGGTTTAATTAACTAAAACGAGTATTAACCAATGACTATAGAGATCTCTCAGAAAGACCGGGATACCAAATCTTGGCTGCAACAGACTATTGCTGAACTTGAACTTGAACTTGAACTTGAACTTGAACATGAGCGCGACGTAGTTCCCGGAGCTTTGAACGAGGATGCTGCCATGGCGCTGAAGGTTATGAAACTGGCGATGGCGGCTATTTGCTCGGAACCAGAGGTAAACAACCACCCGGCACATGGTCCTTTATCTTTCAATCGCCTGAACCAGATACGCGAAATACTCAGACAGGCAGCAGCACAAAGCGATGGCGGTCATCTTGGCTACGCAATGGCTGATGCTGTGAAGGTTATTGATGAGGTGCTGGAGTTTCGCATATCTAATAACAAAAAGTGCGGCATATGTGCCGATTGCGTGCCTCAGATTGATGGTGGCTCTGGATTTAAAAACTGCGCATGAGCTACTGGAACGCCGCAAGGCGACTGGTTCAATCAACTAAAACGAGTTCTGACCAATGACCAATTATCGTGTTACTCAAAAAGAGATGGTGATTGCTGCAATCAATCATATGCCTGGATGCACACTACGAGATATTTGTGAAGCCCTAGAGTTGACTACCAGCAATGCTGGGAAGTTACTACGTCTGCTCACCAAAGAGGGCATTGTAGTTAAAAGCCATGAGGACCGGGATCCTGGATACAGAGTTAAACTAGGGGTCAGGGTACCTAAAATTATATTGCCTTTTATGTTAGAGGAAGAGAGTCCCCCGGAAACCATACAGTTAGAGAAATTAGCAAAAAGCCTCGAGGATAAGGGGCTATGGAGGCGTGCTGCGACTGTGTATATTGATATTCTGGCACAGGTCAAAAATTCAAAAGATGTATTGAGAATTGCAGAAAAACGAAACCGTTGCGTAGAGCGTTCCAGAGGCATGAATTAACTTGGCTCATCGCAACGTGAACAAGCTCAGATTCTTCCAGACAGTTTGCATGCCAGAACGGTTCAATAAGAATGTTGCGTCCATCAGTTGAACTCACAGCACTAAGCGAACAAGCGACCTGAGTTGAAGGTCCGCTGCGAGCGAGGAGCGGACTGAGTTGCGCAGTCTATCAGGGCAATATAATGTCATTATTGAGTGGCCACGCTCCGGTAAGAGAGAAAAGACGTCTGGGAATATCGGGTAAAATCCACCTATGAGTAGGCCTCTTCATAAGGATGGAAAGTGTAAACAGATGTATTTTAAGTTCACAATTTTTCTGTATAGTGTTTAATACAACAGCCACTTAACCACTGTGGTTTTTATTTAAAAGGGATTGCCGCATGAAAAGAATTTATCTTGATCAGAATATATGGTTCGACATACGGTTCGAAAGGTTTGATACTTCATTGGAGAGTGTCCTAAAAAAAATAGACAGAGATAGAGTTGAGATAATTTACTCCCCTGCTCATTGCGAAGAAATATGCAACTCTTATTGCAGCCCCAATATTTCAAATCATATCACTACTGAAGAGAAAGATCTACGCATTAGCATATTATCAAAAATTACTCGCAATCGAGAGATAGTTCCTTACCCTAATGATTTTAAAATAATGCATTCTTTTTGTGGGAGAGAAGGCCCTTACGTTGTCTTAGAACATCCTACGGCATGCTTTAAAAGAGTGTACGATAATTATGAATCCAATGAAGTAGCAGAGTCATCTCAGCAATACTCTGTTGATAAGGCTGATGAAGTTGAACAAGATCTTAAAAGCAAATTAGGTCATGCAAATATCATTAACGTTTTAGAAAAAGACCCATCTGCTAAAGCTTTGCTTTTGCAAAATTTAACATCGAAACTAATACATCGCGCAGCAATCAATCAGCTCATTAAATCCAATATAAAGATACAGCCTTGCACTGCTCAGGTGAAGAAAATCATCGATGAAAAAGCACACGAAATACGTTATATGCAGAGTGCGTATTTTTTTAACAAGGCACAGAAAATATTAAACAACAGGAATAAAACTAAATTTTCATCTGAAGGTTTTGACATATCTGAAGCAGTTGTTGATGCTGTAATACTTACTATGATTGAATTAGGTTATGCCTCAAGTGAGGTTTCTATGTCCAGCCTGCACGATAACACCCATTCAATATATGGAGTTTATTGCGATTACTTCGTAAGTCGAGACCAAAAATTGTTGAAGAAGTTAATCCCTGCATATAAATACTTAGGGATTAATACAAAAATAATAAATGCTAAATATGAAGATTGGCAGACCTATCTCAGCTAGATTTGTTGTGGTTAGATAGTTGTTAATTAGTCTTTTTTGTTGTTAGCTTGTCCGCTTCTGACACGGAGCGGACAGAAAGCAAGGTCACAATGTCCGCCGTGAGCGAGGAGCGGAAGTTCGCAATCCAATCTCCAACGAATATTTCAAGCATTGCCGTGTGTCGAACCATGCGGAGTAGATCCATCTACTATGCCTCTTTATGATTGAGGGCGTGCTTTTAAGATAGACGCCCATACTAATAAATTAATTTTCTATTGAATAATTGGCTGATATAACCGCATCAACATATATAGTTTCATACCAAACGACAATCCACCACTTGATGTTTTTTCACTATTTCTCGGGGGTATCATTAAATAGTTTGAAATTGAAACTTAGAAAGTTTTGAAGGTATCTTCATGGCATTGTCATATTCTGGATGTGCGGAAATCATGTCACAAAAATAATTATGATATGAGGCGAGCCAGGCAAATTTAGAAAAAACGGTTGGAATAGAAGCATAATCTTTTAATGCTTTCTCAATCTGCTGCTTGTGAAGGATTAAAGAATTCGTATCTAGATGTTGCTCATACTCACCATCAATAATACACTCCATGAGATAATTTATAAAATAACGACCATCTGGTCCTTTCAACACATCTCTCAGTTGTGGAGCTGCACCTTTAGCATAGTATTTGAGATGTTCGTCTACCATCTTCATGGTGTTATCGCACAACACTACAATAGGGTTAACAGCCACATTACTTTCTAGGCGATATGACTCCAGCAATGCAGCACCATAGACACTATTTTTATCCATGAACAGTTGTCCTACGGCAAGTCCACCACGAATAAAGAACCCTTTAAGCGCCATTTTGAACTGATATTCTCGGATCGGATAGAGAATGAGTCCAAATTCTGATTCCATTTCACTGCTAAAATCAGGATGCGCAAGAACCACATTGTCTGTAAATGATTTAAAGTAAAGCATTGACTCCTCGGTATCTTCCTCAAGCAAGGAAAGACTTTCGGTGAGGATTTGGTGAAATTCAGCTAGTAAAATATCTTCGGTGCCATTTGTATAACTGGCACTTGTTCTCGCTGAAAATCCAAGAACATCCAAAAAGGCACAATAGGATCTCCGATGAATTGGCTTCCCATTGTGGAAGTAATCATCTTTTTTAATATATTTATTTGTTTTTTTTGCTTTCATTATGTGATTTATTCCTTAAGGTAATATTTATTTTATAAGGCTCTTCAGCGTTACAGTTAAATAATGGTCTTGAGTTATCAATATAGGTTACCATTCAAATGCCTCTGCCTAGTATCTTATATTTCTCATAAACATTCCACAATGTTGAAATCAAAACTTCTGGATGCCCACAAAAAATTGTACTAATACACTATCTGTAGTCTTGACCTACACCCTACTGATTAGCAAATTCCCAGGCTGTACTTGCCACAAAGTTACTGTATGTATCTCGTATAACTAGACCAATTAATATTGGTATCACCATCAATTGAACTCACAATACGAATTAGTTTACAAGCCGAAACTGAAAATCGGCTGACCTTCTCCCTAGTTATTAATGGATGCTACCTTTAGTTCTTCCGCTTTTGGCACGAAGCGGACAAGTTACATGAGTCGAAGGTCCGCAGCTAGCGAGGAGCTGAAGTTGGCACTGGACGATCCTCACGCCCCTGGAATGGTAAAAATGGACATCAGTGCCATCGCCTGAAGCGACATGATTACCCTTCAAGCGTCATGCCGCTCTGATATTAGGAGATTTTCTAAAGAATAGAGAAGAAAAGCCTTGCGATTCTGACCATAAAAATAAAAATTGTTGGAGTAATCTATTAACCAACTATAAAAATGGAATCAATGATGGGTTTGCCTGTTCCGAAAAGAAATTTACGGATTTACGACTTGCTGAAACTGGCCGGTATGTCATTAGATGACTGGCCACATGCTAACTCACCCAACCACAACCAACGCTGGGCTTGGCTTGAGGGTGATATCGCAGTGGTTAATGTGTGGACCGATAACATCCAGATATCGACCAGCTCGGAAGATACATACACGACCAGCTACCAAGCTCGGGGTCAGGACAGGAAAGGAAAGGAAACCGATGACATTTATAAGGAGATTATTCGCCGGAGGTTGCCGGTCCGCGTGCTGCTGAAGGTACGCAATACGAGCAAGCGCATTCTGGATACCGAACAGTGGTCTGCTGCCTACGACGATCTGACAGGTGTATTATTCCTTACCCGAGGTGAAGTCGCTCAATACGAAGATCAGCATGGTGATTTTCGTGATGACAGCAGTATAGAGAAATCAGAAGCAGCCCGCAGGAGCAGTGGGTTGCGACTGCAGGCATTAAAAAGAAGCCGTGGAATTTGTGAGTATTGCGGCGAGCCGGGATTTTTGACGAGCAAAGGGACTCTCTTTGCTGAGGTGCATCATATTCAGCCTTTGAGCGAAGATGGTCTCGATACACTGGCTAATCTTGTAGTACTTTGTCCCAATGATCACAGGCGAGCGCACCATTCAACGGAGAGCGACAAAATGAGGCTGTTTTTCACCCAACTCCGTAATGCCTAGCAGGAAGTGTAATTACCCGGTTAGGATGCCGCTCACTAGGCATTTTCTGCGAAATTGCATGTGACTTGACTACCCATATGCATTTTACTTGGCGACCGTTTGCGAATCACTTGCTCGCCAGAAAAGTTTTGCTTAACTCAGTACATTAGACGAAGCTCGGACAAAACGGTTCCTGTGCACGATTTACAGTGAGGTAAAAATCGGTTTGCAACCTTGTTGTGGGTTAGTAGCGCCCGCTTCTGGCACGGAGTGGACTGTCAGTTTAGGTTTTGCTCTGTAACGTAAGAGTACCTGCTCAGGTGAGAGCTAATACATGTAACGGTACATGACTTGAAAACGATATATTTAGCATAGCTTCCTAATTAATAAAGATTCATGTTTTTCAGTAGTGCCACACTCGGCCATTGCTGTAAAAATAGACAGTGGAAATGATAATTATTTCCACTTATTATTATTTATTTGGAAGGGGATAACACTATGAATAACAAGGTTTTTGGTGTGGCCATCATTGCTACTTTGTCTGCAGGTTTAGCTTTTAGTACTCATGCAAGTGAAACCGTAAGCAAAACAGAGGCTAAAACGCTGGTGAACGAAAATAATAAATTCAAAGTAGAGTATGATATTGATGATAAAGGCAAAGTTTTGAATATCAGAATCCCTGATGGAGTAGTTGATGCTGAAACCAAGCAAAAACTTACCAAGGAAATGGGAAACTGGACATTCGAAGCCGGAAGCCCAAAGACCGATGTTACATCTATGGTTACTTTAAAAAAATCATAGAACAATCTTCTTAAAAAAGGCGGCCATAGCTGACCGCCTGATCAATTAAATATTGAACAGTTGTTTGTTCATTTTCTCCATCATTCTTTCATTAATTAACGCTCCAGTCACCGTCATAAGAAGCGCAAACACAGCGATGCCAAGAGGTGTAACGGTCAGGAAACTAAATGTGAAAGCAACAGCCATAGAGGCTGCTTTCCCAACCGCCATGCTCTCGATTTTCAACATCGCGTCTTTCCATTCCCCAGTTCGGATACCTTTTGCAATAGCATTAGCTAACTGAGAATAGTCAATTACCTGACTGGTAATGCCAAAGGCCTTGCTAAATTTCTGAAGATTTTTAGCCAGGGCATCTTTATTTACTGACTCGATAGCTTTTGCGATAGCTTCACGATCCTGCACGCTGAATTTACTGTTGATGGCGCTCTTATGTTTTTCGAAAGCGGCCAGCGCTTCATTGACGTTTCGAAGTTTTTTCCCCTTGGCTGATTCTGCCAGTTCTTTTGCAAGGGACGCGTTTTTTGCACCTAACTTTTCAGTTACGTCACCATAAAAATCGCTGACGAGTTTCACAGAATCAACAACCCGAGATTGTTCTTCTTCAGCCTGCTTTTTCTTCTCGGCGTCCCGGTTAAGGATCTGGTTCGCGGTATTTAAAGCATTCTGTGCGGCAGATTTGTCGGACTTTTTACGCTCAACATCTCTTTTTTTCTGATTCTCCTGTGTGCGGTACCAGACAGGGTCAGTCGGATCAAAGATTTCCAGTTCATAAAAAAGATCCAGTTCCTTTTCTGCACGCTGCAGGGCGACTGTTGCTTCATTGAGGCGTTTCTGGTTTTTAGTTACTTCTGCTTGCGCCTTGTTGAAATTATCAACGGCAAGATTCAGTGCTTGCTGAGAGATCTGTAGAGGAGACGGGCCCGGAGTTGGTGCTGTCCCGGTACCGGAGGAGGCGTTACCACCACCGTTATTATTCCCACCATTACCGTTGTTGCCACCCCATGGTACGCCGCTGTCTTTACCGGGTTCAAGTGCATGAACACCATCAAAAGTCGCAGTGATACCATTACCCAGATCAACTGTCATGGAACCGCCATGGCCAACATTTGCACCATTGCCAGATCCATTTATACCGCCGCTTGGCAGGCGCCCACCAGGTCCATTTCCTGTTGGACCTCCTTTGCCAGAAGTACCGTTTACACCACCAGTCGGTCCACGACCACCACCGCCAAAAGCATTGTTGTGCGCGTTATCGCCACCATTTCCAGACATAAAAATTCCTCTTTGACGTTTAAAAAACAAAATTTGCAAATGACTGTATAAACATACAGCTCGTGGATTATTGCTTAACGTCAGAATTACAGTCAATTACGAATGCTTATCATTTTTGGTAGGTGCGATGTAAAAAGACCTTCAGATGGGAAAGGATTAAACCCTTATCTATTAACAGGTTGGGATGACTTTTTGAAACAGGTGACAGAATGGTAGAAAAATGATTTTTAACAAAATGTGCTGCTAAATTGTTGCAATCAGAAAATGATGGGGAGATAATACTGTGTGTTTATACAGTATAATAGGGAAGGGTTATGAAGATAGAGGTAACCGGTGATCATCAAAAAAAACTGGCCAAAAAATCAGTATGTAAGCTGAGACAGAACGTTACTTGTTGTTCTTTTACCTCCGTTCGTTATCTGAGTAGTTGTAGTGCAAATCCTACAGGAAGCGGTGAGACGCCAGAGGCTGGTTTTACCAAGCCACAGTAATGAATAAATGGACAGGCATTAGAAAGGGGATTTGCAGTGGTAATGATCAACAGTGTTTCGCAAAAAGGTTACGTAGTCATCCGATGCCATGATGGTGTCATCGTGGCCAGACTGCCTTCATTTCCGGAATGTACCCGGGCTCTTATGTACCGGCGCGGAGATGTTGCTTCGTTTGTACCGCTCCAGGACGATGAGATTATTGGTACACCAACCCTCTTTACAGAAATGCTAAAAAGAGCGGGTTATCGTGTCACGCAAAATTCTGATAGACTCTCGTCATAGGCCTGAACAACCTTTACCTGCTGCGCCACTGGAGATAAACCATGGCGCAAAATCAAATCCAAAATACCCATTCACTGACGTTAACCAACGCCAGCGATTTTCTTTTTGCCGCATCCAGAGGTGCGTTATGAAGAAAAGCTGGTTTCAACATACCCAACTCACCACTGAGCAGGCTGACGAACTGGAAGCCCGCTATCGCGCAAAGCAGATAAAGACCTGGATAATGACTTCATTCACTGGACGATCAGCGCGTTCTTGCCAGAAGCATCGAAGCCTCCGCGTCAGGAGAGAACCTGGCAACAACGGATCTGGAGGTGAATGTGAAAGTCTACGATATCACCCCAATGGGGAAGCCCAGAATGACGCGCGCTGACAAATGGAAAAAGCGACCCGAGGTTCTGCGTTCTACGCCTATAAATGGTCGTTGACATATAACTTTCTGTAACTCAAGGTGTGTCCTTATTGATTTTTTCATTGGTATAAATTGTCTTGAAATTTAACTTTAGGGCAGTTTTTTAATGGCATTAAGCACTTTGAGGGTGATGTATGAGTGGAGAGATCTTTCATAAGAGGCTGTTCCCGGTTGGTCAGGGAGGATTTAGTTTAGGAGCTCTAAAGGATGGTGATGGTAAGATGCTTTACAGTTATGTGTATGACTGTGGGAGTGATCAATTAAATGCATTACGTAGAGAGATGGATGTGGCCAGATCTCTCTTTAGCATTGATGAAGAATATATCGATACAGTTTATATCTCACATTTGGATTCAGATCATATTAATGGTTTTGATCAACTGTGTCAGCTTGTTGATAATAGAATACGAAAAGTGGTTTTACCTTACTTAGATATTCATGAAAGTTATTATTTGGTTGCATCAGAACTTTGTTCTAATTCAACATCTGGCCTGTTTTTGGAATTTCTTATTGATCCAGTGAAATGGGTAAAGTCAAGATTGCCTGAAGTGGAAATCTCATTGCTTTATCCTAGCGATATTGATGATAATTTTGACCCTCCTGTATTTAATAATGATGTCAGGTGGGATAGTGGGTCAAGTTCACCTATTAAAATCTCTGATGCTAAAGGTGAGGTTGAATGTAATCGCTGGCTGGCAAAGAGAATAAGTACAAGTGCAAAAAATGTACTAATGTCTTTTGTTTCTTGGATTCCTGCCCGTTCACGCGCGAAGATTGAAATATTTAGCAAACACTTAATTGACAATGGTTTTACTGGGTTAACGAGGCAAAAAATAATTAAATTATTATCTAGGCCGGACGAAAGAAAGAAATTACGTGAGTGCTATTTGAAGCTTGCTAGTGACCATAATATTATATCAGTTAACCTCTTGGTGATAAATAATGCAAAGGCTGATATAAACGTAATATACGATCATCATCATGAGTCAAGCCTTTTCAATCGGAGACATAACAATAGATTTAATATGTTAGAGTATTCGGGAAATTATTCAGTCTTGTTAACAGGAGACTCAAAACTTAGTAGCAAACTCTATTACTCTCAATGGAGTAAGTTCTATTCGGAAGTTATTAGTACTGTAAAAGTAATGACATTACCTCACCATGGTTCCGAGTTGAATTTTAACAGACGAATGATTACTGATTTCAGTAATGTTTTGTTTATTGCTCAGTCTGATGGCCATTCTCATGGTCATCCTTCTCGAACAGTAATCGATGCTATATCCTCTAGTTTTGAACATAGAGTCACTTTAGTTGATCACGATGAACGAAATTGGGTTGACATAACGTACTGTTTTAAAAAATCTTAAAAGCATATTGAAAACAATATTAGCTGACAAAACTTAGTTGGCATGTAACAAAGTTTTATTAGATAATAAGGTATAGGCCTGAACAACCTATACCTGCTGCGCCACAGGAGAAAAGCCCCATGGCGCAAGATCAATTCAAGCAATCCCACATACTGACGTTAACCAACGCCAGCGTTTTTCTTTTTGCCGCATCCAGAGGTGCGCTATGAAGAAAAGCTGGTTTCAACATACCCAACTCACCACTGAGCAGGCTGACGAACTGGAAGCCCGCTATCGCGCAAAGCAGATTAAGACAGAGCGTAGTCTGGATAATGACTTCATTCACTGGACGATCAGCGCGTTCTTGCCGGAAGTATCTAAGCCTCCTCGTCAGGACAGAACCTGGCAACAACGGATCTGGAGGTGAATGTGAAAGTCTACGATATCACCCCAATGGGCAAGCCAAGAATGACGCGCGCTGACAAATGGAAAAAGCGCCCCGAGGTTCTGCGTTACCGGGCTTTCTGTGATGAAGTTCGTTTGCAGTGTGTTGAGCTGGCGGAAAGCGGGTCGCATGTCACCTTCATTCTTCCGATGCCAGCGAGCTGGAGCAAAAAGAAACGGGCTGAGTTCAACGGTAAACCACACCAGGCTAAACCTGATTTCGACAACATGATGAAAGCCCTCATGGATGCTATTTACGAAGATGACGCTCACATCTGGGATTCACGCGTCACAAAATTATGGGGAGAGAAGGGACAAATAATTATCGGGGAGATTGCAGAATGAGGGCGCTGCTGAAGCCGGTGGTTGCGCGTGAGCTTGGAATTGTGCTGCTCAAGCCGGGCAGCGAGCTGATGCCATTATTCAGCTGTGAGCGTGTGCTGGTGGAAAGCCAGCCGGCAGGCATGGAACGGTTGCCTACCGGCCATGTTCCTGACGTTCGACAGCCGCTTGCCAGTGACCACTCCCTGTGGCCCTTCTTCCTGGATGAAAAGGTTATAAAGGCTGCTGGTGGATTTGGTGGTCTTGATTACTGGCTTATGCGTTATGGCGGTAACTGCTGCCAGTGGCCACACAGCGATTACCATTATCACGAGTTAACTACTCTTCGTCATGAACCCGGATCGGTTCTCCTGTGTGGGCATTGTGATAACCATTTGCGTGACCACTACAGCGAACAACTTGCAGAGCTGGCGAGATGTAATGTTATTAGCTGGATTATCAACAGCATCATGGTAGCGCTGAATCAGGATCCTTCCAGAGAACTGTCACTGGCGGAGCTTTGCTGGTGGGCGGTGCGCATGGGAGTTACCGACGCACTTCCCGAATCAGTAGCCAGTCGGGCGCTTCGTATTCCTTCGGAAGAACATCAGTCAGTCATGCGTGAATGCGATATCGAACCGGGTGTAACCGCCACCAGCATCATTACAGCCAAAGCCAGCACAGTAACTGTGAACATGCCACCAGCGCAGGTGCCTGCGGTTAAGCCCATAGTTGGTGTTCTGGTCGATCCTGAGTCACCGCAAACCTATATGAAGCGTCCAAAGCGTATCCGCTGGACGGCCCCCGGATATCTTGAATGGATTAAAACACAGCCCTGCGAATGCTGCGGCAAACCATCCGATGACCCACACCATTTAATTGGCTGGGGGCAGGGAGGGATGGCAACGAGGGCGCATGATATTTTCGCGATCCCCCTGTGTCGTCAGTGCCATACAGAACTACATAACGACCCGGTGAAGTTTGAGCAAAAACATGTTCCTCAGCCGGTAATGATTATCAGAGTGCTGGACCGGGCTTATGGGCTCGGCGTTCTGGCGTAAGGAGATGTTTGATGCGTGATATGTATGACGTGATGGATCGTTGGGGGGCATGGGCTGCAGCTGACAGTAGCGGTGTGGACTGGCAACCAATTGCTGCAGGATTTAAAGGATTACTTCCACATGGCAAAAAGTTACGAATTCAATGTAACGATGATGAAGGTATTTTAATTGATGGCTGCGTGTCTAGATTACGGAAGTACAAGCCAGAAGAGTATGAATTGATTATCGCACATTACGTTATTGGTATTTCATTACGCACCATTGCGAAGAAGCGTAAGTGTTCAGATGGCACAATCCGAAAATGTTTGCAGGATGCATTAGGTTTTGTGGCGGGAGTGATGGCAATGTTAAGCGAAGCCCCTTAAGGGGCTTCGCTTAAAGAGATGAAAGAATTGCTCTTCCAAGTGCTTCTGCCATTTTAGGAGGCACTGCATTTCCAATTTGTTTTGCTTTAGATACGAGAGAACCGGTGAATAAATAATCAAGTGGAAATGTTTGTAGCAAAGCAGCTTCTCTAAGAGAGATTGCTCTGTCTTGTTCTGGATGGCCAAAACGGCCATTGGAATAGCTTATGCATCTAGTAGTTAAACCACTTGCAGGCTTATCCCATGCTAAACGGCCATAAACATCTGTATGGCCTTTGTATTTTTTGTGGCATTCAAGGATTAGCTCCTCAGGCCAGGACTCTCGGCCTTTACCTTCTGGTGTAGCCTGTATACGTTTTATGTTTAGTTCAGATAGCTTGGCTGCAGTATGATCGCTAACTTCTTTATGAGTCTCTCCAGCGGCAATAGGTGGTAAAGTGCCAATCCAATCCCTTACAGTGGAAAATGGAGTGTCCAAACCATCATGCGTTTTAGATGGTAACTGTATCGCCGTATGCTTCGAAGCAAGAAGAACGAAACGCTCACGTGTTTGGGGTACGCCAAACCATAAGGCAGGAATAACCCCGAAATCATAGTTGTAGCCATGACAATCAAGGGATTCTAGAAATCTCTGAAAACTGCCGTTATTAATATCTACATTTTGAATTCCTGGGACATTTTCGATTAGTACGAAATCAGGATTATAATGTGATACGAAGCGGGCGAATTCAATTAAGAGATCTTTTCGAGGATCATCTTCATTACGTAATTTGTTTTGCTTGGAAAATGGTTGGCATGGCGCACAGCCGCAAAATAGAGTATAGGCTTTACTCTTTTGTGACATCAAAATTAAGTGCTGAATTACTTCTACACTTGTTTCCTTTATATCACCATTTATGAAAGTCGCTAACGGGTTGTTTTTCTTGAAAGTGTTAGACGAGTCGAGATCAATGTCTAAACCAAAAACAATGTCCATACCGGTTGCTTTTAGGCCTGCACTTGTGCCGCCGCACCCGGAGAAAAAATCATATACATGTATCTTCTTAGTCATGGCCTACCTCACTCTTGGCCTAATAGTATCATTATCTAAGAAGATTTGCAGCATTTCCCGTGTTTTTGTGAAAGCTTCATGCTCACTAGGAATTTTGTTTAATATTCTAATTTGAGTTTCAAATATATCATCTCCAGTTACGTTTTCTTCCCCTGTATCTAATTTGCAAATTTCCATTGTTATCAGTTTTGGATCATTAATACCTTGAGGTACTGAGTTTCTATACTCTTTATAATCACCATGGGTATTTTCAATAATGAACAATTCGGGAGTGTAAACAGGAAGAAAACCAATTTTATCATGTATAAAATCAATAAAATCTTTTTGCATTTTATACTTTTGATTATTATTAGCTACACCATTTGAACCATCACAATTGAATTTAATATCTTGATTTATCGTTGTTTTTATGATTGCTTGTAATTTGGCGTTATCCTTTTCTGGTATGGAGTCAGATGTTGGATACTCATCAGTGACATGTTGGTCTCCGTCAAGCAGGAAAACTACGTTTTTCACATTTGCAACGCATAAAGGTACGGCCAAATTTTGATAAATGCTTCCTACTCCTCCTGGGCAATGCTTAACTTCGAATGAGTTGAATAATGCTTCTCCACCTATTTTAAGAGCTTTTTCAACAAATTTCTTAGCTAAACGGTCTTCCACAATAACTGTTTTTTTCTCAATGCGTTCGCCAAGAATAAAAAAAGATTCTTCAGGACTTACATTTTGGAGTACATCTACTTTTCCGATTTTATCGTTTAAACAAAATAATTTTATTGCTTCTTTGGGTAAATCTTTGACAATTGATGAGGAATGAGTGGAGATAACAATCTGGTGTTTGTTTTTCAATGCTTCTTCACATAAAAATTCCATTAAATTACACTGTGCTGCGGGATGAAGAGATACTTCAGGTTCGTCTAAAAGGATTAATGATGCTTTCTGACAATCCATTAGTTTATGCACGAGGATGGATACCGCAAATTCCCCACTTCCTGCAAACGCTTCTGAATATTTTAAATTTTCTGATTGAAGGATAATTGTTGGGGCTCTGTCGTTTGTAAATAAAGAGTGTTCAATCAATCGAATGCTCTTATATGTTCTTCCGAGAATTTTACTGATGGTTTCAACTTTATTTTTTTCTAATAAAGTGTTGGTGAATAATTTATCTTTTTTTCCTTTATGGGGTCTAAATTCCTTGAGATTATTATCAATAATCTCTTTTAGCATCTGACTGCGCTTTCTGAGGTAATCTTTTTTAGGATATGTGTGAAAATCAGAATGATAAAAGAATTTGTCAAATGCGCTTATGGTTGCTCGAAAATCTAAATAGATAACATTCTTTTCAATTGCTTTCCATCTTGTTTTCAATTGGTTAGGGGATAGTATTTTATCTGGCATTGCTGCCATATCGTCAGATCTTATTGGTCTGGATGGTTCCCAGTAATCAGGATCATTTTCTTTAGATATACGTGTTTTGATTACTTCAACAATTGATTTTGTAGGCTTGTCGAAATACCCATAAATGAAGCGTGAGCGCCCACCATCTTTTATTTCATCAACATCTGTAGAAAACCATAGACTGCCTAATGAATAGTTATTAGGTGAGCCAAAAAGGGCTCTTAACACAGAACTTTTGTTGGTTCCATTTTGGCCAACCAAAGCTGTGATCGGATAGTTAAAATCTATCTTACATCCTTCCGTTAGATTTTTAAAAAAAGGAAAGCGAATATGCCTAATGAATGGCTCAATATCTTGTGAGGCCATAACTTTTTTGAGTTTAGAAAACTTATCCATTTTTCAATTTTGCTGTGTTGATCCCAAGTGTTGTTATCTTACAAAACTACTAACGCGTACGCAAAAAATCTCATAACCTGTTAAGGTTAGTCACATCACCAAGGACATAAAACCTTACTTCAAGCCAAAGTATCAGCAAGGGTTTGCGCTATCCAGGTTGCCATAACGGTGAATCAGAGGTACTAGAAGGTCCCCTCACTCCACCAATGTAAACAACCGTACTTACTTCGAGGCTGCCGCATGGCGGCCTTTTTCATTTCAGGCTCACGGGAATCATCCGCTACGTGCTTTGTTGATAAATCCAGCCCGTGAAGCCTGCCCCTTTAATCACACACAACACCATCCGAAAAATCGGAGGTAGGGCTATGACCAGAATGAGCACCATTTACAGCAGACTTTCATATGGAACAGGAACCACGCTGACCGGCTGCGGTGTATCAGCGAAGGCATACGCCGAAACAGCTAAAACAGCAAAAGAGGTGTCCTGGATGTTGGCCGACAGAATTGCAGGGTTAAGCCTGAGCGACTGGGCAATTATTGTCGGTATCGCCTGCACCGTTATCACCTGTGCAGTGAACTGGTATTACCGGCAAAAGGAAAGGGAGGACCGGCTTAATGGCAATGTCACCAAAGCTGAAGAATAAACTGAGCGCAGCGGTCGTTGGTCTGATTCTTGCGGGGGCTTCCGCGCCCGTTATTCTCGATCAGTTTCTGGATGAGAAAGAGGGTAACAGCCTGACGGCGTATCGCGACGGTGGCGGAATCTGGACTATTTGTCGTGGCGCCACGTTGGTTGATGGGAAGCCAGTTGTGCAGGGCATGAAGCTGTCTGCTGAGAAATGCGCCCAGGTAAATGCCATTGAACGCGACAAGGGGCTGGCGTGGGTTGAGCGAAATATCAAGGTACCACTGACCGAACCACAGAAAGCCGGGATCGCATCTTTCTGCCCATATAACATCGGCCCCGGAAAATGTTTCCCGTCTACGTTCTATAAGCGAATAAATTCTGGCGACCGTAAAGGCGCCTGTGAAGCGATCCGCTGGTGGATTAAAGACGGTGGCCGCGATTGTCGCCTGACCAAAGGCCAGAAAAATGGCTGCTATGGGCAGGTAGAGCGACGAGATCAGGAAAGCGCGCTGACGTGCTGGGGGATAGACCAGTGAGCCTACGCTATCAGTTCATTGCTATTTCGCTGCTTGTGGCAGTCGCATTCATCGCGGGTAGTGTATGGAGCAGCCGCGGTTGGGAAAAGAAGTGGGCCGAGCGTGACAGCGTGGAATCATCGCAAACAGCGAACGCACAGACCGCAGCACGCATGATTGAACAAGGGCGCATTATTGCCCGTGATGAGGCTGTTAAAGATGCACAAGCGAAAGCCGCTAAATCTGCTGCCACTGCTGCTGGTCTGTCTGCCACTGTTAGCCAGCTGCGCACAGAAGCAACAAAGCTTGCCGCCCGTCTGGGCGCCGCAAAGCACACCGCAGATCTTGCCGCTGCCGTCAGAAGCAAAACAGCCGGAGCCGACGCCGCAGTGCTCGCCGACATGCTCGGACGCCTTGCAGAAGAAGCTCGATATTATGCTGAGCGATCTGACGAAAGCTACCGAGCTGGAATGACATGCGAGAAGATTTATGAGTCAGTTAGAAGCTCAAACAACAGGAATTCCGCGAATAGTGCAGATTAAGTCTTCTGGCGAGAGAAGCATCAAGTCGAATGTAGGATGTCTGATCTTAGTTAATAAATATTTTTTTAGATTTGCCGATACTATTTCTTCACTTCAATGGAGAAATAGTGAATGTCAAAAAAAACCACAGTTTCATATTATGTAATGGTTACCTTCGATATTACGGTCGGTGATAAGTCGAACATCTATAGTGAGGTTTCCGAGCTACTTGAAAAAAATGGACTTAAGAAGGATTTCGATGGTAACGAGCTTCCCGAAAATGTTTACTTAGGGAAAAGAAAAGCTGAAATTACTTACGAAGGTGAGGAGCTTACTCAAGGAGATATAAAAATCAGAGGGGCAGAGATAACTAAACGTTACTATAAGCTCTTAAAAGATTTCTTTGAGGCAGAAAAAATAAAATATAAAATATTCATCACAGCCAGCCGTATGACGACTACGGCCATACGATATACAGTTACTAAAAAATAACATAGCCGCCTCCGGGCGGTTTTTTATTGCATTTTTCACCCTTACAGAACTAATTGAAAATAGATCTCATTTTCATGGCCACCCCACCCCCGATTTCGGGAACGCTGACGCAGCCGGAGATAGCGCCATTACCACCAGTCGCTGACGTATTGTCAGACTGTTCTCTGGATTGAGCCATTGCTGGCCGCTATTGAAAAAGCGAATAACCAACTAGCTGGAATTCGGGAAATAGAACGTAGTAGAACAGAGTCACAATTTGAGAGTTTAAACAGCTCATCGTGTTGAAATTTCAAATTAAACACCGATATTAAAAATACCATGAAGCGCATGGTATATACGGAGATTAACATGTTTGAAAATTACGCTTACGCGACAAAAGAAGAGCGCAACCGAGCTGAAATTGTTAAGGCTGCCTTGGAAGTCATCCAGTCCGCAATCTCTGCATCAACACACAATAAAGATGTTGATTACGAACTAAGGAAAGCCATAGAACACCTTGGACCGCTGGCGGATGCCATTCAAGCTGAAATAGCGAAGAGGTAGGTATTGTCGCCTTCCTTCGGTTTTGTTGCCACCACAAAGGCCACCTTCGGGTGGCTTTTTGGTAGATGTCGCAGAGCTAGTAGCAGCAGACAAGAAAGCGATGGATGAACTGACTGCCCACATCAGCAACGCCATTGTGCAGGAGTGCTCTCTTGGTGGAGTCATCTGACGTCAGTTCAGTCGATGGGGATTCAAATGATATTGAATCTTATTATCATTTAATGGGGGCTTTTCGACGATCCGGACAGTTACGGGGCGGCGACCGCACGAGTTCTTGCTATTTATGAATATTCTCCGCTAGTTGCCATTTCTGTTTTACTTTCCGCGTACTACAAAAATTATATCCAACAGACAGGACGATACTGATGCCACCACGTGCTAAACGTCCATGCCGGCACAAGGGATGTGCGGAAATCACCAACGATGCCAGTGGGTATTGTGAACAACACCGAAAGCAGCATGCCAGTGATGGGTGGCGTAACTATCAGGCAGGTAAGAGCAGGCAGGAACGTGGATACGGTCGGCCCTGGGAAATCATACGGGAGCGTATCCTACAGCGTGATCAATACCTGTGTCAGAACCATCGCCGGCAGAAGATAGCGAAGAAAGCGACCAGCGTTGACCACATCATCCCAAAAGCTCATGACGGTACTGATGACGATTCCAATCTTGAGTCGTTGTGCTGGGAATGCCACAGAGCGAAGACGGCAAGAGAGCGTATCCGATGAGTTATACCTATTGCACGTACTGCGGTTCACGGCTTCATACATACGCGAACTGTCCCAAAACATGGGGTGGTTCATCCCGCCGCGCCAACCTGCGCTGCAGCTATTGTGGGCAGTCAGGGCATAACTCTAATGCCTGTCCGCACAATGCGAGCAGCGGTCGTCGGTGCAACCTGAATGATGATTTCCATCTTGATTGATGCCCACACAGGCCAGAGGGAGGGGGGATCAAATCCCTGACCCCTTTCGCCTTTCAGGACTGCCCGCTTCCTCGTATTTTTATACCCGCGAAAAATGAAATTTAACCAGGAGTGTCGCTTATGGCTGGAACGGCGGGGCGTTCCGGGCGTCGCCCCAAGCCAACGGCGCGCAAGGAGCTGGCAGGGAACCCCGGCAAACGAGCCCTGAATAAAGAGGAACCTGTATTCACACCGATTAAAGGTGTGGCACCACCTGACTGGTTTTCTGAGGATGATGGTCTGCCAATGGCGGCCGTCATGTGGGAACTGACCACGAAAGAATTATGTGGACAGGGATTACTGTGTGTTACCGATCTTGCCGTACTTGAGCGCTGGTGTGTTGCATATGAGTTCTGGCGCAGGGCGGTTAAAAATATCGCCAGAGAAGGGCTGACTATCACTGGTGCTATGGGGGGGAAGATAAAAAACCCTGAGCTAACCGCAAAGAAAGAGCAGGAATCGAAGATGAGCTCTACCGGCTCCATGCTTGGCCTTGATCCCAGCAGTCGACAACGCCTAATCGGCCTTGCCGGACAGAAGAAAACCTCTAACCCATTCCTGAAGATGATCAACTCATGAGCCGGAAATCGTACCCCAACGTAAACGCCGCGAATCAATACGCCCGCAACGTTGTGCGGGGGAAAATTCCGGCGTGCCAGTTTGTCATTCAGGCCTGCCAGCGTCATATCGATGACATGGCGGCTGAAAAGAGTAAGAAATTTCGTTACCGCTTCGATAAAGACATGGCAGAAAAGGCCGCGAAATTTATCCAGTTGTTGCCACATACAAAAGGAGAGTGGGCATTCAAGCGGATGCCGATCACTCTGGAGGCATGGCAACTGTTTATTGTGTGCTGCGCCTTTGGCTGGGTCCAGAAAGGGTCGAAGCTTCGACGGTTTCGCGAGGTTTACACGGAGATACCGCGTAAAAATGGGAAATCAGCTATTTCGGCAGGTGTGGCGCTGTACTGTTTTACCTGTGATAACGAGTTTGGCGCTGAAGTATATTCCGGGGCCACAACTGAAAAACAGGCGTGGGAAGTATTCAGACCAGCTCGTCTGATGTGTAAGCGCACCCCGCTGCTGGTGGAAGCGTTCGGGATTGAAGTTAATGCGTCCAACCTGAACCGGCCAGAAGATGGCGCGCGTTTTGAGCCGCTGATTGGTAACCCTGGGGACGGCGCTTCACCGCACTGTGCGATTGTTGACGAGTACCACGAACATCCCACAGATTCGCTCTACACCACTATGCTGACGGGTATGGGGGCGCGGCGACAACCACTAATGTGGGCGATCACGACGGCGGGTTACAACATTGAGGGTCCATGCTACGACAAACGGCGTGAAGTGATTGAGATGCTGAACGGCACAGTACCGAATGAGGAATTGTTCGGCGTGATATACACCGTCGACGAGGGGGATGACTGGACCGATCCTAAAGTGCTGGAAAAAGCTAACCCGAATATGGGCGTGTCGGTCTATCGTGACTTTCTCCTCAGCCAGTAACAGAGAGCTATTAATAACGCCCGTCAGGCTGGTGTATTTAAAACTAAACACCTCAACATCTGGGTTGCAGCCCGTGCCGCTTTCTACAACCTGGTTTCCTGGCAGAACTGCGAGGATAAGACACTTACGCTGGAACAATTCGAAGGACAGCCATGTGTTCTGTCTTTCGACCTGGCGCGCAAGCTGGATATGAACAGTATGGCGCGGTTGTTCACCAGGGAAATTGACGGCAAGACACATTACTACAGCGTTGCTCCCCGCTTCTGGGTTCCCTACGACGCAGTATTCAGCGTTGAAAAGAACGAAGATCGTCGTACTGCGGAGCGATTTCAGAAATGGGTTGAAATGGGACTGCTTACAGTTACTGATGGCGCTGAAGTTGATTACCGCTACATCCTTGAAGAGGCCAAGGCGGCAAACAAGCTCAACCCGGTCAGTGAGTCACCGATTGACCCGTTCGGCGCGACGGGGCTTTCACATGATCTGGCTGATGAAAGCCTTAATCCGATCACTATCGTTCAGAACTACACCAATATGTCTGATCCGACGAAGGAGCTGGAAGCCGCCATTGAGTCAGGCCGCTTTCATCACGACGGGAACCCGATTATGAGCTGGTGTATCAGCAACGTCGTCGGGAAGTATTTGCCCGGTAATGACGATGTGGTTAAACCCATCAAAGAGCAGAACGAAAACAAAATCGATGGCGCGGTTTCGCTGATTATGGCAATCGGACGGGCAATGTTGAATAGCCGGGCGAGTAATTCATCCGTTTACGACGAGGAAGATGTAGCATGCTAATGACGTTTTTAAGTTTTTTTATCGGCCTCGCCGGAGCCGCATTACTGTCTGCCGGTGCCTGGCTTATTTCACCTGCAGCCGGGCTTATTACTGGCGGTTCAATCTGCCTGCTGTGGTCATTTTTAATCGCGAAATCAATGTCTGCCAGCGTAATTAAATCAGGGGGTGAATAATGTTCATTCCCCAGATGTTTCGGGGTAAATCTCAGTCTGGTGGTAGTTTCTGGCAGGCGATGCTGGGTGGTGTGAGTTCCAGCCAGAGCAAGGCGGGGATCATTATCACTTCTGAAACCGCAATGGCGTTATCGGCGGTCCGGGCATGTGTAACGCTTCTGGCAGAATCGGTGGCGCAGCTGCCGTGTGAACTTTACAGGCGAGGAGCTAACGGAGGCCGTGAGCGGGCGACTGACCACCCTGTTTATGATCTGATTCATTCCCAGCCCAACAAAAAAGACACCTCGTTCGAATACTTTGAGCAGCAGCAGGGCCTGCTTGGGCTGGAGGGGAATTGCTACTCGATCATCGACAGGGATGGAAAAGGGTATCCCCGCGAATTAATCCCGGTTAATCCCAAAAAGGTCATTGTCCTGAAAGGGCCTGACGGGATGCCCTATTATGAACTACCCGAAATTGGCGAAACATTGCCAATGCGCATGATGCATCATGTGAAGGTTTTCTCGCTGGATGGTTATATCGGCAGTTCTCCAATCCAGACGAACGCGGATGTTCTTGGGTTAAACCTGGCGGTGGAAGAACATGCTTCTCAAGTTTTTCGCCGTGGCTGTACGATGAGCGGCGTTATTGAGCGCCCAAAAGAAGCCGCGACAATCAAAAGCCAGGATGCTATCGACCGACTACTGGCAAAGTGGACGGACAGATATTCCGGCGTCAGGAATGCCTTTTCTGTTGCATTGCTTCAGGAGGGAATGAGTTACAAGCAGTTATCTCAGGATAATGAGAAAGCGCAGCTGTTGCAGTCCCGACAATGGGGCGTGGAAGAAGTGTGCCGGCTCTATAAAATCCCGCCTCATATGGTGCAGATGCTGGCGAAAGCCACGAATAACAACATTGAGCACCAGGGGCTGCAGTTTGTGATGTACACGCTGTTGGCCTGGCTGAAGCGTCATGAAGGCGCATTAATGCGCGATCTGCTTTTACCCAGCGAGCGCGGTGATCTGTACATTGAATTCAATGTTTCTGGCCTGCTGCGCGGTGATCAGAAGTCACGCTATGAATCTTATGCATTAGGCCGCCAGTGGGGCTGGTTATCGGTTAACGACATTCGCCGCATGGAGAACCTTCCACCCATCGCCGGAGGGGACAAATACCTGACGCCTCTGAATATGGTCGACAGTAAACAAATCTTACCTGGCGATAACACGCCAACAGCAAAACAACTGGCAGAAATCAACTCTATTCTGTCCAGAAACTGAATATCACCCGCAGCGCGGGCTGACCTGGTAAACATCATGACAAAAAATTTAATTAATCTGCCGCACCTGGCGGCTATGGTCTTTGGTGTTCCACATTACGTGACACGACAGACAATGGATTCTGTAAAAGCTGTGCTGGTTCCCCGTATTCAGGGATTATCAGAAGAGGCTGGAATTCACATGACGCAGGATCCTGATAACAATCAGGTGCCAGATTTGGTTCAACCAGCTGGTGGAATGGCAGTTATTCCTGTTCACGGCATTCTGGTTCCGCGTCGTGGGCAAATTACTGCAATGTGTTCTGAACTTACCAGCTATGAGCGCATACGTAGCCAGGTGCATGCTGCATTAAATGACCCTTCCATCAGTGAAATTGTGCTGGATATAAATTCTGGTGGTGGTGCGGCGGTTGGATGCAAGGAACTGGCCGATTATATTTTCCAGTCACGTCAAACTAAGCCTATTACTGCAATTGTGAACTTCAGCGCCTATTCTGCGGCTTACTTTATCGCTTCGGCCTGCAGCAAAATTGTAGTCAGCCAGACCAGTGGAGTCGGCTCGATTGGAGTGATTATGGAACACCTGGATACTTCCAGGATGGAAGAGCAAATGGGGTTAACATTCACCACGATTTTTCGGGGAGATAACAAAAATAACGGTACACAACATGAGCCACTGAGTGAAGACGCTCGGGGAATGTTCCAGAGGATGATTGACGATATGTACGAGACGTTTATTACCTCTGTAGCGGAATACCGGAATCTTGCCCCTCAGAGGGTGATTAACACGCAGGCCGGAATCTATTTCGGCGCTGATTCCATTTCTGCTGGTCTTGCCGATGAAGTTTCGGATCCTCAGTCTGCGATTAATGCCATTGCAGCAAAGTACAAACAACCTCAACAAACCACTTCCATAAAGTTGCAGGCCGCCGCGATGGACCTGCAAACCAGAATGTGACCCGGCGCTAACGCGTCATTACCAGAAAGCAGCCTGTTGGCTGCTTTTTTTATGCCAAAAAGAGAGAAAACTATGCCACAGATTGAAGAATTACGTCGTCAGCGTGCGGGTATTAATGGACAGGTACAGGCCCTGGCCACGATTGAAACTACCGGTGGAACGCTGACAACGGAGCAGTTAACCGAATTTGCCAGCCTGCAGCAGCAGTTTACAGATATCAGTGCCAAAATGGAGCGTCTGGAAGCAGCTGAACGTGCTGCAGCGCTTGTTGCCAAACCGGTTAAAGGTACACAACAGGCTCCGGGTATCAGCGTTAAAGCAGAGCCAAAGCAATATACCGGCGCAGGCATGACCCGTCTGGTGATGTCGATTGCGGCAGCACAGGGTAACGTCCAGGACGCTGCGAAATTTGCAGCTGAAGAACTGAATGACCAGTCTGTCTCGATGGCCATCAATACTGCCGCCGCGTCAGGTGGCGTTCTTATTCCGCAAAATCTCCACAGCGAGGTGATCGAACTGCTGCGCGATCGCACCATCGTCCGTAAGCTGGGCGCGCGCTCCATTCCGCTGCCAAACGGCAATATGGCGCTGCCGCGTCTGGCCGGTGGTGCGACGGCGAGCTATACCGGGGAAGGCAAGGATGCTAAATCATCAGAAGCGCGCTTCGATGATGTGAAACTCACTGCGAAAACCATGATTGCAATGGTTCCAATCTCCAACCAACTGATTGGTCGTGCTGGCTACAACGTGGAGCAACTGGTCCTGCAGGATATTCTGACCGCGATCTCTGTTCGTGAAGATAAAGCCTTTATGCGCGATGACGGTACCGGTGATACGCCTGTCGGTATGAAAGCGCGGGCAACTGAGTGGAACCGCCTGCTGCCGTGGGAAGCTGCTGCAGAGGTTAATCTGCAGACGATTGATACCTATCTCGACAACATTATCCTGATGGCTATGGACGGGAACAGCAACATGATCAGCTGCGGCTGGGGCATGTCGAACCGTACCTACATGAAACTGTTCGGTCTGCGCGACGGTAACGGTAATAAGGTCTACCCGGAAATGGCCCAGGGGATGCTGAAGGGATTTCAGATTCAGCGTACCAGCGCTATCCCGGCAAACCTCGGTGACGCTGGCAAAGAGTCGGAAATTTACTTCGCTGACTTTAATGACGTGGTTATCGGTGAAGACGGCAACATGAAGGTGTCGTTCTCGCAGGAAGCCTCCTATCAGGACGGGGACGGAAATCTGGTTTCCGCGTTCTCCCGTAACCAGTCGTTGATCCGTGTGGTGACGGAGCACGATATCGGCTTCCGTCATCCGGAAGGTCTTGTACTCGGGACAAAAGTGCTGTTTTAACCGGTCCTGCACTCTGTGCGACCACGGTCGCACAGAGTAAAAGCGCGTAATCCCCCAGGCCCGCAGCAGCGGGTTTTTTCTTTTCAGGAGCAAAACGATGACAACGAAAGCGGCAAAAGCAGCGGCAGCGGCTGCCGGGGATGTGAAAAAGCCGGATGAACTGACGCCGGAAAATTCAGTGGACGGGGATGACGGTCAGAATACTGCAGCGGGTTCAGATAATGCCGGTGTTGAACTGACCGGAAGTGAAGCAAACGGGGCCACGGGCCTGACGGGAGCAGAAGTGGCGCGGAAAGCGGTTTTTTTCCTGGGACCCTATCATCGTTATTCACGCGGTGATACGGCCTGTTTTGATGCTGAGTACGCAGAAAAACTGGTTGAACGCCATATTGCGGTATGGCCAGAAGATGCGGAAAAGGCGCTGAGTCCCCGCAAGGGAGCCGATGACCATGATACTGACATTGGATGACGTGAAAACCCAGCTCCGTCTGGAGCCGGATTTCACGGAGCATGACGGCATGCTCACTAAAATGGTGGCGGCTGCGCAGAAGAGTATTGAACGTGACTACTACTGCAAACTGGTGGGAAGCGATGACGAACTGCAGGCGCTGCCGGAAGGTGTACGCGGTTTTGTGGCGGATGAAGATATCCAGCTGGCCATGCAGTATCTGGTCGGGGATGCGTATCTGAATGGTTTCACTGGTCAGTGGCTGGAGACGGCTGCGGTCCGGCATCTTCTTTTTCCGTTGCAGGAGAACACCGTATGAGCCTGAAGCCGGAAGAGATGACCTGCCGTCTTTCTATTGGGTATATGCAATCCGGCCAGGGGCCGCTGGGTGAACATCTGCCGGAGCAACTGGTCGCGACAGGGAAAGCCTGGGCGAAGCGCGAACTGGTGTCGGGCAGAAAGGTCCGCACACTGGATCAACAGCAGGTTGTTGAAACGTGTCTTTTTTCCACTCATCCGAACCTGAATATTGATATCGACTGGAAAATAACGACGTCTGACCGGGTTTATACCGTTCGTAACGTCGAACGTCTTGCGGACCGCATCATCATCACAGGGGAGGCAGACGCACGTCATGATCGAGCTGGCATTAAAGGCAGCACTTGAACGCCTGACCGGGCTGGATGTTTACCCTCTGCTTCTGCCTGATGAGCTGCAGGAGGGGATTACTTACCAGTGTATCTCGGATCCGGAACTGTACGCCGGACTGTTGCGCACAGGCCTGATTGCGGGCCGCTTCCAGATAGCGATTCATCTGCTTAATGACTACACCCGCCTTTTACAGCTGGATAAGAAAATCAGCGCGGAATGGACTGCTATCGTGCATGGCCAGTTGGAGGGGGTTCCCGTGCAGAATGTGGTCCGGGGTGGAATACAGCAGAGTAAATCGGTACTGACCAGCGGCAATATTCAGTACCGGCTCGTGCGGGATTTCACCTTTCACTACCGGGACGCCTCACCATGATCACTATGGACGTAAAAGGGCTGGACGAGCTGGAGCGGCAGCTTACTGCGCTCGGTGAAAAGGTCGGCACGAAGGTGTTACGTGATGCAGGGCGTGAGGCGCTGAAAGTGGTTGAAGAAGACATGAAACAACATGCTGGCTTCGACGATGCGTCCTCTGCAGAGCGTATGCGTGATTCCATCAAAATTCGCTCATCCACCCGGAAAGGTCGCGGAAATACGGTGGTCACCCTTCGGGTTGGCCCCAGCAAAAAGCATTACATGAAAGCCCTGGCTCAGGAGTTCGGTACGGTGAAACAGGTCGCCGAACCGTTCATCCGTCCGGCACTGGATTACAACGTCCAGCAGGTTCTGCGCATTCTGACCGTAGAAATCCGCAATGGCATTCAGAACAGGTAGCAACCGCTGCCCACTATTTAAGAGAGAATCATTATGGCTGATGAAAATAACACGCCAAAATCATCCCCTGAGTACGCAATGCTTCCTGCCGGGACGGTGGTGAAGTTTGGCGAAGTAGGGGCCGCAGTGGCTGCGCTGAAACCTCTGATTAACTGTAAGGCGCTGGGCGCGACAGGTCAGACGGGAGGATTTGTCGACTGTACCACCCTTCTGGACAAGAGTAAGCAGTCGGTGTCAGACCTGCCTGAAGGTCCGGAGAAATCGCTGGGATTCATTGACGACCCGGAAAACGAAGATTTCACCGCGTTCCTCAATGCTGCAGAACAGCGTAAGACCGTTCAGTTTTATGTTGAGTTGCCGAACAAACGAACGGCTTCAATGATCCTTGCGCTTTCAGGCTGGCAGATGAACGAAATCACCGCCCCTGCCAGTGAAGTTATCCAGATTACGGTGCAGGGTAAGCAAAACAACATTAAATGGGGGATCGCCGCCCCGGCGCCAGATGCCGGCGCGTAATCCGTTTCCCGTTACACAACGCCTCCGGGCGGTTTTTTTTCGTCTGAAAAACAGGATACACCATGTCTGAATTTAGCCTCTCCGCACTGAAAAATGCACTGCTCAAAACGAAATCCACGCCGACTGAAACTGAAATTTTAGGCACAAAGGTTTACCTGCGTCGGCTGACGGCGGCTGAGCTTATTGATCATGAAGATGCACTCATCGAGGCGCAGACCTCTGGCAATGCCCGCATGGCGTCTGAGCTGAGCGTACAGATTGTTATCGACAGCCTGGTTCAGCCTGACGGCTCGCCAATTAAAGCCAAAGACAAACCCACGGCGAAGGAGTTGCTGGCGGCACACGATAACGTTGTGCTTCTGGATGCCATCGACAAAGTGAAAAAACACGCCATCGGTAAGCTGGAAACCGCCGAAAAAAACTGAGTGACTCGCCCTTGCTGGAGCTGATTTTCTGGCTGGCCGACCGCTGGGGCGAGCCTGACCCGTCAAAAATTGCGGCGCTTCCGGCTGACACGCTTTTCCACTGGCGTGCTTTTTTCCTCAAACAGGGCATTTTCAAAAAGCCTTCGCCAGAAGGTTCTGACAATAACCCGCCCCCTGTTAAATCACCCGCAGCAGCGAACCAGAGTCTGGATGCGCAGTGTGCGGCAGTCATGAAGGTATTAATGTAATGGGTGACGTTGCCTCTCTTGCCGTTGGGCTGCATCTGAATGCAGCGAACTTTAAATCGCAGCTGATGAGCGCCTACGGCAGCGCTGAGAGTCAGTCACGCCAGTTTAACCGCAATGCCCAGGCTGATGCGAAAAAGACGGAGGATGCCTATAAGCGTGTTTCCGCTTCGGTATCGGGGCTGGCTGGCAGGCTGGCAGGTTTTGCCGGGGCGGGATTATCGCTGGGCACTATTATCAGCACCACGCGGCAGTACAGCCAGTCGTTGTCGGATTTGCAGGCCATCACTGGTGCCACCAGTGCGCAGATGAAACTGTACGATCAGGCGGCGCAGGAAATGGGCCGCACAACGGAATACAGCGCATCACAGGCCGCTGAGGCCATTAAGCTGATGGCTTCGGCAAAGCCTGAACTGCTGAGTACCTCTGCGGGGCTGACGGCGGCGACCAAAAGCGCGTTAACGCTGGCCCAGGCCGCTGGTACCACGCTTCCGGATGCCACCCGAACGCTAGCCCTGTCATTAAACCAGTTTGGCGCGGGAGCCAGTGAAGCCGACCGGTATATCAACGTGCTGGCTGCCGGCGCGAAATTTGGTTCGTCGGAGATAGCCGACACGGCTGCTGCGATTAAAAATGGCGGGGTGGCAGCGGCACAGGCTGGCGTGGGTTTTGAAACCCTCAATGCCGCCATACAGGTACTGGCGGAGCGCGAGGTGAAAGGCGGCGAAGCCGGGACCGCGCTGCGTAACGTGATCCTGAATCTGGAGAAGGGAACCGATAAAACCCTGAAGCCTTCTGTTGTCGGGCTGAGTCAGGCGCTGGAGAACCTGGCCGGGAAAAACCTGTCAACCAGGCAGGCCGTGAAGCTGTTCGGGGTGGAAAACCTCAGCGCTGCATCCATCCTGGTGCAGAACCGCGAGAAGGTGGAGTCGCTGACCGCCGCCCTGACCGGTACACAGACCGCGCATGAGCAGGCCGAAATCAGGGTAAATAACCTGAACGGCGATCTTCTCAGCCTGACTTCGGCTTTTGAAGGTCTGATTATTAAGGTAGGGCAGAGCGGAAACGGCCCGCTGCGCAGTGGTGTTCAGACCGTTACCGATGCCATTAATGGCCTGACGGATAATTTTAATACGGTCGCCAACGTTGCGCTGTATACGCTGATTCCTGTTCTGGCGACAAAACTAACGGCAGGTATCAGGGGCAACATCGGTGCCTGGGTGGAGCAGCAGCAGGCAGTCAGGGCCAGCGCGATGGCGCAGGCCGATATGGCGCGAAAAACGCTGGAAAGCACCGCCGCCACGCTGGCACAGAATAACGCAGAATTTGGGCGTTATCGGGAAATGGAGAAGTCAGCAAGACTTCATAATCTGAATGTCAGCTATCAGAGCGAATTTAACCGCTTAATCCGGCAGGAAACCGAGCAGACACTGCTCTCCACCCAGGCAAAGAACCAGCTGAATGCTGCCAATAAACAGCTTTCCGTTTCAGCCCGCGCAGTCTCTGCAGCAGTAGGTATGGCCAGAGGGGCGCTGGCACTTGTTGGCGGTCCGGTGGGGGCGGCGATGCTGGCCGGTTCGGCGTTGCTCTATTTCCATAATCAGGCAAAGAATGCCCGTCAGTCAGCGATTGACCTGAAAAATGCTGTCGTTGAAACGAATGAAGAACTCAAAAAACTGTCGCTTAACCAGCTCAACGTGAAGCAGCTGGACATTGATGAACAGTTTGAGAATCAGGTTATTCAGCGAAATAAACTGATTAAGGAAATTCAGGATGCGGACAGCCGTATTGATGGATTGAGCGGCTTCGATCCGTTTGGACAGCTTAAAGGCGTACAGAACGACAAAGCCCGCTACAAAGGGGATCTGGATGCCGTTGAGCAGGGGTTAAAACTCCTCAAGGAACGGCAAAAAATTGTCAAAGAGGCCATAGAACAGGCTAAATCCGGGAAAACCGATCCCACGCCGAAGCCGGATAAACCAGGGAATGAAACAGGGAGCGATAAACCCGATACCCCCTGGACCGGGGAAGGCGGGGATACTGGTAAGGGGCAAAAGGCGAAGGTTAACCAGTATGAGCAACTGCGGCGTGAAATTGAAGCGGCGCATGCCTCAAGTCTCGGACGTATCAACCTGCAGGAGCAGGAAAGCGCCAGAAAACTCCTTGAAGCCGCCCGCACGGACGGAGCCAGTGAAGCTGATATTCAGAAGACGCTGCTGCTGAATGCTGAAAATTATCAGAAACAGCGCCTCGAGCTGGCAGAACAGTATGCGCCGGCCAGAGCCTCTCTGACGAAAGAGCGCGAAGCGAGCCAGGCGCTGAAGTCGCTCCTGGATGCCCGTCTTCTGGATGAAAAGGAATACCAGACGGCCAGAATTACGCTGGCGCAAAGTACGGCCCGCGAACTGTTACAGGCACAGGCAGCGGCAATGTCTGCCCCTCTGATTGATATCGCTGGCACGGTTGATCCTCTTGTTGAATTGCGTAATCAGCTGACTGAACGTCAGTCACTGCTGCAGGCTTTTTACCAGAACGATGCGATCAACAAAGAGCAGTACGAACTGCTGAAGCAAAAGGCTGACAAGGATTCTGCGGATGCACAGTACCAGACAGCGGTCGAGCTGTATAAATCGCAGAGGAATCTGAACAGCCTTGCTATCGGCCTGATGGAAACCACTCAGGAGCGAACCTCCAACATGCTTACCGGCATGCTGAACGGGACGCAGACACTCCGGGACGGAATGATCGGGTTGTTTTCCTCCCTGACTCAGTCGGTGATTAAAAACCTTGTCGATATGGCGGCGCAGGCGCTGATTACCAACACCATCCTGAAATCCATTATGGGCATCGGCGGCAGTCTTTTTGGCGGCGCAGCCACCGCGAGTACCGGCACGGCCATCAGCAGTTTTGGCAGCAGTTTTAGCTTTAATGCGAAAGGCGGTGTCTATGATTCGCCCTCATTAAGTTCCTACAACAACGGCATCTATGACAGCCCGACCCTGTTTGCTTTTGCAAAGGGAGCAGGTGTGTTTGGTGAAGCTGGTCCGGAAGCCATTATGCCTCTGGCGAAAACGACTGACGGTACGTTGGGTGTCAGGGCGCTGGGTGACCCGGGTTCCTCTGGTGGTGGTATGAATGGGGGGATTGCTTATTCACCTGTGTATCACATTGCCATTCAGAATGACGGGCAAAACGGGGAGATAGGGCCGCAGGCATCACAGATGCTGGTTAAGATGATTGATACGCGTGTCATGAGCATCCTGAGAACTCAGGGCCGCGATGGCGGCATGCTGGCGGGAGGATAAGTGAAAACCTTTCATTGGGCACCCAGGGAGGGGATGCAGTCGTCTGTTTCCCCTTCGGTGACAACCATTAAATTTGGGGATGGCTATGAGCAACGTCGTCCGACCGGACTCAACCATCAGTTAATTAACTTCCAGCCTGTTTTCCGTATCACGTCGGACAATTCCCGCACCGCACTTGAAGCGTTTCTGGCGGAGCACGGAGGATATAAAGCTTTTCTGTGGCGACCGCCAAAATACAATCGCACGATTAAAGTTGTCTGCCGGGAATGGTCTGTTACGGACAACGTCACGTATTCTGATTTCAGCTGTAAATTTGAGCAGGTTATTGCTTAAGGATCCTTATGCAGGATATTCCTCAGAACACCCTCAACGAAACCACGAAAACCGAGCAGTCTGCCCGTATTGATTTGTGGGAAATCGACCTGACGGCTTTTGGTGGCCAGCGTTACTATTTTTCAAATGAAGCGAACGAGAAGGGCGAGCCGGTCACCTGGCAGGGCCGGAAGTATGACGTTTACCCGATACAGGGAACCGGATTCGACCTTGTAGGGAAAGGGACATCTGCCCGACCGACGCTGGCGGTGTCGAACCTGTTTGGCATGGTCACGGGACTCGCAGAAGATGTGCAGAGCCTGGTGGGGGCAACGGTGGTAAGGCGCGTGGTATACGCCCGTTTTCTCGATGCGGTGAACTTTACAGGCGGCAATCCGGAGGCCGACCCGGAACAGGAAGTGGTCAGCCGCTGGGTGATAGAACAGCTGTCGGAGCTGAAAGCCACCACGGCGACCTTCGTGCTGGCCACACCGACCGAAACGGACGGCAGCGTGTTTCCGGCGCGGATCATGCTGGCTGATGTTTGCAACTGGACCTACCGTTCGCAGGAGTGTGGCTATGCCGGGCCGCCTGTGGCGGATGAGTTTGATAAGCCCACGGCAGACCCGGCAAAAGATGCCTGCAGCAAATGCCGTACCGGCTGCGAGCTGCGTAATAACCTGCCGCGCATCGGCTGCTTCCTCTCCATTAACCGTCTTTCCTGATGGATACACCCATGAACAAAACACTCCTGGCGCATGCCGCTGCATGCGCGCCGGCTGAATCGTGCGGCTGGGTGGTAAACACGCCTGCCGGGGATCGGTATTTTCCCTGCCAGAATCTTTCCGCTGAACCGACAATGTATTTCAGCATGGATCCGGCAGATTACCTTCAGGCGAAGACGGCAGGGGATGTGGTGGCCCTGGTCCACAGCCATCCCGATGGTCAGCCGTTTCTCAGCGATGTTGATCGCCGCCTGCAGGTACAGAGTGGCCTGCCGTGGTGGCTGGTCTGCGATGACCGGATATACAAATTTCGCTGCATGCCGTTTCTCTCCGGGCGGGCATTTGAGCATGGCGTGACGGACTGTTACACCCTGTTCCGCGATGCGTACCATCTGGCGGGTATTGAGATGCCGGATTTTGCGCGGAAGGAGGACTGGTGGAAGCAGGGAGATAATCTGTATCTGGATAATCTGGAGGCGACCGGTTTTTACCGGGTGAATGCCACAGAGGCCCAGCCCGGAGACATTCTGATTTGTTGTTTTGGTTCATCGGTTGCCAACCATGCCGCGATTTACTGTGGCGACGGTGAACTGCTGCACCATATTCCTGATCAGCTCAGTAAACGCGAGAGGTATACCGACAAATGGCAACGCCGCACACACTCGATATGGCGACACCGGGCATGGCACGAGTCTGCCTTCACGGGGATTTACAACGATTTGGTCGCCGCTTCAGCCTCAGTATAAAAACGGGGGCCGAGGCCATTTACGCGCTGGCCATGCAGATTCCTGGGTTCCGGCAGAAAATGAATGATGGCTGGTATCAGATACGCATTGCAGGTCTGGATGTGGATGAAACCAGCCTGTCAGCCCGTCTGCATGAGCCGCTGCCGGACGGGGCCATTATTCATATTGTCCCGCGTATGGCAGGGGCAAAATCCGGTGGTCTGTTCCAGGTGGTGCTGGGTGCTGTGGCAATCGGCGCATCCTTTTTTACGGCGGGGGGAAGCCTCGCTCTGTGGGGATCCGCGTTATCTGCCGGTGCTATTTCGGCATCCTCGGTCCTGTTTTCTATGGGGGCAGCGATGATGCTGGGCGGTGTGGCGCAGATGCTGACGCCGCAGGCAAAAATCCCCTCGTCCAGGCAGACCGATAACGGCAAACAGAACACGTATTTTTCGTCACTGGACAACATGGTGGCACAGGGTAATGCCCTGCCGGTGTTGTACGGTGAAATGCTGGTCGGCTCCCGCACAATTTCCCAGGAAATCAGCACACGGGATGAAGGTGGTGGCGGGCAGGTGGTGATCATCGGTCGCTGATATTATTGCAGCATATTTATATTTGCACAGAACCGCCTCCGGGCGGTTTTTTCGTTTCAGAGGGAACAGATTATGGGTAAGGGTGGTGGCAGCAGTAAAACGCCGCATGAGGCTCCTGACGACCTGAAATCCAGCCAGATGCTGACCGTTGTTGATGCCATCTGCGAGGGACCGATTGAAGGTCCAGTGGACGGGCTGAAAAGTGTCAGAATTAACAAAACGCCGGTCCTCGACAGCGACGGTAATGCGATGGTTCACGGTGTCACTGTGGTTTACCGCGTGGGGGAGGATGAGCAGACCGCGATGGAGGGGTTCGAAGACTCCGGTGCGGAAACCCTGCTGGGAGTGGAGGTGAAGAAGTCAGAGCCGGTGACCCGCACCATTACCACTAAAACGCTGGACCGCCTGCGCTTTACCTTTGGTGTGCAGTCGCTGGTCAGTACCAGCACCAAAGGTGACCGTAACCCTTCCAGCGTACAGATGCTGATTCAGTTTCGCCGGGATGGCCAGTGGCAGGTTGAACGGGATATCACCATTACGGGGAAAACGACCACGCAGTTTCTGGCATCCGTGGTGATTGATGATTTACCGCCCCGGCCGTTTGAAGTCCGCATGCTGCGCCTCACTGATGACAGCACGACAGACCTGCTGCAGAACAAAACGGTGTGGTCGGGCTATACCGAAATCATCGATGTGAAACAACGTTACCCGAATACCGCTGTTATCGGCGTAAAGGTGGACGCGGAGCAGTTCGGCAGCCAGCAGGTCACGCGAAACTATCTCCTGCGCGGGCGTATCGTACAGGTGCCGTCAAATTACGATCCGTTAAAACGGACGTATACGGGACTCTGGGACGGGACATTCAAACCCGCCTGGACAGATAACCCAGCCTGGTGTGTGCTGGATATGCTGACCCACCCGCGCTATGGCATGGGAAGCCGCATTGGTGTTGCCGATGTGGACAAGTGGGCGCTGTACGCCATCGCGCAATATTGTGATCAGTCCGTGCCGGACGGCTTCGGCGGGACAGAGCCGCGCATCACCTGCAATGCGTATCTGACGGACCAGCGTAAGGCGTGGGACGTGCTGGGGGATTTCTGTTCCCTGATGCGCTGCATGCCGGTCTGGAACGGCAGCACCCTGACGTTTGTGCAGGACAGGCCCGCCGATAAAGTCTGGACCTATACGCAGAGTAATGTGGTGATGCCCGCTGACGGTGCGCCGTTCATCTACAGCTTCAGCGCACTGAAAGAGCGCCACAATGCCGCCGAGGTCCGTTACACCGACCCGAACAACGGCTGGGAAACGTCCACCGAACTGGTGGAAAACGACGCTGCCATCCGGCGCTACGGTCGCAACGTTCTGAAGATGGATGCATTCGCCTGTACCAGCCGTGGGCAGGCGCACCGCGCCGGACTGTGGGCCATCACCACCGAATTGCTGGAAACGCAGACGGTGGATTTTTCCGTGGGGGCCGAAGGACTTCGCCACGTTCCCGGCGATATCATTGAGGTCTGCGACAGTGATTATGCCGGTGTGACCGTGGGCGGACGCGTCCTGTCGGTCGACAGCCTGTCCCGGACGCTTACTCTGGACCGTGAGGTGGAGATACCGGCAGGCGGCAATGTGGTGCTGAACCTGGTGGGCAGCGATGGCCAGCCTGTTACCGTCGCGGTCACCGCGCATCCCGCCCCGGACCGCGTGACCGTCAGCCAGTTACCCGAGGGGGTGGCGGCGTACAGCGTGTGGGGGCTGAAACTGCCGACCTTGCGCCAACGCCTGTTTCGCTGCGTGGCTATACGGGAGAACGATGACGGGACGTATGCCATCACCGCCGTGCAGCATGTTCCGGAGAAAGAGAGCATCGTGGACAACGGGGCGAAGTTTGATCCGTTGCCCGGAACCAGTATCACGAACACACCGCCAGCCGTGCAGCATCTCACCACGGAGATTCTGGCAGAGGACGGGCAGTATCAGGCGCGGGCGCGCTGGGATACGCCGCGCGTGGTGAAAGGCGTTAACTTCTCCCTGCGCCTGACGGTGAAAGCGGAAGATAACAGCGACCGCCTGGCCAGCAGCCTGACTCTGAGCGAAACGGAGCACACCTTCCGCAACTTGTCTCCGGGACGTTACACCCTTACCGTCCGGGCAGTGAACAGCCAGGGCCAGCAGGGCGACCCCGCCAGCACGGATTTCAGCATCGCTGCGCCGGCTGTACCGTCTTATGTTGAGCTGACCCCCGGCTATTTCCAGATAACCGCCACCCCGCGCCAGGCGGTATATGACCCCACGGTGCAGTATGAGTTCTGGTTTACGGATACGCAGGTTGCCGATATCCGCCAGGTGGAAAGCGATGCGCGTTATCTCGGCACGGCGCTGTACTGGATTGCGGCCAGCAGCGGTATCAAACCCGGCAAGGACTATTACTTCTATATCCGGGCCGTGAACCAGGTCGGGAAATCGGCGTTCGTGGAGGCTAAAGGCCAGGCCAGCAATGATGCGGCGGGCTACCTGGATTTCTTCAAAGGGGAAATCACCGAAAGCCACCTGGGGAAAGAACTGCTGGAGAAGGTGGAGCTGACGGAAGACAACGCCAGCCGACTGGATGAGTTTTCCAAAGAGTGGCAGGACGCGAACGGCAAATGGAATGCCATGTGGGGCGTGAAGATAGAGCAGACCGAAGACGGGAAGCACTATGTGGCTGGTCTGGGCCTGAGTATGGAAGACACGGAAGAGGGAAAGTTGAGCCAGTTTCTGGTAGCCGCTGACCGTATCGCGTTTATCAATCCGGCGAATGGCAATGAAACTCCCGCCTTCGTGATGCAGGGTGACCAGATATTTATGAACGAGGTATTCCTCAAATATCTGACAGCGCCGAGCATCACCAGCGGCGGAAACCCGCCGACCTTTACGCTGACGCCTGACGGCAGGCTGACTGCCCGTAATGCGGATATCAGCGGTCATATCAGCGCGAACTCTGGCGCTCTCAACAATGTGACAATTGAGGAAAACTGCACCATCAAAGGGACGCTCCGGGCCGAGCGCATTCTTGGGGATATTGTTAAGGCAGCGGGCAGGGAGTTTCCTTACTTCCGTATACCCAACACAGGTGAAAAACGGTACGCCAACGGGACGCTGACGGTCGTGATTGACGATGATCAGTCTTTTGACCGACAGGTTTCCATTCCTGCTATTGCCTTTCATGGGGCAGCGTATAACAGCCAGACCAGTAACGACATATGGGATGCCTGTACGCTGATTGTCAGGAAAAACGGGGTGGAGATATACAACGAGACAAGCATAGGTGTACCGGCCGTTTTTTCGCAAACACTGGATATGCCAGCCGGTAGCGGAAGGATGACGCTGAGCTTCAGCGTCAGTACTCGCGGCAACGGCAGCGGCTGGCCACATTCCAGAATCAGTGACCTGCTGGTTATTGTGACGAAAAAGTCATCAGCCGGGATAACAATAAGTTAATGACAGAACCGCCTCCGGGCGGTTTTTTTATGGAGGTATTATGCCGGTACTCATATCAGGCATTCTCAGAGATGGTGCGGGAAAACCCGTACAGGACTGCACCATTCAACTGAGTGCTAAGCAAACCAGCCCGACCGTTGTTGTGGCGGTGACTTCATCCACTCTTACAGGAGCGGACGGTCACTACAGCATTGAGGCTGAGCCGGGTTATTACACTGTTTCACTGTTGCGGGAAGGTTTTCCTCCCTCAGTGGCAGGGGACATTTACGTGGCCCCGACCGATGCGCCGGATACCCTGAATGCGTTTCTCGATGCGCCGAAGGACGCGGACCTGCGTCCGGAGGTGATGAAACGCTTTGAGGAAATGGTAAACCGCGTAGTGGATTTGAGCGGTGCAACAGAGAAGGATCGAGAACGCGCCGAACAGGCCGCACAGTCAGCGGAACAAAGTAAGGATTCAGCGGTATTGTCTGCAACGGCATCGGCAGAGTCACAGCGCCAGGCGGCACTCTCTGCAGATGCTGCTGATGCGTCAGCCCGCTCAGCTGCCGATAATGCCCGACAGACAGCACAGGATGTTCTGGCTAGTGCAGCGGATGCTGATAGTGCGGCAAAGTCTGCACAGACAGCGACGGAGCAGGCCGGTCAGGCTAAAACCGCCGCTGATACGGCACAGAAAGCGCAGGAGGAAGCGGGAGTCTCGGCACAGTCTGCTGCGGGAAGTGCCGAAAGTGCAGCTGCGTCTGCACAAACAGCGGGTGAGCATGCCGGCAATGCAGCCGCATCTGAAACCTCAGCGCGTGAAAGCGCCTTCACGGCCACGCAGGCTGCAGAACAGGGTAATAACAGCGCGGCAGCTGCAGCGCTAAGTGAACAGCATGCCAGAGAGTCCGGCGAAAAGGCTGCTAAATCAGAGGCTGCGGCATCAGCCAGTGCTAAATCGGCATCTTCAAGTGAAGCATCAGCTCTGCAGTCAGCCGAAACGGCTGAGAATCAGAAAAATGCAGCCACTGAGAGTGCCAACCGCGCAGAACAGGCCAGAGATGATGCACTGACCTCCAGGAACGAGGCAGTACAAGCCGCTGAAACAGCAGCGACAGACGCGGCAGATAAAGCTGCAGGCAAGGTTTCGGATCAACTGAAAGCAGCTGTAGCCGATGATACTCAGCGCGCAGAAGCCGCGATGGCTGGCGCTGAAAGTGCAGCTCTGGCCTCACAGGGATACCGTGATGAAGCGCGGGATATCGCTGAAGGTCTGAAGCTGGGAGACGCCAGCACAACGCAAAAAGGGCTGGTGAAGTTAAGCAGCGATGACGACAGCGACAGTGAAGCCCTTGCAGCGACACCGAAAGCCGTTAAAAAAGTCAAAGACCTGACGAAACTGAAAGCTCCGCTGGACAGTCCTGAGCTGACGGGAACGCCAACCACTCCTACGCCACCACTGACCGTTAACAACCAACAAATTGTTAATGCTGAGTTTGTTCACGCAGCTGTTGCCGCGCTGGTTGGCTCATCTCCGGAAGCTTTGGACACCCTGGCTGAGTTAGCTAATGCCTTAAACAATGATCCGAACTTTGCAACTACGGTGCTTAATGCGTTATCGGGTAAACAACCGCTTGATGGTACGTTGACAAATTTGAGTGGAAAGGACGTTCCCGCGCTTCTCCAATACCTTGGTTTAGAAGAAACGATAAATCGTGCTGCCGGATCACTGCAAAAAGACCAGAACGGCAGGGATGTACCACAACCGGATACGTTTACATGTCACATCGGCGCGGCGCGAGCATTTAGCGGCTCTGTAAGCATTGGCGGGGGTGGCAACTGGACGACGGCGGAGTTTATTGTTTGGCTTGAATCGCAGGGGGCGTTTAATCATCCGTACTGGATGTGCAAAGGATCCTGGTCATATGCTGATAACAGGGTGATTACTGATACCGGGTGCGGGAATATCCAGTTAGCCGGCGCGGTAGTTGAGGTTATGGGAGTTCGTAGTGCAATGACCATTCGAATTACGACCCCGACAACAGCAACTAGTGGACATGCCAGCGCTCAGTTTACCTACATCAATCATGGTGATGATTATTTGCCTGGCTGGCGACGAGATTTCAACACCGCTAATCTGCCACCCGAGTCTTATCCTGTTGGGGCACCTGTCCCGTGGCCATCTGACACAGTTCCAGCGGGTTATGCATTAATGCAGGGCCAGCCGTTTGATAAGTCTGTTTACCCATTACTTGCTGTAGCGTATCCATCCGGCGTTATTCCAGATATGCGCGGCCAGACGATAAAGGGCAGACCTGATGGTCGTGCTGTATTGTCTCAGGAACTTGACGGTATTAAGTCACACGACCATGGTGCGACGGTCGCAGCTACCGACCTCGGAAACCGTGACACCACCGGATTTGATTACGGAAATAAAGAAACAACAGGTTTTGATTACGGTACAAAAACAACCGATGTTCAGGGTGCTCACGCGCACAATTACTCATTCCTGGCATGGCAAGCAGGTTGGGGATATCCAGCCGGAAACCAAAACATGGGGGCTGTCACGCAAACGACCTCCACTGACGGCGCTCATGCACACAACGTTTATATAGGTGCACATAGTCATATTGTTGGCATTGGGGCACATGCCCACTCTGTCTATATTGGCGCGCACAGCCACGGTGTGACTGTTTCTCCGTCAGGTCATGCTGAAAACACCGTAAAAAATACCGCATTTAACTATATTGTGAGACTTGCATAATGACTTTTAAAATGACTAACACCAATCGCACGATTACTATTTATAACCTGTCATCTTCTACTAATGAATTTATTGGTAAAGGTGATGGATATATTCCAGCAAACACAGGATTACCTGCCTACAGTACTGATATTGCACCGCCAACTACAAAGGATGGATTTGTCGCTGTATTTAATTTTGATTCAGGTAAATGGTCACTCGTCGAAGACCATCGTGGGAAAGTTGTCTACGATATTCACACAGGGGAATCCACCACAATTAACCAGTTAGGTAAGTTGCCTGATGATGTCGTTTCTGTTGCTCCTGAAGGCCATTTTGTTAAATGGGACGGTAAAAAGTGGGTGCATGATGCTGACGCAGAAAAAATAGCGCAGATTACGCAGGCGACACAACAAAAAGAAAGCCTACTGGCTCTGGCCGCCTCAAAAATCGCTCCCTTACAGGACGCAGTTGATCTTGATATTGCAACAGAAGCGGAAGCGGCACTTTTACTGGCATGGAAAAAATACCGTGTTTTACTTAACCGAATAAATCCAAATGATACACCTGATATTAACTGGCCTGAGCAACCTGCAGAACGAAGTATAAGTGGTTAAATCATAGTTGAATGGTGGGGCTTAGGGATGCTAAATCCTTCAGAAAGCAGCCAAAAGTAGGCTGCATATTGTTTATACTTTGGTTCGATCAGATCTAAGCTGATATTTAATCTTCTTTATGAGGCAGTATTCTCGAATAAATAACAAATTAATTCTCTTGCTAAATTTTTGTGTGCCAGAGAATGGGGTAACTGCCTTTTTTATATAATGGATTTGTTCTTCGTTAAAGGAGCAATAACCATTGATTTTTGTGCTTATTCTTTTGGCTAGACTATATGTCTGATGAACAGAGGGTGCTATAGTCTCAATTTCGCTCTTGCCTTTTTTATTAAGTAATTCATTGAAAACTCCCATGGCACATATTATATCATCGATATCTTTTTTTCGAGGTGCGTTAGTTATACTATTTTTTCGTACTCGATATAAAACAAGAGTATCGGTCATACGTTTGATTTTTTTTGATAGAAGATATGTTTTGGGTATTAATGCTATATCTTCGTAATGTCTGCCAACTGGAAATCTTAACGTATTAAATATAAATCTTTTGTAAACTCTTGCCCATGGGAACCATTCATTTTTTAAAAATGTTTCACGAAGATTACTTATTGAATCTATTGTCAAAGTCTCGTTTGTAGATACGATTGACACTTCTGTTACTTTTTCCTTGTTGTCGTCATAAAATCTATTCGCATTAAACTCAATTAAATCAATATCATTAAGCTTTAGCGTTGGGTTGATCTTTTCCCAGAATGTTGAATCCCAAAGATCATCACCATCTAAAAATGCTAAATACTTACCTGAACATACATCAATACCTGTATTTCTGGCTGCAGACACCCCTTGGTTTGTTTGGGTTATTAATTTAATCGATTTGTTTTTATTTTCACTTATGAATAATTCTATTTCTTTAAGGGAATTATCCGTCGACCCATCATTAATCACAATGATCTCAACGCTATCATCTATTTGTGATGATACAGATTGCAAACATTCATAAATGTAATCTTGGCAGTTGTAGCAGGGGATTATGACGCTTAACAAGAAAGGGGTATCCATTAAATGCATCCTTGAGTTAAAAAATTAATCCAATTTAAACTTCTTACGAGGCTGATGACCTTCTTCGGCTTTTTATTTTACCATGCTGGAGTAGGAAATCATCGTGTAATTGCATACAGTCCAAGAGGATTTCCAGTAACAACGGGCTGTTCTTGTCCAGTATGGCGACTTAATATGTTTAATCTGAAACCAGCCACATATCCGCCTCTTCAAACATTTCCTGAACAGTACGACTTATCTGTTCCTTCTCATGCTTGCTGGCGTCAGTGTTGATCGCCGGCAGTGTCATCATCGGTTTAACCCGAACATCAGCATCGGGGAAGATCCGGTGAACCCTCTTAGTCAATTCTCCCAGAATGATATCTTTTGCTCCGGGCAAACCATCAAAATTCCTTTTGTCATAAACGAGTTCCACGAACATTTCTTGTAGCCTCTTTACTGTATGGATATGCAGTGTTTATGCTGTGTTTTTATCCGGTATTCAAGAGGGGTTAATTGATGCCACGACCCAGCGATATTGAAATGGCCTGGCATGCTTCGATACAGCAAGAACCTAATGGCCGGAAGACCGTCACCACACAGCGGTTTGTCCAGGAACTGAGCAAGGTTAACTGGAACTGGACGATGAAGCAGGCTAACGAATGGATCGAGTGGTATGTGACAACATTCCGCGATGTATCAACGTATCAACGTATCAACGCAGGAAGGGGAGAACCGTACCTTTCAGCTTTTCAATCCAAACGGAGGACTATAGCCATGGGCTTCCTTTCACCTGCCAGTGATTACGTTGAAACAAGGATTTCCCTCGATCAACAGCTAATCAGCCAGCCCGCAGCGACTTATTTCATGCGGGCATCGCGTTCACATTTCAGGGAAGGGATAATCCAGGGGGCACTACTTGTTGTGGACGCGTCGCTTTCAGCCTGTGATGGCTCGCTGCTGATATGCGCGATAGATGGGGAATTCAGGATCAAGCGATACCGAACTCACCCTCAGCCCCACCTGATAAATCTGGATAACGGGAGAAGAGAAGTGCTGCCAGAAGACGGTGATGGCTACAATTCTTCACACGCAATATTTGGTGTTATCACGTACATCATTAATGATGCCAGGAACGCGGAGTTTGATGACTGCCCAGTGATGTGAATAGCTGAAACTTTACGGTAAAGTCGATGTTTTGTGTCGGGGTTTTTCCCCAATTATTCCCCGTTGCTTCCCCGTTCATAAAACAGGCATAAAAAAACCAGCCGTAACAGGCTGGTTCTTCGAGGATTTTTGGTCGGCACGAGAGGATTTGAACCTCCGACCCCCGACACCCCATGACGGCGCGTACACATTCGTAATGATCTGGTAGTAAAGCCAGATCTCGCCGTAAAGGTTTAAAAGACGTTTCCAGTTTTCCAGACTCGCTCAGCTTCGACCCTACCTAACTGTTTTTAATGCCTCCCATCACCGATATCCATCCCTTGCCATGTCATTATCTTCCCGACAATAATAAGGTACCGGCATACCGGTCTGATAAGCTGAAGCGACAATATCCCCGGCGTGACCGTAAACTTATATTATTTCTGGCAGGAGCCTCACTTGAAATACAAATGGCATTTATTCTGGGCAATCATCATTCTTTGCGTCATTGGAACCGGGGGGCTTGCCGCGATTGCGTATACCAGTCTCCCCCCTTCAGGCAGTAGTGTATTTATTGAAGTTACGAAAACCGTCTCCCTGTGTCTAGGTGGACTCGGTGTCATACTGCCGCTGTATATAAATGCTACAAATGCAGTGGAAAGCCGGATGGCAGAAAAAATCGAGAATACGTTTTGCCTGATTGAAAAATGGGATGACCCTCATCTGTTCTCGGCCAGAAAATTGACTCGGGAAATAAAAGAAGCTAGGTCATCATTAAGTGATGACGATCTGGTCAAAAGAATCAAAGAAGATGAGGAGCTCAAACAGTCGGTTATCCTGGTCTCAAACTATTTTGAACAGGTCCGTTTCTCTGTGGTGAATAACCGTATTGATGTCGTTCAGTTCAGATCAGTTCTGGGGCCAGTAATCACGGACATTATCACGCGTTTTGAACCTTATTTTAAATTGTTCGGAAATCTATATATGGATGATTTAAGGCAACTCAAAATGCTGATGAAGGGCTGATGCACTAACCCCACATCCGGCGCACAGCTTCCCGACATTATCTGTATATCATGGTTTCATTGTCGAAAGCATGTTTATCCTTCTGGGGTGGCAAACAGAATTTGGCTACCTGAACGGAGGTGATATGCTCACCTCCGTTAAATATAGGTGTTCCAATGAAAAAATGAAATGAATGACTATATTTTGCTCATAGCAGACGCTTACATCAATTATGGCTAAAAGGCTGGCATGAGGGTATGTTGACAGGCCACGGTGAAAGAAAAGTGGGTCGTTGTCTGTGGTCGCATTGAGCCTGGAGAATGAGCGGAAACATAAAAGCCCGCATATAAGCGGGCTTTTATGTCACTCGGGAGCCGCGGCTCCTTAGCGTATCCTTTTTTGTCTCCTCACCGTCTGGTCGGTGCCTTGCTGATACTGCTAACTTCATGTTTTTGCTAGTGCCGTCCTGGCACTGTCCAATCATGATTGGTGGGCTGGCGGGAATTGAATCCACGGTTTTGTCAGAGTTATGAGCGATTTAGTTCATTACTTCGACGGCCGTCTGCGCCAAAGCGGACATATTATTACTAATGTAAATCAACCAACCGGGGACAGATCACCTGGCCTTGCTATTTTTACAATGCGCTATGAATAGCTGTAACAAGCTCTTCAACAGAAACATTTTGTAAGCTTAGTGAAACTGCATTTTTACTCTGCATAATTAATGAATTATCTAGAGGAATTGATGTACCAAAAATTGCCACAAGGTCTTTTGCTGGCACATCACTCATCTGGATTGAGTAGTTTTGGGTTAAATCGAGGTCAAGGGTTGCACCATTGGCGCACATGGTGCGGCAAGGACCATTCGGTTCATAATAGATAGCAATACACCCGTTTGGACAAGATATAGAACAAGATGGATGGCCAGGAGCAGTACAAGTTGTCATTGTTGTTTCCTCATTAAGTGATGGTTCTTCTTTCAAGGTTAAGTTGAGAGAGTCGGGAGCTCAGCTAAAATAACTGTCTGAAAAGATATTAACGACCTCTTTTATATATTCAAGAGGTAGCAAGTATTGTTGAATTTATTGTTTTTACACCCCCCCCCTCGCTCATTAAAAACCTTATGAGTGAAATCCAAAAAAAGTAACGTCATATCAAAACTCATGGTTCAGGAATGGAATGCTTTTCCATCAGAATAGGGGGGGTGAAGTTCTTATCTCTTACTAAATAAGACTCGGAAAAGTCTCATGGTTTAATTATGCAAGCCAAAGATAAAAGTTTGTATCCCTTTAATTAAATTGCCTATAGAGATTGATAATCTTCAAGAATTATTTACGGCTAGCTCATATGTTTTAATATAACCCTTCGTGATGAATTTTCATCACACCTATTAATGAAAAATTATTTTCACGATAGTACTATAAGGTGATTGAGCGTAGCGGCTAACAATTAGCTGTATCATTCCTTATTTAGGTACTTGTCTGAGCATTACTCTTTAATAAGGTGGGGTTTTACAACAATTTTTCTATAATGCATTCAAGGGATGCGGCCTCGTGGCAAAGCTGATTTAGAAGTTAATGTCCGCGCCTCTCGCATAGCGGTCTCAGCGAATATAAAAACTTCACCATCGAGGTTTGCCAATAGCGGTAGCGTGTTGCATGTGCTGGCGTGAAAAACTTGGATTCTTGGCGAAAACTCTACCCCAAAACTAAAATCAAAATTTATATAATCAACGAGTTGTAAAAGGTAACTACTAGCGGTTTTTGAAAGTAAAAAGTATAATAATTTCCATTTTATCAAATGGTTACTATGATTTTAGCAATGTTATGCTGCGCCACATGGGTTGGGTTGAAGCGGCTGACCTGATCGTTAAAGGTATGGAAGGCGCGATTAACGCCAAGACCGTAACTTACGATTTCGAACGTCTGATGGACGGCGCTAAGCTGCTGAAATGTTCAGAGTTTGGTGACGCGATCATCGAAAACATGTAATCCGCATTCTGGGTTGTATGAGAACGGGAGCCAGGTGGTTCCCGTTTTTTTGTGCCTGATAAATTCTTTCCCTGTCTTTTATCCGCCCAATACCAGGGGGTATCAGGGCTTGTTGTGGTCTATTTATGTTTGGTTTAGCTAAAAAAAGGCAAAACGAGACTAAAGCCTCCGACATAAAGCGCTGACCAGGTCGCCGCAGAGATCAGACTGACTGCATACACTTTCACTGGATGAAGATGCAACATTCCAGCAACTAATGGCACAATGTAACGCAGCACGGCAATAAAGCGCGAAGTAAAAAGTATCGGTACAGAACTGTTTTGCAACCGGCGTCGAACCCGTACTACTGTATCGGCATGACGCGACATGATGCGTGCCAGCCAGGGTAGATGTCCCATCATCATTCCAAGGTGATAATTAACAATTGTCCCGCACCATGCGCCAATCATTACAGCAATTCCTGCTTCCCATGGCGTAATAGTCACCTTGCCGACGGAAATTACAGCAACCAACATAACAGATGCTGGCGGTAATACAGCTGAAATGAGGAACGTAGATTTTACGAATGCGATTCCAAAAAGCAGGCCCCACAGGCTGAAAGGATGAAGCGCGAAATGGCTCATCAACGCGTTTACCCACTCCATCAATGCTTCTCCAGTTAAGGTTCCTTGGCTATTTAACCGCGATACGGCTTAATCAGGCCTCAACACAGATGAATTACTGACTGCTGCACTTAATCCCGGCTGTGACAGCTATCTGCGTATAGCAGCAGAATACAGTTGAGCGGGATAGGGTAAAGGAAGATGAATCGAACGCACTTAATCTGAAACCAGCCACATATCAGCCTCTTCAAACATTTCCTGAACAGTACGGCTTATCTGTTCCTTCTCGTGCTTGCTGGCGTCAGTGTTGATCGCCGGCAATGTCATCATCGGTTTAACCCGGACATCAGCGTCGGGGAAAATCCGGTGAACCCTCTTGGTCAATTCGCCCAGAATGATATCTTTTGCACCGGGCAGACCATCAAAATTCCTTTTGTCATAAACGAGTTCCACGAACATTGCTTATCGCCTCTTTGCTGGATGGATATACAGTATTTGTGCTGTATTTTTATCCGGTATTCAACAGAGGGCATAAACATGGGCTTTCCTTCACCTGCGGCAGATTATGTTGAAACACGAATCTCCCTCGATCAGCAACTAATCAGCCAGCCCGCAGCGACTTATTTCATGCGGGCATCGCGTTCACATTTCAGGGAAGGAATACTTCAGGGGGCGTTGTTTGTTGTGGATGCGTCACTTACTGCCTGCGATGGCTCATTGCTGATATGTGCAATTGTAAGTAGCCCGCATAATCGTGCCGTTCACATTTAGAGATCATCCGGCATAATCAATCTGCCAAAGCGGACATTGGTAAGCTCATGCAGTATGGATTCACGAAGAACATACGTTATATTTTGTCCTGATTGACACGGGATGAAAGCTCCTGATGACTCTCTTTTCGCTCGCTGTAACGATCTGCAAGATAACTGGTTTGTCCCTTAAGCAGCAGCGTGATTTTAAACAGCTCCTCGGCTACATCGACGATGCGGTCATACCATGAAGAAGGTTTCATTCGTCCGTTTTCGTCGAATTCTTGCCATGCCTTGGCTACAGAGGACTGGTTGGGGATCGTAAACATCCGCATCCAGCGACCAAGTATACGCATCTGGTTCACGGCATTGAAGGACTGTGAACCGCCGCAGACCTGCATTACCGCAAGTGTTTTGCCCTGCGAAGGACGAATCGCTCCTTCACTTAAGGGGATCCAGTCAATCTGCGCCTTCATGACTGCGCTCATAGCACCGTGCCGTTCCGGAGAACTCCACACCATCCCATCACACCATCTGACCAGACCGCGCAGCTCGGTGACTTTGGGATGCGTGTCCGGCGCATCATCCGGCAGGGGTAAACCGGAGGGGTTAAACAGTTTCACCTCCGCGCCCATCGCCGTCAGCAGGCGACCGGCTTCCTCCGCGGCAAAGCGGCTGTAGGAGCGCTCTCTCACTGAACCATACAGGATCATAATCCGTGGTGGCTCCTGCACGTTCAGGCGTTCAGCGATGTGTTGATCAAAGCATGCAGTATTCAGGGCAGGAAATTGTTCCATTTTTCTCCTCCAGAGAGAGCTGATGATTTCAAAGTTGATACATATGATTTACCATATGTGTATTCTAAAGGGAGCGGAGAGAAAAATGCTACAACCTGTTCAGCTTTTCAAAATCCTGTCAGATGAAACACGTCTCGCCATTGTCATGCTTCTGCGGGAGTCCGGAGAACTGTGCGTGTGCGATATCTGTGCAGCTACCGCCGAATCACAGCCCAAAATATCACGCCATATGGCCGTCCTGCGTGAGGCAAAGCTTGTTCTTGATCGTCGGGAAGGGAAATGGATCCACTATCGTCTCTCACCTCATATTCCGGCGTGGGCCGCTGAGACAATCACGACATCCTGGCTGTGCCTTCGGGAGGATGTACGGGAATGGTTGGCAAAGTCGGCCTGTACCTCATGCTGAGGCAGGAAAACATATTTATATAATCATATATAACGGAGTCTGAAATGTTTTTGGCAGGGAGTATATTTTTACTGACGCTGGTACTGGTTATCTGGCAACCCAGAGACCTGAGTATTGGCTGGAGCGCGAGTATCGGAGCTGCGCTGGCGCTGGGAACCGGAGTCATCCATATCGCTGATATTCCCGTTGTCTGGAATATCGTCTGGAACGCGACAGCGGCATTTATTGCGGTCATTATCATCAGCCTGTTGCTTGATGAGTCCGGCTTCTTTGAATGGGCCGCACTGCACGTCTCCAGCTGGGGTAACGGACGTGGCCGCCTTTTGTTTACCTGGATAGTCTTGCTTGGTGCCGCTGTTGCTGCGTTGTTTGCCAATGACGGCGCTGCGCTGATCCTGACGCCGATTGTAATTGCGATGCTGCTCGCACTGGGATTCAGCCAGGGCACGACATTGGCGTTTGTCATGGCCGCAGGATTTATTGCAGATACGGCCAGCCTGCCGCTAATTGTTTCTAACCTGGTGAATATCGTCTCGGCGGACTTTTTCGGTCTGGGCTTTACGCAGTATGCCTCCGTTATGATCCCCGTAGATGTGGCAGCGATTGCGGCCACTCTGGTCATGCTGCATCTCTTCTTCCGCAGGGACATTCCGGCGACGTATGACGTTTCGCTGCTGAAGACGCCTGCCAGTGTGATAAAGGATCCGGCAACGTTCAGGGCGGGCTGGATTGTCCTGTTATTGCTGCTTGTCGGTTTCTTTGTTCTGGAGCCACTGGGGATCCCGGTCAGTGCGATAGCGGCTAGTGGCGCAGCAATACTGTTTATAGTGGCGAAAAGAGGTCATGCCATCAACACCGGAAAAGTCCTCCGCGGTGCGCCATGGCAGATCGTTATTTTTTCGTTGGGTATGTACCTGGTGGTCTATGGCCTGCGCAATGCAGGGCTTACGGAGTATCTGTCTGACGTGCTGAACCTACTGGCAGAAAAGGGGTTATGGGTAGCAACGTTCGGCACCGGCTTCCTGACCGCGTTCCTGTCGTCGGTGATGAACAATATGCCGACGGTGCTGATTGGCGCACTGGCGATTGACGGGAGCACGGCGACTGGCATCGTCAAAGAGGCAATGATTTATGCCAACGTGATTGGCTGCGATTTAGGTCCGAAAATCACCCCGATTGGCAGTCTGGCAACCCTGCTTTGGCTGCATGTGCTTGCCCAGAAAAATATAACGATTACCTGGGGATATTACTTCCGCACGGGTATTATCATGATTCTGCCCGTGCTGTTTGTCACTCTGGCCGCGCTGGCGTTGCGGCTCTCCATCACTTTGTAATGAGATACAGATATGAGCAACATTACCATCTATCATAACCCTGCCTGCGGCACTTCTCGCAACACGCTGGAGATGATCCGTAACAGCGGCAACGAACCAACGATAATTTATTATCTCGATACGCCACCGACCCGTGATGAGCTGATTCAACTTATTTCAGATATGGGAATTACGGTGCGTGCATTACTGCGTAAGAATGTTGAGCCTTATGAACACCTGGGTCTTGATGAAGATAAATTTAGTGATGAGCAGTTGATTGATTTCATGCTTCAACATCCGATCCTGATTAATCGGCCGGTAGTCGTTACGCCGCTTGGCACTCGTCTTTGCCGCCCTTCAGAAATAGTGTTGGATATCCTACCGGAAGGTCAGAAAGGAGCGTTTACCAAAGAGGATGGCGAGAAGGTCATTGATGAAACGGGTAAGCAGATTAAGTAATCTGCCACTTCAAAATACCGGATGTCTGTTCACGCTATGCGGGCGTCCGGTTTTCGCTCAAATCGGACCTCTGCGGCAGCAACAGCTTTACCATCGAGGCTTGCCATTAGCGGTAGTGTGTTGAATGAGCTGGCGTGAAAAACTTGGATTCTTGGCGAAAACTCTTCCCCAAAACTAAAATCAAAGTTTAGATAATCAATGAGTTTAAAATGGTAGCTACTGGCTGATTTGAAAGTAGAGAGGATGATAATTTCAACTTTATCAAATGATTGCTATGATTTTAGCAATGTAATGCTGCGCCACATGGGTTGGACCGAAGCGGCTGACTTAATTGTTAAAGGTATGGAAGGCGCGATCATCGAAAACATGTAATCCAGATTCTGGGTTGTATAAGAATGGGAACCGATTGGTTCCCGTTTTTTTACCTGCAAAGTGCTTTCCTGGCACTCAGACTATTAAACTCATTTTAATAGCACTAAAGATTTAATTTTTATCTTTGTCATTACAGTTCTATTTATTGATAAAAGATATCCATATCTTTCAATATTTATTTAAACCGATTCGGGTATGAGAACTAAATATAATTGAGTGGAGTTTGTATATTATTAATTATTATATGTAAAACAGTCGTTTTAAAAACAAGAAAATATTGGGAGTATATTAAAAATGGTGCGTTTTAATGTTGTTTTACTCTAATGTTAAATCCATTTTTATCAACATGTTATGATAATTTATTATCCTGAATATTAATAATGTCCAAAAAAGAACATTTTTCTCGATTGATTTTTTATTACCTTTCTGTTTTTATCTTGGCGACATGTTTGAGAAATAAAATTCAAAGCATGACTCCTTGTTATGTATGTAACTTACTATTAGTTGATGATGAAAATGGTTATTAAAATGCTAAGTTTAAAAACAGGTTTAGTGGCTGTTACATTATGCTTTGCTATGACAGTTTATGCAGGAGAAAGCGTAGTCACCGGCGGTTATGTACATACCCGGACAGATGGACAGAACCTTAACGGTCTTAACGCTAAATATGGTTATACCCCAGATGAAAGTGATTTAGGCGTTATAACATCCTTAACTATTTCAGCAAATGACGATAATGATATAGATCGTGGTTATGGTTCTGCATTAGTCGGTGCAAGTTATAAAGTAAATGATGTGATAAAACCTTATGTAATGGTGGGTATTGGGAGAGGTGCGATCAAAGCTAATGGTGAAACTGATACTTCTACAGGTTTTGCCTATGGTGCTGGTATTCAGTTTACCCCCATTGCAGCTTTCACTGTTGATGCAGGCTATGAAGGTTCTAAGGTCTTTGGCGCACAGGCTAATAGTATTGTAGTCGGCGCCGGCTGGAAATTCTAAGGTTATTTATATGAATAAATTAATGATAATACTGGTTGCGTTTTCTACTGTTTCTTTGATGTCTGGTTGCGTATCAGAAGAACAACGCTTAGCAAAGTGCGAAGCGAAGGGAATTAGCCGTGATGTTTGTTATCACGAAGAAAAAGAATATTGGAATAATTACAGTGCTAATATGAGTCGACTGCAGGCTGCTAATACACAAGCAGAAGCTTTTAAAGAGTCTATGAGTGATCGCAAGAAACATAAGCATTATGATGACGATTAATATTTTAGACCACGTACATACTGTCTTTAGTGCTTATTTTCTTAACATTATAATCATTTATTAATTATTCAAATGCTTATGCTCAGGAATCACTCTCAAAAGCCTATTTTCTTTCTGTATATAGTGATGAAATAATGCAGCGCCAGCATGGACTGCAATCAGAAGCAACAGATATTAGCGAGTTGACTCCCCCCAAGGCCAGAGGTATTTATGATAACAATGGCCTTACTTTGGTTTGAGAAAAACGCTTCGCCTGCTGTATGCAATCATTCTTTTGATGAAAATTTGTACGGGAATACGTGCAGGGCATTGGCTGCAATGGGGTAAACACCAAGGCCTTCTGTTCGAGCTTTAATTTCCTCGAATGAGAGTGAAGGGGATGGTTCTCGTCCTCCCCACAGATTAATACCTTCAGGAACATCGTCCCGACTGTACTCCTCGGCGATCTCAATAGTTCCGCCGCTATTCAATTCGATCACGACGCTTTTTCCGTCAACAGGAATGAGATTCCCTTCATTGTCAGTGATAAAGATTTTCATTTGCTTACCTCTTATTAGTACATTCATATGATAGCAAAATTGGAAGGAGGGATGTCATTATCGTTATGATCTTTCCAGGACTAATTTTATATAAAAATCCATTTCTTATATTGTGGCTTTGGAAGTGTGACTGGACGCATGGCGACTTTTGATTCTATCTACCATGCTCTGTAGAGAGAAATGAGAACACGTCTATGCTCATCGCAACGACTGATCAGTTTTCGCCACAGGACATGAGAATGCGCAAAGTACTTTTACCGGTAACCGCTGCGGTGTGTCTTTTTTTGATCGGTGTTTTTATTCTTAATATGCAGCTTTGGTATTCCTCTTCGACAGAAACCCTTGGAGGAGCCAGATATGCCGCGAAAAATATGGATAACATACTGGATGAAGCTTTCCAGGCAACCCGAACCGCTAAGCACATCGCCGAAAAAAAATGCGATCTGGAGGGTCAATACCAACTTGGAACTGAAGCTGCACTTCGCCCTCATTTGCGAACGCTGATCATTATCCGACAGGGGAAGCTATGGTGTACGTCACTGCCAGGTAATCGGATCTTGCTTAAGCAAATTCCGGTGATTGCTGATACAAATTTGCTGCTTACTCCCGCAAGAAATACGGAAAATGAGATACCCGTTCTGCTGTATCAAACTCATTTTCAAACCAACCACATCATTGTCACCATTAGCGGGGTGCATATCCGTGGAGCATTGAATGTGTCGTTAAAGGGGGTGACATATTCACTACTCGTAGGTGACGAAGTGCTTGGTTTATTGGGCGATGTGAAAACCGTTACAGCAAGCTCACAGATGTCTGGTCAGGTGAATTCCGCAAAGTATCCGTTCAGCATTATTTATAATGAACCGCCATTATTTAGTGCAAAAAGGCTGGTTACACAAGGTTCAGGGATTCTGGTTTTTATCCTGTTAATCTCTTTCGCAGCCGCTTATGCCATTGATAAATATCTAAATAAGAACGATACCCCAGAAGAAACGTTGCGCAGAGCGATAGTAAAAGGAGAGATCGTGCCTTTTTATCAACCTATCGTAAATGGTCGTGAGGGGACATTACGCGGTGTTGAAGTGCTGGCCCGATGGAAACATCCAAAAGCCGGATATATCTCTCCTGCCTCCTTCATTCCCGTCGCCGAAAAATCAGGCCTGATAGTGCCACTAACTCAAAGTCTGATGAGGCAGGTTGCGGCGAATATGAACGCCATTACCAGCAAGCTGCCATCTGGATTCCATGTCGGTATTAACTTCAGCGCATCCCATATCACTTCCCCTACATTTGTGGAGGAGTGTCTGAAATTCAGAGATAGCTTCAGCCGCCATGATCTCAACCTGGTGATTGAAGTTACTGAGCGTGAGCCATTACATGTAGATGAAGAGCTTGTGCAGAGGCTCAATATCCTGCATGAAAATGGCTTTGTGATTGCGCTTGATGATTTTGGTACGGGCTATTCTGGGCTTTCTTATTTGCATGACCTGCACATTGATTACATTAAGATCGATCAGAGCTTTGTGGGAAGGGTTAATGAGCTTCCCGATTCAACCCGAATTTTGGATTGTGTTCTCGACCTGGCGCGCAAGCTGTCTTTAAGCATCGTTGCAGAAGGAGTTGAAACGAAGGCTCAGCTCGATTATCTCAACAAAAACAACATTGTTTTCCTGCAAGGGTACTATTTCTATAAACCAGTGGCCTTCACTGAGTTCGTCATGATTCTGCTGGCAAAGCCTAAAGTGAAGGTTTTTGTCGAATAAATACAGGATAACCTTATTGATGAAAAGGGAGCATGAAATCTGCTTCGGGAGTAAAAATCCGACGATTATCTTTATCGTGAGACAAATCTCAGATTCTGTTATTTAAAATCTATACCCTTATCGATATGGTGGTTATTTGTGTTTTCATATACAGCAACTGGATAATGGCATGACAGATATAACATTCGCGATGGAGCGTGATTCAAGTCACAAAGCGGCGAAAAAAAAGTTGGATGTGCGAAACAATACGAAGTACGCAAACCGCAACCAGCTTGCGATTGCCGCAGTACTGTTTTTAGGTGGTATCGTCGGGGTTATTGTTTTGGCATTGTATCTAATGGCGCAAGAAGGGGTGTTTCTGTATTAATTGTTTAAATATTCTTACCGTTGGTGTATTGCTAGTAGGAGGTGGAACAAGCTACTTCTTCTGTATTGATGAACGGAATAACATCGTAGGGAATAGCTGTTTGTGGAGAAAGATTGTAGATCTTACCGTCATAGTGGCTACTTACATAAGAAAATGACCTTAATATAAAGCTAAGATCAGCGGGTAGAGTCGTGGGTTGAGCGTTAACTTCATTGTAAAACCGTTTACAGCTACCTTTCAAATCTAAACCTGAAAAAATTATTCTTTCAAATTTTAGACTAATGGCTATTTGTAACGCGCTAAATGCGACCGTAGCACTACCAAAATGACCATGTGTCACATCAGCTGAAAATGCAATTGTTTTCACTTTTCTGAATGCAGAGCATTTAATTCGGAGATTCCTGTTAGTCATTGTTTTTATTTTATAGCGAATCTTTCTACCGATACCACCTCTGGATTTGCAAATGTCCTTTAACAGAAAACATGTGTTGAGCAAGTTCTCTGCCTCTGTTGAATCAGCTCTTTTAATAACATCTTCACTAATAAAGGTATGCTGGGCATAGGTGCTATATTTATAAAATAATTCTTTGTTGTTTTCATAAAAAGAACCGTCACAAACAACATAGATAAATACAGGGACATTGTTGTTAATTAAATAGCCTGCGCTACCATTTACGCAAATGCAGCTTTTACTACGTATTATCTCAAGGGGCGTATTTAATGATGAAGGTCCAGACAAGTAAATAATACAATCATCGGAAACTCTTTCACCCATTATTCCATTAAGTATTTCGTGTGTGATGAGCATGGCAGTTACCGTGGATGTTATTTTTGAAATAATAACATTGAGTATCCGTTCCAAATCAAAGAAGATGTTTCTTTTTGTTTTTCAAACTTGAAGAATTGATTATGTGAATGTGTTTTTATTATTATTTTGATAAATGTTTTTTTGAGAGTAAGGTCTGGTAACTCAGAAAAATATGATGATGTTGGCTTTTGTTTTTCGGTTTTTAAAATCTAGGCATTTGTTGTGTGAATAAATCTGATTCTGGTGTTCTTGCCTGGTAAGAATTTAACATGAAAATTAGTTACTTTTAGTTACAGGTGGCTGAGAGTGTTTTAATCATATCCTTATAAAGAGTGCGATTTTATAACATCATCCGCCTGTTATTTGATGTAACATAATTCCTGACGGGCTATCAATTCCAGTCCGTCAGGAAGGGAAAACAACATTAGAACTGATAGTTTAAAGATACCCAGTAGTTACGACCCGGGTTTACGTATCCGGTGGTGGATTGTGCAGTCTGATAATAATCACCTGCGTAGGTGCTATTACGGCCCACCTGGTAAAGTTTAACCTCGCTAAAGTCTTTATCCAGCACGTTATTAACTGCCGTATTAAGTGTCAGATCTTTGGTCAGTTTGTAAGACATTCCCATGTCCAGGACGGTCCAGGCTTTTAAATTAGCACCTTTATCGTCATAGACGGCTTTTTGTACTGCGCTGAGATTGTCGTAATTTTCCGTGAAGCGTGGGGCCTTACCGCGATAACGTGCGTTCAGCCAGGCGTTCATATCTTCCGTTGCCTGCCAGTTCAGACGGGCGTTAGCCATATGCTTTGGTGTATAGCTTAACGGCGCGCCTTTATTGTCACCATCTTTTTGCTTGCTCTGAGTATAGGTGTAGTTGAGAGATAAGGTCAGCACATCCGACCATAGAGGGAAGGTGCTGGCAAATTCAACGCCATCGGTCCTCGCCTTGCCGCTGTTGGTATAACTGTTGGTATTATCATCGATAGAATACGAGACAATTTTATTTTTGTATTCAGTATAGAAGCCGGTAATGTTGGCGTTAAGCCCGGCGTTGTTCTCGTAATACAGTCCGGTTTCGTAGCTGATGCTTTCCTCCGGTTTGAGGTCCGGGTTACCGACTGTATTCACCGTTCCCTGCGCGGTTACACCGCTGATCCCGTCATGTAACTGGCTCAGTGATGGTGCTTTATAGCCAGTCGTTACGCCGCCTTTGAGCGTCCATTCGTCGGAAACATCCCAGACCATATAGGCTCGTGGGCTGAGATGACCGCCAAAGACATCGTTATGCTCATAGCGTGTTCCTGCGGTTAAGGCCAGCGAATCGAGAATATGCCATTCATCTTCCGCATAGGCTGCCCACGTTTTTTGGTGGAACGTCTCGCCGGTATTGGCCAGCACCACACCATCTTTCATTCGTGCATCCCAGTATTCCCCGCCGAGGGTTAAGAGGTGCGAATCACCTAGTGGCGTCAGCAGCACGGAGTCCAGAATGACGTTGGTGTTCTTCAGTTCACGCGCGTCACCGGCCCGACCTGCGTTCTCTGGCGTGAGTGCGGAGGAGACCAGTTGTCGGCCTTTGTTCTCGGTCTCATTCCAGCCGAGGGACGATTTCCAGGTGCCAAACGTTAAGGCTGTATCGTGGCCGAGGGTCACTTTGTTACGCTCATAGCGCAGCGTTTTATCATAACCTCCCGTCAGGTTACCCAACTGACCGTCATTGTTGTCATAACGCTGTCTGGCGGAGTCGAGATCCAGCCACAGCGTATTGCTTTCATTGGCTTTCCAGTCGAATCGCGTGCCAATATTGTAGTTTTCCGACTCGGTTGGATAAGGTACGCGGGTGGAAGAGGTATCGCTCAGCGAAGTGACGCTGGAACCCTGACGCTGGGTTGTGCTCCCCCGAACCTGCATATCCAGTACGCCCGCGATTAACGGGCCGCTTGACCAGAAGTTGGCGACCGTACTGTTACCCCATTTATTACTCTCTTGCAGGTTAACGCCGGTATTGATGGAAGTGCTCCATTTATCGGTGCTTTTTTTGGTGATGATATTCACCACGCCACCGATTGCGTCGGAGCCATAAAGCGTCGACATCGGGCCGCGGATAACCTCAATATGATCGATTGCCGCCAGCGGGGGCATAAAGCTGGTATTCATGGCAGAGAAGCCGTTTGGCGTCACGTCGCTGCTGCCGTTTTGACGAATACCGTCAATCAGGATCAAGGTATAGCTGGCGGGCATGCCACGGATGCTGATCTCCAGACCGCCAGTTTTACCGGTGCTGCTTTCAACATCTACCCCTTCAACAGAACGCAGGGCTTCACCTAAGTCATTATATTTATTGGTTTGTAACTCTTGCTGCGAAATAACAGAGACGCTGGCGGCGGCATTGGTGATTTTCTTTTCGTAACCGGAAGCGGTTACCACCATGACATCTTCAGCAAATACCAGGGGGCTGGAAAATCCTAAACAGGACAGAACGACAGAGGCAACAGGTTTTAAACGCATAGTCAAACTTCCTTTGTTAAAAATCAAAGGCAGTAAGATAAGTGATCGTAATGATAATACAAATAATTATCATTACAAATTTACATAACTTGTCACTTCTGGTGTTTTTTTTGAATAAATATACATAAATTGTCATGAATTTTAGATAAGGGAATAGCGGGGAGGGTAAATAGTCCGCATGGGTAATTATTAGATAGGGATTAATATTCTTTGAATAAATGGCGAGGGATTAATCTATATTCTGAGATTCACATCGTACTCATAACGGAGTATCAGAAAAAAGTATGATAATTTTAGAAAATCGTCATACTTTTCTGCGCCGCATCATTTTTTTCGTCATTTCTGTCCGCCATAATCCCTTCCCCAGGAGACTGCTTAACGACTGTAAATCGTTATGCAGCATAAAAATAACGTAAAACTGGATAACATAATGATCAAAGGCAAGCTGGCACTGCTTACGTGCGCATTGGCTCTCGCATTAACCTCACCACTTCTCGCCGCGCAAAATGCGAGCGAAGGGCAGACGTTAAAACTGGCAATTGGACCGGAGCCAACGGAAGGTTTTGACCCGATGCTGGGCTGGAGTCATGGCAGCTATCTGCTTTTGCATGCACCATTATTAAAACAAAATGCAGATATGAGCTGGGGAAACCTGCTGACGGAAAAAGTAGAGACCAGCGCAGACGGCAAAACCTGGACGTTGACGTTAAAACCTGACCTTAAATTCTCTGATGGTTCGCCGCTAACCGCTGAAGATGTGGTGTTCACCTATAACAAAGCAGCAAAAAGCGGCGGCAAAATCGACATGGGAAACTTCACCCATGCCAGTCTGAAAGATAACCGCACGGTAGAAATTACGTTGCGTAGCCCGCAAAGTACCTTTGTGAACGTGCTGGGTTCATTAGGAATTGTTCCGCAAAAACGGTATGACGAAAATACATTCGCTAAAAATCCGATTGGCGCGGGTCCGTATCGACTGGTGAGTTTTCAGCCGGGGCAGCAGTTGATCGTTGAGGCTAACCCCTGGTATGCCGGTAAGAAAAATGATTTCAGTAAGCTGGTGTTTGTCTTCCTTGATGAAGATAACGCTTATGCCGCAGCGCGTAGCGGCCAATTGGGACTCGTACGTATCGCGCCGTCGATGGCGGTCACTCCTCAGCAGAAAAATTTGAAACTTTGGGTACGCGACAGCGTGGAAAACCGGGGCATTGTGTTCCCGATGGTTCCTGCAGGTAAAAAAGACGCCAATGGCTATCCGATTGGGAACGATATCACTGCCGATGTTGCCATCAGGCGCGCCATCAACTACGCCATCGACCGTAAGCAGCTTGCCGATCAGGTCATGGAAGGTCATGCGATTCCGGCGTATAGCGCGGTTCAGGGTCTGCCATGGCAGGGACAATCAGTTGCGTTCAAAGATGGCGATAGCGAAAAAGCGCGAACGATTCTGGAAGAAGCCGGCTGGAAGGTGGGTAAAGACGGCGTACGTGTGAAGGACGGTAAAGAGGCTCGCTTAACGTTGTGGTACGCCAGCGGTGACAGTACACGCCGGGATTTAGCCGAAGCCGTACGTGCGATGCTGGAGCCAGTGGGTATTCAGATTTCTCTGCAATCCGGGAGCTGGGAAACTGTTGAGCGGCATATGCATGCCAACCCTACGCTGTTTGGCTGGGGAAGTCTGGATCCGATGGAGCTTTTCCATCACTACAGTAATCAGGCTGCGGGCGTGGAATACTACAATCCAGGCTATTACAGCAATCCTGTCGTTGAGCAGCATCTTAAACAGGCTATTGACGCTCCGGACTGGCAAAAAGCGTTGCCGTTCTGGCAACAAGTTGAGTGGGATGGCAAGCAAGGGGCTGGCGTGCAGGGCGATGCGGCCTGGGCATGGCTGCTGAATATTCAGCATACCTACCTGGCAAATCCGTGTATTGACTTAGGTAAAGGCGCACCGGAGATTCACGGTAGCTGGTCACTGCTCAATAATCTGGACGAATGGACCTGGACCTGCCGTTGATGAAGTCTGTTGTGGGCCATTTTCTACGGCTGATGGTGTTATTGGTGCTGGTTGCGGCTGGCACTTTTATGCTGCTCAGCTTTTCTCCGGTCGATCCGATTCGGGCTTATATCGGCAACGATCTCCTGCATGTGCCGCCGGAGCAATATGCGCGTATCGCGGCTCGCTGGGGATTGGACCAACCGCTATGGGAGCGTTTTGGTCACTGGTTTGGCCGTGTATTACAGGGCGATCTCGGCTATTCAATGTTGTTTAACGCACCGGTTGCCAGCGTGATCAAGGAACGCTTTTCTACCTCGTTTGCGCTGCTTGGTGGCGCGTGGCTGCTCTCTGGCATATTGGGAACGGCAATGGGGTTTGTCGCGGGTCGCTATCTGAATCGCTGGCCGGATAAAGCAATCTGTCGCCTCAGTTATCTGCTTTCTTCGCTGCCGACCTTCTGGATTGGCATGCTGTTGCTGGCGTTATTTGCCGTGCGCTGGCCGGTATTTCCGGTCTGCTGCGCGTGGGAGCCGGGCAACAGCGGCGATATGGCGACGCTGACTGAGCGTCTGCGCCATTTGGTGCTTCCCGTTTGCGCGCTCAGTTTGCTGGGATTGGGACAAATTACGCTTCATACACGGGAAAGCATCGCCAGCGTGATGAAAAGCGATTTTGTCCGTTTTGCGCGTTCTCAGGGAGATAAAGGCTGGTCACTGTTACGCCATCAGGTTCTGCGTCATGCAATTACGCCTGCGCTGTGTTTGCAGTTTGCCTCGCTGGGGGAGCTGTTGGGAGGCGCATTATTGGCCGAAAAAGTCTTTGCTTACCCGGGACTGGGGCAGGCCACTATTGATGCTGGATTACGTGGAGATCTGCCGTTACTGATGGGAATTGTATTGTTCAGTACCGTATTGGTGTTTATTGGTAACTCGCTGTCTACCTGGCTTGTCCGTATGTTGAACCGTGCTCTGGAACGACCTGATGCTCTATAACCCGACGCCGACGCTGATTCGTCTTTTGCTCTCATTTAGCTGCCTGTTATTCATTGCAGTGTATGGTGCCGCAATGCTGGATAACCCGTTGAGCGTTAATCTGCTTGCCCGGCATTTACCGCCTGATGCGCTGTACTGGTTTGGCACCGACAACCTTGGTCGCGACCTGTGGATCCGTTGTTTTCAGGGTGCACTAACCAGTCTGCAAATTGGTATTGGTGCGGCGTTGTGCAGCGGTTTCATTGCGTTAGTGATGGCGGCGGTTTCGCGCATACATCCGCGTCTGGATGTGCTTATGCGCCTGATTACCGATGCCATGCTGTCGATGCCGCATCTGCTGTTGCTCATTTTGATCTGTTTTACGCTGGGCGGTGGGAAAAACGGCGTGATTATGGCGGTTGCGCTGACCCACTGGCCGCGTCTGGCGCTGATCCTGCGTGCTGAAGCGCAGCGCGTGGCCCACAGTGACTACTTGACGCTGACCTGGCGTCTGGGACACGGCCATTTTTACTGCTGGCGACATCACTATCTACCCGCCTTATTACCTCAATGGCTAACGGGAACACTACTGATGTTTCCCCACGCGGTGTTGCACAGTGCGGCGTTAAGCTTCCTCGGTTTTGGGCTGGCACCGCATGAACCGTCACTGGGACTGCTGCTGGCGGATGCGCTGAGATTTATCAGTCATGGCGATTGGTGGTTGGTGCTGTTTCCGGGACTGATGTTGTTCAGTCTGGTGATGTTATTCGATCAGCTCGCAAGGGCGGTACATCGTTTATGGTTACGAGGTGACGCATGTTGAGTTTAAGACAGGTCTCGCTGGAGGTGGCGCGTTATCGCTGGTACGGCGCGAGAAACTGGTCTTCGCTGTTGCAGGATATCTCTTTCGACGTGGCACCGGGTCAAATGGTGGCGTTAGTGGGAGGAAGCGGGGAGGGTAAGAGCCTGCTGCTGCAATGCCTGCTCGATCTCTTACCGGAGAATTTGCGCTTCCAGGGCACTATCACGCTGGAGGGCAAAACGCTGAACAGCGATGATATTCGCAAATGTCGTGGCGATACCTTCAGCTATGTCCCGCAAGGCGTTCAGGCGCTTAACCCGCTGCTCTCGATTGAAAAGCATCTGCGCAGGGCATGCCAGCTTTCTGGCCAGCAATGGAATGCCGGAAAAATTGAACGATTGCTCCAGCGTAGCCGACTGGAAAGTCGCGTATTAGATGCTTTTCCGCGCCAGCTTTCAGGCGGTATGGCGAAACGTGTCCTGGCCTGTCATGCGTCTCTGAGTCAGGCTCGCTATATTCTGGCGGATGAGATTACCGCCTGGCTTGATGCATCTCTGGCTAATCAACTCCTTGAACAGTTGCGTGAGCAATGTGAGCAAGGGGCTGGCGTTTTATGGGTAACGCATGACCTCACGCTGGCGGCCCGCCATGCGGATCGTATTGTCGCGCTGCATCAGGGAAGGGTGTCGGATAACGTCAGCCGGGAACAGCTGTTACGCGGAGAGATTAGCGAACATCTGCAACGACAATGGCGGGCGCTGCCTGAAAGAAATCAACTTTTTGGAGAGCGCAATGTTGTGCTGTCGTGATGTAACAATCCGTCAGGGAGAAAAGGTTCTGTGGCAAAATCTGACCTTCTCTCTACACCCTGGAGAACTTATTGGGATTTGTGCGCCAAGTGGGACGGGCAAAACGACGCTGGGACGCGTGCTGGCGGGCTGGCAGAAACCAACTTCGGGTGACATTCTGGTTGATGAACAACCGTTGCCGATGCACCAGTATTGCCCGGTGCAACTGGTGCCACAGCATCCGGAATTAACTTTTAACCCCCGACGCAGCACCGGTGATGCGGTTCATGATGCCTGGCGACCGGATGCTGAAATGCTTACCCGTCTTCACATCAACCCAGAGTGGTTAACTCGCCGCCCCGGACAACTTTCTGGCGGTGAACTGGCGCGAATTGCTTTACTTCGTGCGCTGGACCCGCGGACACGTTTTCTTATTGCTGATGAAATTACAGCCCAGCTCGATCCTTCTATTCAACGGGATATCTGGGCGCTGCTGCTTGAAGAATGCCAGCGTCGACCGTTGGCTATGCTGATTATCAGCCATCAGCAGGCCCTGCTTGATCAGCTTTGTTCCAGCAAACTCATTGTAACGTGAAATGAGATAGAGGCTTGTAGTTGGTCTATTGATTAAATTGATACGTTATATTATAACATTTCACTCGCAAATGATTTGAGGGTGAAATTTTGGCTATTTGTATTAAAAAACTGACAATTGCTCTGGGAATGCTTGTAGTCAGTGGTTCGGTTATGGCGCACGGTCATCATTCCCATGGTGCGCCGATGAGCGAAGCAGAACAAAAGGCGTCGGAAGGGGTTTTTGATGATAACCAGGTGCAAAATAGGGCGCTTACCGACTGGGATGGCATGTGGCAATCTGTCTATCCGTATCTGGTCAGCGGCGAGCTTGATCCGGTCTTCAAAAAGAAAGCGGAGAAAGACAAAAGCAAAACGGCAGAACAAATTAAAGATTACTACCGTAAAGGTTATGCAACCAACGTAGACACCATCGGCATCGAAAATGACGTAATGGAATTTCACACCGGTAATCAGGTTGCATCATGTAAATACGACTACGCCGGTTATAAAATTCTGCACTATAAGTCAGGCAAGAAAGGTGTACGTTATCTGTTTGAGTGTAAAGACGCTAACAGCAAAGCACCTAAATACGTGCAATTCAGCGATCATATTATCGCGCCGCGTAAATCGAGCCACTTCCATATCTTTATGGGAAATACCTCGCAGGCAGCTTTGCTTGAAGAGATGGAAAACTGGCCTACCTACTACCCTTACCAGTTGAAGGGAGAAGAGGTTGTGGATGAGATGCTGCACCATTAATCCGGGCTAACCTTATCTGTACACACCCGTCACCAGTGGCGGGTTTTTTAATTCATAACCTTCTCTTTCCATCACCCGATGCATTCGTTAGCATATTGTCTCGCAGCAAGTGCATGTGTTTTTTCAGGAAGAGGTTAACGTGTTCGCAGAGTATGGAGTTCTGAATTACTGGACGTATCTGGTGGGGGCTATTTTTATCGTGCTGGTACCGGGGCCAAATACGATATTTGTGTTGAAGAACAGCGTTGGTCGGGGAGTGAAGGGCGGTTATCTCGCCGCAAGCGGTGTGTTTATCGGCGATGCCGTGTTAATGTTTTTGGCCTATGCCGGAGTTGCCGCATTGATCAAAACAACGCCCGTTTTGTTCAACATCGTTCGCTATCTTGGCGCGTTTTATCTGCTGTACCTCGGTGCGAAGATCCTGTATGCAACACTGAAATCGAAAGCAAGCGATGCCGCGCCTGAAGAAGTCCCGTTTGGCGCTATTTTTAAACGTGCGTTAATTCTGAGCCTGACGAATCCTAAAGCTATTTTGTTTTATGTTTCGTTCTTCGTGCAGTTTATTGATGTCAATGCGCCGCACTCAGGGCTGTCATTCTTTATTTTGGCTATTACGCTTGAGATAGTGAGCTTTTTCTACCTGAGCTTTCTTATTTTCTCCGGCGCGTTCGTGACGCAGTATATCCGTACGAAGAAAAAGCTGGCCAAAGTGGGTAATTCCCTTATTGGTCTGATTTTTGTTGGTTTTGCCGCTCGTCTTGCCACGCTTCAGTCGTGACGCCATTGGCCCGTTGGTTACGGCGGGCCTTCAATATTACACCCTGCAATTCATTTATAATTGTATTGTTATAACCAATAAATGGTATTTCAAATGAATATTATGAGGCGTACCCTGTGTACAGCAGCGGTTCAGTAAGAACTCGCTGGTTGTCGACTGGAAAAGGGAAGAAAAATGCTTCAAATTCCACAGAACCATATCCATACACGCTCTACTCCATTCTGGAACAAAGAAACGGCACCTGCCGGAATTTTCGAACGCCACCTTGATAAAGGAACCCGTGCCGGGGTTTATCCTCGACTTTCGGTTATGCAGGGGGCGGTCAAATATCTCGGATACGCAGATGAACATAGCCCGGAGCCCGTAGAGGTGATGGTTATTGAAGCCGGTCAGTTTGGCGTTTTTCCACCGGAAAAATGGCATAACATCGAAGTGATGACCGACGACACTTACTTTAATATCGATTTTTTCGTTGCCCCGGAAGTTCTGATGGAGAGCGCGAATCAACGAAAAGTCGTGCGTACCGGCAAGGAGTAAATCATGGGCAAAGCAACCTATACCGTAACAGTGACCAATAACAGCAATGGCGTGTCAGTCGATTATGAAACTGAAGCGCCGATGACGTTACTGGTGCCGGATGTGGCAGCAGAAGTTGTTAAAGATCTGGTCAATACCGTACGTTCATACGATACCGAGAATGAGCATGAAGTGTGCGGATGGTAGGCGTTAATTACTCCTACTGATTGAATGCGCTGAATTTTAATCTAATAACCGCACTGCGTTTTGACGACGCCGCGCGGTTTTTTTATCCGTGTTAAACCTGGAAATATCCGGAAAAAGATTTCTTAAGAATACCTTAAGAAATCCGCATTGATTGCTAATGTTGGATCATTCACAGGGGTTATGATCGTGAAACAGTCACAATACAGAACCTCGCTTATGAAACTGAATACCCGACTAACATTACCCACTTTCATTCTTGGACTGATCATCGTAGCGATCCCGTTCACTGCGAACTGGAATCTACCTTTGCTCAACGGTACTGTCGTCAGATGGATTGAGAATGGTCAGGCGTTATGGCTGCTGTTTGGAGCGCTTTTTACTCTCAGCTACATCCGGCCTTTATCACGTCCTGAAGGCGAGAAACAATTTTGGCTTTGGGCGGCTGTGTGGTGGTTGGTGTTGCTGGGTCGCAGTACCAGTTGGGGCCGTGATTATTTCCCGGAGCACCCTAAACTTCTGTTCAGAGTTATCTCAGTGGTATTGATTGCAATGATTATTCTGCCTGTCCTGATATCAAAACGCTTACGCCAGGATATTGCCCGTCGCTTACGCAATGAACCGCTGCCGCTATGGCTGTTAGCGATCACCACCTGTGCATTTTTGATCTCCGATACGGTAGAGCATCATCGTCTGCTGGCCCCTATCTTTTTGCACAACGCGCAGTACGGCGATCTCATTGAGGAGCTGTATGAACTCCCGTTTATGGCAGGATTGTTCCTGATGAACCTCGGTTTTATGCAGCGGGATAAGCAGGAAGAATCTGCTGCCATTCGCTTTAGTGAACCACAGCTGGCGAAGTAACGGGAAAATACCTGAGTCTGGATGACCAGACTCAGGCGGTTAGCGAGGTGACTTACGCAATGGCCTCGCACAAGCGTAATTTCATGTCGCTATACGTCTGTGCGGCATACTTTTCAGCCCATCCCTGATCGCTAATGTGTTCAATACTTACGGCGCAATATTTGGTTTCCGGCGTTTTCGAAATAGGATCGAGGTTATCCTGGGTTAACTCGTTACACGCACCAATCCACCATTGATAGGTCATATACACTGTTCCGGTATTGATACGCTCGGATACATCCGCGCGGCTGATGACCTTACCACGACGCGAGCTGACCCATACCAGGTCACGATGACGAATACCCAGTTTTTCTGCATCATGAGTATTGATTTGCACGTACCCAGGCTCATCTGCCAGGGCTTGCAGCGCTGCGCAGTTGCCGGTCATTGAACGACAGGAGTAGTGCCCAACTTCACGCACTGTACACAGGACCAGCGGATACTTTTCATCAGGAACTTCTGCGGGCGCTCGCCACTGTGCGGCAAACAGTTTGCCTTTGCCATTGGCGGTATCAAACTGGCTGTTCGCGTAAAGGTAAGGTGTGCCGGGGTGATCGAGCTCCGGACATGGCCACTGAACATGCCCCATTTCACCCATTTTCTCATAGGTTACGCCGTAGAACAGCGGGCATAACTCGCGCATCTCATCCCAGATTTGCTGGTTACTTTGATACCGCATGGGATAGCCCATTTCACTGGCCAGCAGGCTGATGATCTCCCAGTCACGCTTGACATCACCTGAGGGTTCAATCGCTTTTTCAAAACGCTGGAATCCACGATCGGCGCAGGTAAAGACGCCCCCGTGTTCGCCCCAGGAGGTGGCCGGCAGGAGGACGTCGGCCATTTCCGCTGTCTTGGTCATGAAGATATCCTGCACGACAATAAAATCGAGCGCGTTAAACCCTTCGCGGACCAGACCTAAATCGGCCTCGGTTTGCAACGGATCTTCCCCCATGATGTAGTAGGCTTTAATTTTGCCTTCAATAGCCAGATGCGGAACTTCGGTGATGCGCGTCCCAATCTTGTCATCCATCTGATTAACGTCAATGCCCCAGGCGTTGGCGAATTTCTCCCTGACGGTGAAATCGGTCACGTCCTGATACCCAGGGAACTGGTTAGGCAGCACCCCCATATCGCACGCGCCCTGCACGTTATTTTGCCCACGCACCGGCCCAACGCCGACGTTAGGGCGTCCCAGATTGCCGGTCAGCAACGCCAGGCTCGACAAACCACGAACCACGTCAACGGCCTGACCAAACTGGGTGACGCCCATTCCCCACATGACGGTTGCCGATGGCGCTGCGGCAAATGTACGCATCGCCTGACGAACCTGCTGTGCGGGAACGCCGGTCAAATGTTCAACGGCTTCAGGCGCATAGTCCTTCACGGTTTCCCAGTATGTTTCCAGCCCTTCCGCATGCTTTTGTACATACTCGCGATCGTAGAGTTGCTCTTCGATGAGTACATGGCCAAAGGCGTTAACCAGTGCCATATTACAACCGTTTTTCAACTGCAAATGTTGGTCAGCGATACGAGCAGTTTCAATACGACGTGGGTCGCAGACAATGATTTTTGCGCCGTTCTGGCGAGCTTTAATGACCCGGCGAGCCACGATCGGGTGCGAGTCGGCACAGTTGTAACCAAAGATCAGCAGGCATTTTGAGTTTTCAATGTCGCTGATGGAATTGCTCATGGCGCCATTGCCTAATGTTTCCTGTAACCCGGCAACGGAAGGGCCGTGACAGACACGGGCGCAGCAATCGACATTATTGGTATGGAGAACGCCACGTGCGAATTTTTGCATCACGTAGTTGGTTTCATTCCCTGTTCCACGTGAAGACCCGGTGGTCATAATGGCGCGGGGGCCATAGGTATTTTTGATTTCAGATAAGCGTTTTGCGGTGTAACGAATGGCTTCATCCCAGCTAACGGGAGTGAATTTTCCACCTTTTTCATAACGGATCATCGGGCGAGTCAGACGGGGAGTCAGAAGGCGAGTGTCGTTAAGAAAGTCCCAACCATAGTAGCCTTTCAGGCATAACTGATTTTGGTTCGTTACACCCTCTGCGGCCTCGGCGCGGATGATTTTGTTATTCTCAACAACAAGCTTGAGCTTGCACCCGGCCCCACAGTATGGGCATACACTGGTGATTTTTTTCATCAATAACAGACCTGTTAAATGCTGAAATAGCGCGAATTGTAAACGGAGCCGCGCGATACGCATCGCGGACTACGATTTGTCATAGTGACCGGCTGTTTAAGCATAAATCGTGCCAGAGGTTAAAACCCAGCAATTGCAGGGACTGAGGGCGAATGAGTAAAGCAGAATGACTGACGATTCGACATTAATGACGAGCTACGTCAGTGAAAATGTCGCCATCGAATGGTTTAACCTTATGAAAGATCAGAAAAAGATGAAAATAGCAGGTGATACCGATCACAAATTTTAATTTTTCAGCGCTATGCTATGCTTTTATACAGCGAGCGAATCGTTAACTTAAAAACATAAGTGAGGGATATTATGGGCATTATTTCATGGGTGATTTTCGGTCTTATCGCTGGGATTTTGGCAAAATGGATTATGCCGGGTAAAGATGGCGGCGGATTCTTTATGACCATCATCTTAGGGGTTGTCGGTGCGGTAGTGGGTGGCTGGATCAGTACCTTCTTTGGTTTTGGTAAAGTTGATGGTTTCAACTTTGGCAGTTTTGTCGTAGCGGTTATCGGTGCGATTGTGGTGTTGTTTATCTATAGAAAAGTCAAAAGTTAAGTAAACATGCAGACAATAGAGGCCACTGATAAGTGGCCTTTTTCTTTGGTTACCACCACCCCAGTTCCGTGCCCAGAACCACGATGATAGCCACGCCAATCATAATAAGTGTTGTTTTTTTCATCGTTATGCTCCAGGCGCAGCGTAACCGCCAATAAAAAACCAGGATAAGAAAACGACAGCGGAAATGAAAATAATGACAGGGAAAATAATACCGAGTCGCATACGATTATCTACCAGAGTTATTTAAAGACGAGTCAGCATAGCAGGGGTTAATGTACGACAAAAGCGGTTTTATCCTGACGCTTTTTATCCTTGTACATTGCGCTGTCTGCGAGATGAAGCGCACAGTTTACATCAGTCTCCAGCGGATCAATTTCCACCACGCCCAGACTGGCACCAGGATAAAACAGATGAATATCGCCCAGGTGATAGTCGCCGCAAATTTGCTGCTGCAACTGATGTTTCACCTGCTGCAGACGAACACGTTGCTCTCTGTCATCTTCCGGCGACAGTCGAGCGACTAAAAATTCGTCACCGCCCAGTCGACCGAGAATGTCATTATCACTACATTTACGCAGCAGGCGGTGGCCAATCTGGATCAGGAACTGGTCGCCAACCTCGTGACCAAAGCGGTCATTGATCAATTTGAAATCATCCAAATCGATATAGGCGACAACTATCTTCTGCCTGAGGTGGCGGGCGAGCGAAAAAAGGGTCTCTACATTTTCAAAAATTGCGCGCCGATTCGGTAATCCGGTCAGGGCATCGGTGTAGGAGTGAGCAATCAGCGCAGCGTTCGCTTCACGTAACTGAGCAACCAGCGACTCTTTTTGAATCGACTGGGCGATTAGACCGGCAAACAAATGCAACACCTGTTCACCACGTTCGCTTAACGCATGCTGGCGGCGACTGGTGGCGCAGAGCGTTCCGTAAAACGTTCCGTCCGGAAGATGAACGGGAGTACTCAGAAAAGTGGTGATGTCCAGTGCGCGAGCGGCGGTACATTCCGGCCATCGTGCGGGCACGTTGTCGCTGTACAGACAGTTTTCCTCAATAGCGCGTTTGCACAGCGTTTCATCCCACGGTACGGACAGCCCTTCGGGGATCTGCATTTGGCAGCTATTACGCGCATACAGAATATGCTGCAGACGGGCATCCAGATCGACCTTGGTCAAGTATGTAGATTCCATCTCAGTCACTACTTCCAGCATTTCCAGAAGTTGGCGTACCAGACTCTCAACTGACTGCTCCGTGGCTAAGGATTGTGAGACTCTGGCAAGGATCATGTCCGACATGAGGTGTAAATACTCCTGAGTGATGACAAGGCTGGCGTGGGCGCATGATAGAACATCAGGGAGCAAGATGAAACACGTGTTTCTGGCTGAAATGTAATCATAAAATTGAAATTAGAACGTAAAACATGGAGATAGAAGGGAAGTCGGGGTAACCTGCCGGAATAATGCTTTTAAACAGGAGTAGAGATGAAACTTGCGTCTATTATTTTGCCCGGCTTGCTGGTGCTGGCGGGGTGTACCACGCAGCCTGATGCCCCTAAACCACCAAAAATCGGCATGGCGAATCCGGCATCGGTGTATTGCGAACAAAAGGGCGGTACGCTGGTTGCGGTGCAGACTCCGCAAGGCGTAAGGTCAGACTGCAAACTACCCGGTGGGGAAGTGATTGATGAATGGGCGCTCTGGCGTAGAGATCATCCGACAACGGGCAAGTGATACGCGGTCAGCATTGACGTAGCCACTCAGCGAGCACCAGCGCGTGGTTTTGCTGGGTATTTTTCGCCGCATACAGTAGCGTTAAGGTTTGCTGTCGGGCAATCTCCGCGAGGCGCTTTCCTTCTTGCTGCTGTTGAGCCAGTTCAGCGCGATATTGCTCAGAAAAATGCGAGAAATCAATCAACTCTGCGTGGAATGCCTTACGTAAATCAGATGACGGGGTAAGTGCTTTATTCCATTCGTTGAAAATAAGATCGCTCTTTTTCACCCCGCGAGGCCACAACCGGTCGACCAACACGCGGTAACCATCGCTTTTTTCTGCCGGGTCATACACACGTTTGCACTGAATATTCATCTCTTCATCCGCTCCATTAAGCTATCGCTATTACGGTTAAATAAGATCGTAAAACGTGACCATTATAGCATTCCGCCAGCCCTGACTCCCAATTTAAGGGATTGTGATACCAACAAAAAATCGGTAGGCTGAGGCTCCTTATAGTGTCCCTCATTGTCTGGACATAAGGAAAGTTTAATGGAAATTTCCCCGATTAAAGATACGCTTCGCATTGCGCTGGTGGGCGATTACAACCCCGATATTGTGGCGCATCAGGCTATTCCTCTTGCCATTGATGATGCCGCTGCCGTCCTGGAATTAGTGGCTGATTATGACTGGCTAACCACATCTGATATCAGCAGCAGTGAGGACCTGGTAGGTTATGATGCCATTTGGGTCGTTCCAGGCAGTCCTTATCGCCACCTGGAAGGGGCGCTGATCGCGATACGCTATGCGCGTGAAAACAGCATCCCATTCCTGGGTACCTGTGGCGGCTTTCAACATGCCATTCTGGAGTATGCCCGCAACGTGCTGGGCTGGATCGACGCTGCCCACGCAGAGACAGACACCACGGGTCGGATGGTGATAGCACCGTTGACCTGCTCGCTGGTAGAAAAAACGGATGATATTGAGCTTCGGGCCAATACGCTGATTGCCAAAGCCTACGGACGGGATGTTATCTCGGAGGGATATCACTGCAACTACGGCGTATCGGAAGATTTTGCCGCTGAGCTGGAGCGCGGCGATCTCCGTGTGACCGGTTGGGATGAGGCTGGTGATATTCGTGCCATTGAGCTGGTGACACATCCATTTTATGTCGGCACGCTCTTTCAGCATGAACGCGGAGCGCTGGCGGGAAAACCCGTACCTCTGGTTCAGGCGATGCTGCGCGCCGCGCGCGGATAAATATTGGGCAGGTTGTCCGCGAACCTGCCCTCTGCATTATGCGCTCGCGATCTCCCGATTGCGCCCCGCGCACAAACCAAACACCGCCATCAGCATCGCTAACACGGCGACACCCGTTAATGGAATCAGCCAACTACCGTTGAGGTCGTGAATTTTCCCCATCAGCGGTGGCCCGCAGGCGGCCAGTAAATATCCGACAGACTGTGCCATGCCGGAGAGAGCGGCAGCCTGATGCGCTGAGCTTGCGCGCAGGCCAATAAAGGTTAAGCCAAGGATCATCGTCGCGCCTGAGCCAAAGCCAAACAGGATGGTCCATAGCAATGCCTGGTCGGGCATTATGGCGAATCCCGCCGCGCCGACAGCGCACATTAACGAAACCAGAGCGGCGATGGCGCGCTGATCCTTAAATCTGTTCAGGACGAGAGGGATCAATATTCCCGGCGCGGCAGTCGCCAGCTGCAGTAAACCATGCAACGAACCGGCCTGAGATTCGCTGTAGCCATGGCTAATTAAAATGGCGGGTAGCCAGCCGATGATGACGTAATAGACAAGAGAGTTGATCCCCAGAAACAGCGTTACTTGCCAGGCGAGGCCAGAGCGCCAGATCGCGCGGGAATGCAAGGCGCGCGAGTTACTCAGGCTGGCATGAGCGGTCTGGCGGCATTGGGGCAACCAGATAATCAGCGCCAGCAGCGGGAAGGCCATCAGCACCATCAACGCACCGCGCCAGCCAAAACCATTTAGTGCCAACGGAACCACAATAGCCGAGCCCAGTGCCGCCGCCGCGCCCATGGTCAGCGAGTATGCGCCAGTGAGTTTCGCCACATGCTGGGAAAAATCACGCTTAATCAATCCGGGTAACAGCACATTTCCCAACGCGATTCCACAACCAATGATGGCGGTACCGCTAAACAGGAACCCTGACGAAGGCAGCGAACGAATCGCAATACCTACGCAAATCAACAGCATCGCGGCAAACAGGCTACGTTCGATGCCCCAGCGGCGCGCAACGGCGGCAGCCAGGGGGGATACCAGCGCGAAGGCCAGCAGCGGCAGGGTAGTCAGAAGCCCAGTCTGGGCGGTACTCAAGCCGTAGTCGGCGCGAATGGCATCCAGCAACGGGGCTGCGCCGGTAAAGGTGACGCGCAGTGTGGTGGCAATCATCAGGATCCCCGCGATCAGCAACGCTGCGTTTTTGCCACGGGAGGAAGGTGTAGTAATCATTTTTTTCTCATATCGTCAGGCGAGGCGATACTTTAGCGTTTTTACACTATGGATGAATCAAGCTAAAATGACAGATTATCGCTGAAATAGGACATTCTTATGTTGGGGCTGAGACTGGATGGATATGAGCCCGATTTGCACCACGATGCGGCGGTCGCATTTTGCATTCAGGCTCGGGAAGATGAACTTTTCAGTCCGCTGCATCAGCACCGTAAGGGGCAGTTGATCCTGGCGCTGCATGGCGCGATCACCTGTGAAGTTGAAAACGCTATGTGGATGGTGCCTCCGCAATATGCGGTGTGGATCCCTGGCGAAATTCCACACAGCAACCACGTTACCGTGGGCGCGCAATTGTGTTTTCTATTTATTGAGCCGCAGGCTGTCGTGATGCCTGAACGTTGCTGCACGCTGAAAATCGCCCCGTTATGTCGGGAGCTCATTCTGGCGCTGGCGTCCAAATCGGATGCTCAGCGACTGGAGCCGGCAACTCAGCGGCTGACGCAAGTGTTGTTTGATGAACTCCCGCAGCAACCCCAGGAGCAGATGCAGTTACCAGTTTCCGATCACCCGAAAATTCGCAGAATGGTCGCAACGATGGCGAAAGAGCCTGCACAATGGCAGACGTTGGGACAATGGGCCAGCGTATTTGCGATGAGTGAACGTAACCTTGCTCGTCTGGTCGTCAAAGAAACGGGGTTGAGTTTTCGCCGCTGGCGTCACCAGCTCCAGCTGATTCTGGCGCTGCAGGCGTTGATCGATGGCCGCAATGTACAACAGGTCGCGCAAATGCTCGGGTACGATTCGACCACGGCATTTATCACTATGTTCAAAAAAGGCCTGGGGCAGACGCCAGGCCGTTATCTGAACGGGCTGGCTACTGCTTCCCAACAATCAACGAGACCAGGCCTGCCGCAATAAGCGGCCCCACCGGCACACCGCGAAACAGCGCCACGCCCAGTACCGTGCCCACCAGTAATCCGGCAACAAGCTGGGGCTGACTGCCCATTAGCGTAACGCCGCGTCCGCCGAGCCATGAGACAAATACCCCGACGGCAATAGCGACCAGTGATTTCCAGTTTACAAAGGAGTGGATGAGCGTGGAGGGCGGTAGCGTTCCGCTGGCGATCGGTGCCATGACGCCAATGGTCAGAATGATAATCCCGACGGTCAGGCCCTGTTTTTCAATCCAGGGGAAGAAAGTATTCAGAGGGGTAACACGGACAATGATCAGCACCAGAATTGAAACAGCGACAGTGGTGTTGTGGCTGACAAAGCCCAGAGCTGCCAGTCCGAGGAGGATCAGCAGAGTGACATCAAACATCGTAGTTTCCTTGCCAAAAGAAAAAATAAGCCTGCTTACTGTACGCGTAAATGCGTGACGGAACAGGCTTTTTTTAATGATTATGATTTTTTTTGGGCTAACGCACGATGCGACGTTTTTTACTGCTAACGCAGACCATTATTGTTCGCGGCGGAAAGGGATTAATTCAGGTTGCGCGATACGCAGGTAATCTGCGGTATCCATGATCACGGATTTTTCCAGCAACCCGGCATTAAACGCAATTTCATGAAAACGCTCAAACAATAGCGGGTCAGCGACCAGCTTGAGATTAGGATGAAAACTGAACGGTGGGATAGCGCCAAATACGCAGCCAGTCAGTTCATCTACCTCCGCCGGGCTGGCAAGAGACGCTCTCAACCCGCCAATATGGCTGGCTAACCGGCTCAGGTCGGCCTGCTGATCGGCAGAGAGGATCGCCAGAACATGCTGATTGACGCCGTTGCCTTTTACTTTGCAGACCAGCGCTTTTGCTCCCTGGCCCAGTGCGGTACCACGAATTTCAGAAACTGCCTCACATTTGCCGACGGCTTCATGGCTTACCACGCGGTACGTTGCGCCTTGCTCTGACAACAGCGAAATTAAACGCTGATGCGTTGCGTTACCTTTGTTCACTTCCGTCATGACTTACTCCTGGTACAACAATGAAAATCCTGCAGAAAAATAATCACGCACCGGCGTGTTTTTTCTGTTTGTTCAGATAGAGCTGTGCATCAGATGCTTTGTAAGCATCATCAATAGTGTCGTTCGGCTGCATATTATAAACCCCGGCGGAGAAGCTGATGGATATATCATGCGCAATAATTTGTAAGTTATAGCGAATTCTCTCCAGCAGGCGGGGCGTTAAATCACTGGGGTGGTCGATGAGGATAATACAAAACTCATCGCCGCCGAGGCGGATGGCGTAGTCGCTTTTGCGAATAGAGCTTTGAATGGCTTTGGCCAGATGAGTGATAATCCGATCGCCTTCTTTATGCCCTAACGTGTCATTGATGACTTTCAGTTTATCGCAGTCGATGGCGATAAAGGTGACGAGCGTTCCCGTGTTCACCAACTGTTGCAAACGCTGCTCAAGCGCCGGCGTTAAAATTTTACGGTTGTAGAGCCCGGTCATCGCATCACTAACATTTTCCCGCGTGACGTTGTGATACAGCCGAAAATGCGTTCTGACCATATTCAGCAGTAATATCGTTGCCAGTAAATAGAATGCGAATATCTTCCAGGACGAGACAATAAAATACATAACATCGAGTGAGAGTGTGATGCGTATACCACCGGGTATGTCCTTCTCATAGTGAACATAGCGGAACAGATCGGTTTCACTTTTATGAACGAGAATCTCTTTACCGGAGCTGGTATCCGAGACCGTTACATTAAGATAGCGCCAGACGAGAGGGCGGTCGCTGGTATAGAAAATATTCTGTAAATTCTCTTTATTAATATCTACCATCACCACACCTTTTAACTTACCGGTGTAGTAGACCGGTGTTAAAAAGCTCATCACTTTTTTCTCGGTCAGGTTATCTTCATAAATACTGGAAATCACCGTGCGGCCGGTGAAAATACCATCAATATCATTTTGGTCGATTCCCAGCGTACCTTTTTGCAAAAACGACCAGTTGTGTATCGCAAATTTCCGCGAGTCGATCAAATCATAGAAATAGACATAGTTATTTTTGAGATCGACGTAATATCGAAATTTATACTCTAACGTCCCTAATCCCTGACCGTAATCTTTCTGCTGACGATTAACATTGACCGCCCGGTCAAAAGAAGGCAGCAGAAAAATGTCATCAAGCTGTTCACCACATTTTGTTGAGGTGGTCTGCAACGTACCGTGCAATGGCAGATAGTTGTGCTTAGTAAGGTTGAGCCCATGAGCGCCGTTAACGCTGTCGAAAGCGGTGCAAAGTGCTTTTTGCTGTTCGAGAGAGGCTGGCTCCTGGGGGGACGAAAATGTGCGCATCAGATGGGCTGCGATGCTTTGATTTGTGTACTTATCATAGAGAAACGATGAGTCGGCTTTCTCATTGATATAGCGCATGTACGCATTCATTGCTTTATCGCTGGCAATGAGCTCATAAACCAAAAAAGAAGACGTCAAAACAATTACGCTGACGGAGATAAAGAGCCTGAGCGCTTTATGATGCAATTTCATAATGATTTACAGCCCTGTAAGTCTGATAATTCAGTCTATCACACGGCATACATCCGCTCTAACGCTACGGGCAAGGACATTTTGTAATAAAAATCATTCGCGCGCTTCACCTTTAACTCTTAATGTTGTATTTATAATACAACTTATAAAAAGGAGACAGGCCAATGAGCGCGACTGAAAAAGCGGGTCATACATTTTTAGCCAGCCTGGGCAAAACCCGTCTGCGTCCGGGCGGCGTTGAAGCAACAGAATGGTTGTTTAGCCAGTCACAGCTGACGCCCGGCAGCCAGGTGCTTGAAGTGGCGTGCAACATGGCCACGACGGCGATAGAGTTAGTTCAACGCTATGGCTGTAAGGTATACGCCATTGATATGGATAAAACCGCACTGTCAAACGCAAGGAATAACGTGGCGGAAAATGGTCTGGAAAATCACATTCATGTGATGGCGGCAAACGCCAACACTCTTCCTTTTGCGGATAACAGTTTCGATGTTGTGATTAACGAAGCCATGCTGACAATGTATGCCGATAAAGCGAAGGCGAAGTTAATTGCCGAATATTATCGCGTGTTGAAGCCCGGTGGGCGCCTGCTCACCCACGATATTATGTTCACCACCCAAAAACTGGGCGCGGGCGATCAGGGCCTGCTTGTCGATGTGGTGAAATCAAACGTTAGCCCAATGACCAGACAAGGCTGGCGTGATTTGTTTCTTAACTGCGGGTTCGAACAGGTTTTGCAGCAGAATGGCAACATGTCGCTGATGTCACCGCGCGGATTAATTCGTGATGAAGGGCTTACAGGGGCAGTTAAAATTGTGTTTAACGGCTTACGCACGAGCGAAAATCGTCGTCGGTTCCTGAAAATGTTTCGCTTCTTCCGTTCGCAACGTCATCAGCTAAACTACATTGCCTGCTGCTCTGTTAAGGGAAAATAAAAACAGGATGGGGCACTATTTATAAAATCAGTCAGCACATCCACGCGCTGACTGATTTGTTTAGGTTAATTGTTACTGGTCGTACTTTGCTTATGAAACAGTTCGCGAAATACCGGATAAATATCATCCTGGTCACGGATATGCTGCATCGCAAAGTTATCAAAGGTTGATTGCAGATGTTCGTATTCACGCCATAAGGTTTGGTGGGCGCGGCGAGTAATTTCGATATAGCTGTAATAGCGTACCACTGGCAGCAGCTTTTTCGCCAAAATCTCATGACACAGCGGTGAATCATCTGCCCAGTTATCACCGTCCGATGCCTGTGCAGCATAGATGTTCCACTGGGCAGGGTTGTAGCGATCTTTCACCACTTCATCCATTAACTTCAGTGCACTGGAGACAATGGTCCCCCCGGTTTCCTGAGAGTAGAAGAACTCATGTTCATCCACTTCTTTCGCCTGGGTATGGTGGCGAATATAAACCACCTCCACATTCTTATAGGTCCGGCTTAAGAACAGATACAGCAGGATATAAAAACGTTTAGCCATATCTTTGGTCGACTGATCCATCGAACCAGAGACGTCCATCAGGCAGAACATCACCGCCTGGCTGGAAGGGTCGGGGCGTTTTTCATAATTTTTGTAGCGTAAATCAAAGGTGTCGATAAATGGCACGCGTTCGATTTTTGCCCGCAGTTCGGCAATCTCTTTGCGTAACCGTTCCTCTTCCAGCAACTGCGCTGGTTCGCTTTTCGCGATGGTTTCCAGATCCGCTTCGAGAGCATGCAGTTCGCGACGCTTACCCGCTGTCATCGCCGTACGGCGCGCCAGTGAGTTTTGCAGGGATCGCACCACGCTAATGTTGGCAGGCACACCGTTAGAGGTAAAACCTGCCCGGTGTGTTTTATACTCCGTTAACTGACGCTGCTGATTCTGCTTCAGGTTAGGAAGTGCTAAATCTTCGAACAACAGATCAAGATATTCATCTTTAGAGATCTGAAAGACGAACTCATCCTGACCCTCACCATCTTGGCTGGCCTGGCCTTGTCCACTTCCTGAACCGCCACCGCCGCCCTGTGGGCGTTCAATGCGGTCATTCTGCACAAAATGGTCGTTACCCGGATGTACGCGATGGCGCAGGCCACCACGTCCCTGATGAAACATTGGTTCGCTAATATCATCAGTCGGAATAGAGACAGATTCGCCGCTATCCACATCAGTCACCGAACGCTTGTTAATGGCCTCGGAGATCGACTGTTTAATTTGCGATTTATAACGGCGTAAGAAGCGCTGGCGGTTTACCGTGCTCTTGTTTTTGCCGTTAAGACGCCGGTCAATAAACCAGGTCATAAGCCCCCCGTACTGCCAACTGTTCGCCATGTCTGTAAGTGCCGGATGGCGCTGGCGCTGTCCGGCCTACGGAACATTGTTTTGCAAGCCCGGTAAGCGCATGCGCCACCGGGCACTTATGTTAAGACGATTTACGTACGCGCAAATACCATTCGCACAGTAAACGCACTTGTTTACGCGTGTAGCCTTTTTCCATCATACGGTCGACAAAATCGTCGTGTTTTTTCTGCTCGTCAGTCGAGGTTTTAGCATTGAACGAAATGACCGGCAGCAGCTCCTCGGTATTGGAGAACATTTTCTTCTCAATAACCGTGCGTAGTTTTTCGTAACTGGTCCAGTTTGGATTGCGACCGCTGTTATTCGCTCTGGCACGCAGAACAAAGTTGACGATCTCGTTACGGAAATCTTTCGGGTTACTGATACCCGCCGGCTTCTCAATTTTCTCCAGTTCTGAGTTCAGTGACTCGCGATCAAACAGCTGACCGGTATCTGGATCGCGATACTCCTGATCCTGAATCCAGAAATCCGCATAAGTGACATAACGGTCGAAAATGTTCTGTCCGTATTCGGAATAGGATTCGAGATAAGCTGTCTGGATCTCCTTGCCGATGAATTCAGCATATTTCGGGATCAGATAGCCTTTCAGGAACTCGAGATAACGCTCAGCTTGCTCCTGCGGGAACTGTTCACGCTCGATTTGCTGCTCCAGTACGTAGAACAGATGAACCGGGTTAGCTGCCACTTCAGCATGGTCAAAGTTAAAGACGCGAGATAGGATCTTAAACGCGAAACGCGTGGACAGACCGTTCATTCCCTCATCAACCCCGGCGTAATCCCTGTACTCCTGATAGGATTTCGCTTTTGGATCGGTATCTTTCAGGCTTTCGCCATCGTAAACGCGCATCTTCGAGTAAATGCTCGAGTTCTCAGGTTCTTTCAGGCGAGAAAGAATGGTAAAGCGAGAGAGCGTTTCCAACGTGCCCGGTGCGCAAGGCGCATGGGTCAGCTCACTGTGGTTAAGCAGTTTTTCGTAAATTTTGATCTCTTCAGAGATCCGCAGGCAATAAGGCACTTTGACGATGTAAACACGGTCAAGGAACGCCTCATTGTTTTTGTTATTACGGAACGTTACCCATTCAGACTCGTTCGAGTGGGCAAGAATAATCCCGTTAAACGGCAGGGCGGAGATACCTTCTGTCCCGTTGTAGTTTCCTTCCTGGGTGGCGGTCAGCAGAGGATGCAGCACTTTAATCGGTGCTTTAAACATCTCAACGAACTCCATAATCCCCTGGTTTGAGCGGCACAGTGCGCCCGAATAACCGTAGGCATCAGGATCGTTCTGGGCGTGGTGTTCGAGTTTACGAATATCCACTTTCCCGACCAGCGCAGAAATATCCTGGTTGTTTTCATCACCAGGCTCCGTTTTAGCGATAGCGATCTGCTCCAGAATAGACGGCCAGACTTTGACGACGCGGAATTTTGTAATGTCCCCGCCAAAATCATGCAGACGTTTAGCAGCCCACGGCGACATGATCGTACCGAGATAACGACGTGGGATCCCATACTCTTTTTCCAGGATCTGCGCGTCTTCCTGCGGATTAAACAGGCATAACGGATGATCGTTGACCGGGCTACGTTCGCCATTGGCGCTCAGGACATAAATCGGCACTCGTTGCATCAGCGACTTCAGCCGCTCAGCAAGAGATGATTTCCCCCCTCCCACAGGCCCCAGCAGATACAGAATCTGCTTCTTCTCTTCCAGACCTTGAGCCGCATGCTTCAAATAAGAAACAATCTGCTCAATGGCGTCTTCCATGCCGTAAAACTCTTCAAAAGCGGGATAGCGTGCAATTACCCGATTCGAAAAGAGTCGAGAAAGTCGAGGTTCATGGGCAGTGTCAACCATGACAGGCTCACCAATAGCCATTAATAGCCGCTCTGCCGCGTTGGCATAAGCACTGCGATCTTGCCGACAAGTGGTAAGAAACTCCTGCAGCGTGAACTCTTCGTCCTTGGCAGCTTCATAACGCTGGCGATAGTGATCGAATATATTCATGGTATGCCGTCCTTTCGTTTTTTAGCACATGTTAAGAGCCGTTCATATGAATAGTAGAGGCCCCTGAAGAGGTAAACTGAACGACGTCGCTGCTGAAGAAATAAGCAACTCTCATGCCATTTTAGTGGTCAGGAGATCAACGTATTCGGTGATACACCTTCTAAAATTAAGCGTAGATGGCATTTGCAAAACTTGCCTGTGTGCGCAAATGAATTTCAATGGCATATCAATAACTCATCAGCAAAAAAAGCACATCTTATGTAAAGAATTGGAGCGGGATTCATGTGGTGTTCACCGTGCTGCAAGCAAAATGTCATCACTCGCTGAGAAATTAGGGGGTTACATTCTGGGGCGAATACGTAAAATAGTTGGGCTGAAGCGTATTGGCGGTTACACTTTGACCGCTACACATTTGAATAAGGAATTATGGATTGTGACCAAACTCAAACTTCTGGCACTTGGCGTCCTTGCCGCAACCGCAGTTAGCACCGCACAGGCGGAAAGTCAGTGGACTGTTGGCGCGGGTGTCGGTGTGATTAACAGCCCGTACAAACAGTATGACCGCGATGTTTACCCTGTTCCGGTTGTCACCTATGAAGGCGATAATGTGTGGTTCCACGGCTTGGGTGGCGGTTACTATTTGTGGAATGATACGGCAGATAAGCTTTCCATCATGGCGTACTATGATCCGACGCATTTCAAGCCGGGTGATAGCGATAGCCATGCTTTACGCCAACTCGACAAGCGTAAAAGCAGCTTGATGGCTGGCCTATCATATGTACATAACACCCAGTATGGTTTCCTGCGTACCGCACTGGCGGGTGATACTCTGGATAACAGCAACGGCTTTATCTGGGATCTGGCCTGGCTCTACCGTTACACCAATGGTGGTCTGACCCTGACGCCGGGTATCGGTGTGCAGTACAGCAGCGAAAACTACAACGACTACTATTATGGTGTGTCCAATCACGAGTCTCGCCGCAGTGGTCTGAATAGCTACAACGCTGACGATGGATGGGATCCGTACCTGGAGTTGACCGCGAGCTATAACTTCCTTGGCAACTGGAATGTGTACGGCACTGGCCGTTATGTGCGTTTGAGTGATGAAGTGAAAGACAGCCCGATGGTCGATAAGTCCTGGTCTGGCATCTTCTCGGTAGGTGTGACCTACAAGTTCTGATACTACTCGGTGTCAAACTCAAGCCCGCGCGATATGCGGGCTTTTTTACGTCATTAAAATTAAGACAACCCCCAGATCATGATGGTGCAATTTGTGCACCCTAACAGGACACATGCACGTTGTTTTGCTTTACTGTGGTGCATTAACACAGGAGGGTGCGATGACAGCGAAACAGGTGACGTTTACAGACCAGGTATCGCTTCCTGCTATTGGGCAGGGAACATGGTACATGGGCGAGGATCCAAGCCGACGCCGGGATGAAGTGTCTGCGCTGCAGGCCGGACTGGATCTCGGTCTGCGATTGATTGATACCGCAGAAATGTACGCTGATGGTGCAGCGGAAGAGGTGGTGGGTGAAGCATTAATGGGACGGCGTGATAGCGCTTTTTTAGTCTCGAAAGTTTACCCATGGAATGCCGGTGGACAGAAAGCCATTGCCGCCTGCGAAGCCAGCCTGCGTCGACTGAAAACTGATTATCTGGATCTCTATTTGCTGCACTGGATGGGCGATTTTTCATTTGCAGAGACCGTCGATGCCATGGAAACACTGATTGCGCAGGGGAAAATCCGCCGTTGGGGCGTCTCAAATCTCGATTATGATGATATGCAGGCGTTATGGCAGGTACCCGGTGGACGGGAGTGTGCAACTAACCAGGTGCTTTATCATTTAGCCTCGCGCGGTATTGAATATGATTTACTGCCGTGGTGCCAGCAGCAGCAGATGCCGGTCATGGCATACAGTCCGCTGGCCCAGGCGGGACGGCTGCGTGGCGATTTGCTTTCTAATTCAGTGGTGAATGACATTGCGCGCGTGCACAATGTTAGTGCTGCACAGATTTTGCTGGCGTGGGTGATTCGTCAGTCGGGTGTAATAGCAATTCCGAAAGCCGCAAGCGTAGCGCATGTCGAACAAAATGCCGCCGCGCTGGAGATAACGCTCTCTGTGGATGAGCTGAAGCAGTTAGATAAGGTGTATCCGGCGCCAAAAGGTAAAACAGCGCTGGATATGGCCTGATTTGCCAAATGACGATGCTCACGCAGCTTATCAGGCCAACGGCTGTGTGTGGTTTGTAGGCCGGATAAGGCGTTAGCCGCATCCGGCATGATGCGCAGAGTTGTCTTAGCGTTTAGCAACACGAATAGTCTGCGCGAGGCGAGATGGTTTTTCTTCGGTGGTTTTCTGCGGAGCGGTCGCGTAAGCCGTTTCTACACAAACAAACGTTTTGTAGCCATCATCCGGCATGTCGCCCATACTGACGGACAGCGCCGGGCCAGGGTTCCAGCCCACGACATTCAGGTGGTGGTGGTGGACAACGTCGATATTGCGATTCAACGCATCATCATGAATCACGCTGCACGCTTCCGGATTCAGATAGACACGATCGGTGCGGTCCGGGAAGGTCTGGATACCATCAGCCAGCACATCTTCTTTAGCATCATTCACTTTATCGATCAGGCGATCGCCGAGACCACTAACTTTCACTGCCGCAATGTCACCAACGTTGAAATAGGTATGCAGTGCCGAGGTGGTTTCAAACTCACCGTGAGCTTCCAGCTCCATCTCACAGGTGGCTCCCACTTTGAAACGGGCCAGCAGGCAAAACTCGTGCGGCCAAAGCTGACGCGTTTCGGCATTGCTCTGCAGTTCAAACGTCAACACCACGCCATTGTCGTCTTCGTTGTGCGCTTTCAGCGTCCATGGCAAGTTACGGGCAAAACCATGCGAAGGCAGGCCCTGCTGAGCAGCCGGACCAAACCAAGGCCAGCAAATTGGTACTCCGCCACGCAGCGCAACGCCGGTTTTAAACGGGGTATTGTTGCTTAACCACAGGACTTCCTCTTCACCATTTGGTTTCCAGGAAAGAAGATGTGCGCCCTGCAGTGCGAAAGAAGCTTTAACCTGTGGGTGATCGACAACAAGAACCTCAAGCTCATCAAGCTGACGGCGGGAGAGGACAGGGGTAAGCTGTTCAATGACCGGGAGAGCGAAAATTTTGTTAATCATGATGCAATCCTTGGTATGTGAATATTTTGGTCATAAAAAAAGGCGACCGAAGTCGCCTTTTTGGATCAGATACTCATCTCAACTTATTTGGAGATGTGAGCAATCAGGTCCAGAACTTTGTTGGAGTAACCGGTTTCGTTGTCGTACCAGGATACCAGTTTCACGAAGTTGTCGTTCAGTGCGATACCAGCTTTAGCATCGAACACGGAAGTGCAAACTTCACCGTTGAAATCGGTAGATACTACGTCGTCTTCGGTGTAACCCAGAACGCCTTTCATCGGGCCTTCGGAAGCAGCTTTGATTGCTTTCTTAATTTCTTCGTAAGAAGCAGCTTTTTCCAGACGAACGGTCAGGTCAACAACGGATACGTTCGGGGTAGGAACGCGGAACGCCATACCAGTCAGTTTGCCGTTCAGTTCTGGCAGTACTTTACCTACAGCTTTAGCTGCACCGGTAGAGGACGGGATGATGTTCTGGGATGCGCCGCGGCCGCCGCGCCAGTCTTTGTGAGACGGGCCATCAACGGTTTTCTGAGTAGCGGTGGTCGCGTGAACAGTAGTCATCAGACCTTCGATGATGCCGAAGTTGTCGTTGATAACTTTAGCCAGCGGAGCCAGGCAGTTAGTGGTGCAGGATGCGTTAGAAACGATGTCCTGACCTTCGTATTTGTCAAAGTTAGCGCCTTTAACAAACATCGGAGTGTTATCTTTGGACGGACCAGTCAGAACCACTTTTTTCGCGCCAGCAGTGATGTGCTTACGAGCGGTTTCATCTGTCAGGAACAGGCCAGTAGCTTCAGCTACTACGTCAACACCAACTTCGTCCCATTTCAGGTTAGCCGGATCACGTTCAGCGGTAACACGGATTTTTTTACCGTTTACGATCAGATGACCGTCTTTCACTTCAACGGTACCGTTGAAACGGCCGTGAGTGGAGTCATATTTCAGCATGTAAGCCATGTAGTCAGCGTCTAACAGGTCGTTGATTGCAACGATCTCGATGTCAGAGCGTTCTTGAGCAGCACGGAAAACAATGCGACCGATACGGCCAAAACCGTTGATACCTACTTTGATAGTCATATATTCCACCAGCTATTTGTTAGTGAATAAAAGGTTGCCTGTAAAATTACAAAAACCTTACGCAGCGTCAAGCGGAATCGTGTCAATCATTGCGACAAATCAATCTGCTGCCTAAGCTTTGCGCAACTGACTCGCCTCACTCTTCCTTTGGGCTTGAAACCACATGGGGTCGGCGGCCCGAATTTTAAAGGGCAATCAAGATAAAAACGTGATTCTGATCACGAATTGCAGGCTGCCATTTCGCAAGGATCAAGTTTAGAACAAAAGTTCGCACTCCGGTGTTAATGTTTTGTTAGAATCTGTCTCGCGATGTGAGTTTAGATAAAGCGAGATGTGAGCAAATGGCTAATCAACTTTCTCCAGAAGAACTGAAAAAAAATTTAACCGAAATGCAGTTCTACGTGACGCAGAATCACGGGACAGAACCGCCATTTACCGGGCGTTTGCTGCATAACAAGCGTGACGGCATCTACCACTGTCTGATCTGCGATAAACCGCTATTTCGTTCCGAGACAAAATATGACTCTGGCTGCGGCTGGCCCAGCTTTTACGAGCCTGTCAGCGATGAGGCTATCCATTACATAAAAGATACGTCACACGGCATGCAGCGCATAGAAATCCGCTGCGGAAACTGTGATGCGCACCTGGGACACGTCTTCCCGGATGGTCCGAAACCTACCGGTGAACGGTACTGCGTTAACTCAGCGTCTTTGAACTTCACCGATAGTGAAAACGGTGAGCAAACCAAGGGTTGAAGAAACGATTCAGCAAATTATTCTACGGAGAGTGGATTTAACATGAATCTTGATGAGATGATCAACAGTATGACGCCGGAAGTTTATCAGCGCTTATCGACTGCCGTTGAACTCGGAAAATGGCCGGATGGCGTAGCGCTAACGGCAGAACAAAAAGAGAACAGCTTACAGCTGGTAATGTTATGGCAGGCGCGAAACAATATTGACGCACAGCATATGACGATTGATACCAACGGTGAGATGGTGATGAAGAGCAAGCAGCAGTTGAAGGTTGAGTTTGGTATTACGCCCGAACCGATTGCGACGTTTAAATCCTGATTAACCTGGCCCGGCAAACATCGGTGTCGGGCCCGCAGTTGCTGTTATTTCTTGTTCATCATCGCCTTCAGGTCGGCAAACGGATTGTATTTCGCCTCGCCGACGTCTTTCTGCGCATCTTCCCCTGCCACTACGGTAGAACCATACTGATCCACCTCAGTATATTTCGAATGCTCATGATCGTGACAGTACAGGCATAACATCTCCCAGTTGCTACCGTCTTCCGGGTTATTGGAGTGATCGTGATCGATGTGATGTACTGTCAGCTCGCGCAAATTTGAATACACGAACTCACGGGAACAACGTCCACAAACCCAAGGGAAGAGCTTTAGCGCCTTTTCCCGATATCCGACTTCCAGACGGGCGTAATTTTTAGGGATAAAAGCCATAAAAGCGCATGCCTCCAGTAGAAAATGAAGAGCTGCGCCAAAGGTTGACGCAGCAGAATGGGCTAATCATAACCTATTGTGCCAGGCGTTGGGATCAGTGTTTGATGCCTAACGAATCGGCTAACTGCTTCGCCAACTGGTTTTGGTCATCTGCACCGTATTCCCAGAACATGGCGCCTCCCAATCCTTTGCTTTTGATGTAGTCGGCTTTTATCGCCACCGAACGCGGATTTTCATAGGAGAGGGCAAAAAGTGCTTTTCCATCTGCAGACTGCACCGACAGCCACGGCACTTTCGCTTCATCATCCCAATGTTGGCTAAAGCGTTTTTGCGGATCGTTGATCAACTTCGCCACGATATCGTTGTACTTCACGTAGGTATCTTTGCTCAGGTCGACGCCCAGTGATTTGAACAACTCAATTTGCGCAGGCTCGAAATAGGGCTGGGTAGCCGGGGTTTTCTGCGCGTCAGGTTTGCTCCAGTCAATACCTGGCTCAACGGCGCGTTTTGGTACGCGTCCATAAAAGCCAATGCCCAGATTCATTTGGCTCGGTTTCAGACCGGCTGCGAGATAGTTACTGACCACAAAATCGGCGCTGTACTTATCCGCCGCGGCGACCGTCGGCCATTGCGTCGAATCATACAGGTTCGAGTTAAAATACTGGGTGCCGTAAGCCATGTCATAGGTCATCAGGTTGATGTAGTCGAGCGATGGTGCAATGGCTTTTACATCCACCCAGCTTTTCGGACTTTCTGCATTTGCGCCCACGGCGATGGTCAGCAGTTTTTTATGCCCCAATGCGGCTCGCAGTTCTGCAAGCAGCGCGGTAAAGTTAGCGCGGTCAGCCGGTTGGCTTTCGACCAGTCCCCAGGCTCCGTTAACCGGATATTCCCAGTCGAGGTCGATGCCATCCAGACCATATTTTGCAATTATCTCTTGCGCAGACTGAATAAACACTGCGCGCGTATCCTTCGTTGCCGCCGCACCAGTGAATCCACGCGCTCCCCAACCGCCGACGGAAAGCAACACTTTCAGGTTTGGATTTTGTTTACGCAGCTGTGGAATTTTCAGCAAATCATCCTGCACTTTCTGTGAAAGCCAAATTTGATGCAGTTTGCTGGCGTCTTTTAAGGCGTCATTGGTCTCGTCTTTTTCGTTGTTGTAGACAAGGCCAAACGAATAGTTGAGATGGGTTATCTGGCGAACATCCAGTTTATTGATGTCGCCGCCAGGACCGGCAGTGACGTCGCCACCGCCATTAAAGTAGCCAACTGACATCAGTGTATTGGCGGAAACAACGCTGGCGCAGAGCAGGGGTAATGCTGCCAACAAAGGCAATAGTTTCATCGGTGTTCCTCTTTGACATTTAAACAAGTAAACACGCCACGGAAATGGCGTGGCGAAAAAAACAGCATTCGCAGGTTAACAGTTTCATAACAGGAAAAATGCGAAGGGGTTCACGCCATTTTAGCGAAGCGGCTGCCAGGTTCACTTGGTTTTCAATTCATCATTGCATTTATTTGTGATCTTGGTTGTGAAATGCAGATAATAATCTGTGTTTTAAATATTTGATGTTGACCTCAAAAATTATATGGATAAGTATGATTGTCACTGATGCAAAACTGAACACAAAGGAAAATTCAATGAAAGCACTGGCAAGATTTGGCAAGGCCTTTGGCGGCTATAAGATGATTGATGTACCGGAACCGGTTTGTGGCCCGGATGACATCGTGATTGAAATCAAAGCGGCGGCTATCTGCGGCGCGGACATGAAACACTACAATGTTGATAGCGGTTCTGATCAATTTAACTCCATCCGCGGCCATGAGTTCGCCGGTAAAATTGTCCGCGTTGGCGACAAAGTTAAGGACTGGAAAGTCGGTCAGCGGGTGGTTTCTGACAATAGTGGACATGTCTGCGGTGTTTGCCCGGCCTGCGAACAAGGCGATTTTCTGTGTTGTACAGAAAAAGTGAACTTAGGTCTCGACAATAACACATGGGGCGGAGGGTTCTCTAAATATTGCCTGGTGCCGGGGGAAATTCTCAAAATTCACCGCCATGCGCTGTGGGAAATCCCACAAGGCGTTGATTATGAAGAAGCGGCGGTGCTGGATCCTATCTGTAACGCCTACAAATCTATTGCTCAGCAATCCAAATTCCTTCCCGGCCAGGACGTCGTGGTTTTCGGCACCGGCCCATTAGGGCTCTTTTCCGTGCAAATGGCGCGCATCATGGGGGCCGTAAATATCGTAATGGTCGGGCTGGAAGAGGACGTTGCCGTACGCTTCCCGATCGCCAAAGAGCTGGGGGCGACAGCTGTCGTTAACGGTTCGACCGAAGATGTGGTTGCACGCTGCCAGGAAATTTGCGGTAAAGACAATCTGGGGCTAGTCATTGAATGCTCTGGTGCCAATATCGCTCTGAAACAATCGATCGAAATGCTGCGCCCGAATGGTGAAGTCGTTCGCGTCGGCATGGGCTTTAAACCTCTCGATTTCTCCATCAACGACATCACCGCGTGGAACAAAAGCATCATTGGTCATATGGCCTACGATTCTACATCCTGGCGCAACGCCATACGCCTGCTGGCCAGCGGAGCGATCAAGGTCAAACCGATGATCACTCACCGTATCGGCCTGTCGCAATGGCGCGAAGGATTTGACGCCATGGTCAATAAAACCGCGATTAAAGTCATCATGACTTACGACTTTGATGAATAACATGTTTATTAAAAGGACGTTATCGCATGGAACAAATAGCAAAACCGCACTGCGGCGCCAGACTGGACAGGCTACCTGACTGTCGCTGGCATACGTCAATGTTTGCGATGGTTGCCTTCGGATTACTGGTTTGCTGGAGTAATGCCGTCGGCGGATTAATTCTCGCGCAGTTAAAAGAACTTGGCTGGACTGATAATTCCACCACCGCCACGTTCTCTGCCATTACGACGGCTGGAATGTTTCTCGGCGCGCTCGGTGGGGGAATTATTGGCGATAAAATCGGGCGTAAAAACGCATTTATTCTATATGAAGCGATTCATATTATTTCTATGATCGTGGGTGCGTTTTCACCCAATATGACCTTTCTGATCGCCTGCCGTTTTGTAATGGGAGTTGGATTAGGCGCGCTGTTAGTGACCTTATTTGCCGGGTTTACCGAATATATGCCTGGCAGAAATCGTGGTACATGGTCGAGTCGGGTCTCGTTTATCGGCAACTGGTCTTATCCACTCTGTTCGCTGATTGCGATGGGGCTGACGCCACTTATCAGCGCGGAATGGAACTGGCGCGTACAGTTGTTGATTCCTGCGGTGCTGTCGCTCATAGCAACGGTTATTGCCTGGCGCAGTTTCCCTGAGTCGCCTCGCTGGCTGGAGTCTCGCGGGCGCTACCAGGAAGCCGAAAAGGTGATGCGGGCAATTGAGGAAGGTGTCATTCGACAGACCGGTAGGCCGCTGCCACCAGTCGTAATAGATGATGATGGCAAACAACCGTGTTCTGTTCCGTACTCCGCATTATTAACAGGGGTGTTACTGAAGCGGGTTATTTTGGGTTCCTTTGTTCTGATTGCCATGAACGTCGTCCAGTACACCTTAATTAATTGGCTACCGACAATATTTATGACGCAGGGCATTAATCTGAAAGACTCCATTGTCTTAAATACCATGAGTATGTTCGGCGCGCCGTTTGGGATTTTTATCGCCATGCTGGTAATGGATAAAATTCCGAGAAAGACCATGGGTGTAGGGTTATTAGTGTTAATTGCCGTGCTGGGATATATCTATTCACTGCAAACCAGCATGCTGCTGATTACGCTAATTGGTTTCTTCCTGATTACTTTTGTCTATATGTACGTTTGCTATGCCTCGGCAGTCTATGTTCCGGAAATATGGCCAACCGAAGCGAAACTCCGCGGTTCTGGTCTGGCGAATGCAGTAGGGCGTATCAGTGGTATCGCTGCGCCTTATGCGGTCGCGGTATTGCTTAACGGTTATGGAGTGACGGGTGTATTTGTACTGCTGGGTGCGGTCTCCATTATTGTCGCTGTCGCCATTGCTACCATCGGAATTGAAACCAAAGGCGTCTCTGTCGAAAGTCTCGGTATTGATGCAGTTACCAGCAAATAATATTGATGGGAAATAAAATGAAAAATTCAAAAGCGATATTAAAAACGCCGGGCACGATGAAAATTATTGCCGCCGATATCCCGGTGCCAAAAGAGCACGAAGTGCTGATTAAAGTGGAATACGTTGGAATTTGTGGGTCAGATGTTCATGGTTTTGAATCGGGTCCTTTTATTCCGCCGAAAGATCCCAATCAGGAAATTGGTCTGGGGCATGAATGCGCCGGTACGGTGGTGGCAGTAGGGAACCGTGTGACTAAATTTAAACCCGGCGACCGGGTGAATATCGAACCGGGCGTGCCGTGCGGTCACTGCCGCTACTGCCTGGAAGGGAAATACAACATCTGCCCTGATGTTGACTTTATGGCCACGCAGCCTAATTATCGCGGCGCGCTAACCCACTATCTGTGCCATCCGGAGAGCTTCACTTACAAGTTGCCCGATAATATGGACACCATGGAAGGCGCGCTGGTAGAGCCCGCGGCGGTAGGGATGCATGCCGCAATGCTGGCGGACGTTAAACCGGGCAAGAAAATCGTCATTCTGGGGGCGGGCTGTATTGGTTTAATGACCCTGCAAGCCTGTAAATGTTTGGGTGCTACCGACATTGCGGTGGTTGATGTCCTGGAAAAGCGTCTGACCATGGCCGAGCAACTTGGCGCGACGACCGTGATCAACGGGGCGAAAGAGGACACCGTTGTCCGCTGCCAGCAGTTCTCCGGAGATATGGGGGCCGATATTGTTTTTGAAAGCGCAGGTTCAGCGATCACTGTTAAGCAGGCTCCATATCTGGTAATGCGCGGCGGGAAAATCATGATCGTGGGTACTGTACCTGGTGATTCAGCGATTAATTTCCTCAAAATTAACCGTGAAGTGTCTATTCAGACCGTTTTCCGTTATGCCAACCGCTACCCGGTCACGATTGAAGCCATCTCCTCAGGGCGTTTTGATGTGAAGTCGATGGTGACGCATATTTACGATTATGAAGATGTTCAGCGCGCGTTTGATGAATCCGTTAATAACAAATGTGAAATTATCAAAGGCGTTATTAAAGTAAATTATTAATCTATTGAAAAGGGAGACATAACCATGCTGGCAGATATTAAATATTGGGAAAATGATGCTCAAAATAAACATTATGCAATTGCCCACTTTAACGTGTGGAATGCGGAAATGTTAATGGGAGTGATTGATGCGGCGGAAGAATCTAAATCGCCGGTAATTATCTCCTTCGGTACCGGCTTTGTGGGTAATACCTCGTTTGAAGATTTTTCGCATATGATGGTTTCTATGGCGAAAAAAGCCTCGGTGCCGGTTATTACCCACTGGGATCACGGACGCAGCATGGAGATAATCCATAACGCATGGGCCCACGGCATGAATTCACTGATGCGTGATGCTTCCGCTTTTGATTTCGAGGAGAATATTCGCCTGACCAAAGAGGCGGTCGATTTCTTCCACCCGCTGGGTATTCCCATCGAAGCAGAGCTGGGCCATGTGGGTAATGAAACGGTCTACGAAGAGGCGCTGGCGGGTTATCACTACACTGACCCAAGCCAGGCGGCTGAGTTTGTCGAGCGTACCGGCTGTGACTCGCTGGCGGTAGCGATTGGTAACCAGCACGGCGTCTACACCTCCGAACCGAAACTGAACTTTGACGTGGTTAAACGAGTGCGTCAGGCGGTATCCGTTCCGCTGGTGCTGCACGGCGCGTCCGGCATTAGCGACGCGGATATCAAAAAAGCCATTTCATTAGGCATTTCGAAAATCAATATTCACACCGAACTGTGCCAGGCCGCAATGGTGGCGGTGCAGGAGAACCAGGACCAGCCGTTCCTGCACGTTGAACGTGAAGTACGTAAAGCCGTAAAAGAGCGCGCGCTGGAGAAAATCAAATTGTTTGGTTCAGACGGTAAAGCGGAATGACAATATGGATAATATCGAGGTTATTTGTATAGGGGCGGCAATTGTTGATATTCCCTTGCAACCAGTGAGTAAAAATATCTTTGATGTTGAATCTTATCCATTAGAACGAATAGCTATGACCACGGGAGGTGACGCTATTAATGAGGCGACGATTATTTCTCGCCTCGGCCATCGCACGGCGTTAATTGGCCGGGTAGGTGACGATGCTGCGGGGCATTTTATTGTCGACCACTGCCGTCAGGAGAATATTGATATTAAAAGCCTGAAGCAGGATGCTGATATTGATACTTCCATTAACGTGGGTTTAGTCACCGCTGATGGTGAACGCACCTTTGTGACTAACCGTAACGGCAGCTTATGGAAACTGAATATAAACGATGTTGATTTTGACCGTTTCTCTCAAGCAAAGCTGCTGTCGCTGGCGAGTATTTTTAATAGCCCGTTGTTGGATGGCGATGCACTGACGGCAATTTTCACGCAGGCGAAAGCGCATAAGCTCATTATCTGCGCGGATATGATTAAACCGCGACTAAATGAAACGCTGGACGATATCCGTGAAGCGCTGAGCTACGTGGATTATCTGTTTCCCAATTTTGAAGAGGCAAAACTGCTCACTGGGAAAGATACGCTGGATGAGATTGCCGACAGTTTTCTGAACTGTGGCGTGAAAACCGTCGTGATTAAGACCGGCAAGAGAGGCTGTTTTATCAAGCGTGTTGACATGAAAATGGAGGTCCCGGCGGTGTCAGGAATTACCGCCATCGACACCATCGGCGCGGGGGATAACTTTGCTTCAGGATTTATCTCCGCGCTGCTAGAAGGCAAAACGCTTCGCGACTGCGCGCTGTTTGCTAATGCAACGGCGGCAATATCGGTACTGAGCGTGGGTGCCACGACGGGTGTGAAGAACAGAAAGCTGGTTGAACAACTTCTTGACGAATACGAAGGGTAATAGCGGCAGATGAAAATGATTCCTTTAGGAAGTACGGATATTACGCTTTCCCGCATGGGATTAGGCACATGGGCTATTGGCGGTGGTCCGGCATGGAATGGCGATCTCGATCTGCAGATTTGTATCGATACCATTGTTGAGGCGTATCGCTGCGGTATCAATCTGATTGATACCGCGCCAGGCTACAACTTTGGCAACAGTGAAGTGATTGTCGGTCAGGCGCTGAAAAAGCTGCCGCGCAGCGAGGTAGTGGTTGAAACCAAATGCGGCATCGTCTGGGAGCGAACAGGCAGCCTGTTTAACAAAGTGGGCGATCGCCAGCTGTATAAAAACCTTACGCCTGAGTCTATTCGCGAAGAGGTTGATGCCAGCCTGCAAAGATTGGGTATCGACAGTATTGATATCTATATGACCCACTGGCAGTCGGTCGAACCCTGTTTTACGCCGATTGCGGAAACCGTAGACACGCTGAACGCACTGAAAAAAGAGGGGAAAATCCGTTCGATTGGTGCGGCGAACGTCAATGCCGGGCATATCAGGGAGTATCTCAAACACGGTGAGCTGGATATTATCCAGGCTAAGTACAGCATTCTTGACCGGGCGCTGGAAGCTGAACTGCTGCCGCTATGCCAGCAGAATGGCATCATCGTGCAGGTCTATTCACCGCTTGAGCAGGGGTTGTTGACCGGTACTATCGCCCGAGATTATGTTCCTGGCGGCGCGCGGGCTAACAAGGTCTGGTTTCAGCGGGAAAATATGCTGCGGGTGATTGATATGCTAGGGCAGTGGCAGCCGCTGTGTGAAAAATACCGCTGCACAATCCCCGCACTAGCTCTGGCGTGGATTTTAAAGCAAAGCGATTTGATCACCTTACTGAGTGGCGCAACCGCACCTGAACAGGTTCGCGAGAATGTAGAGGCGTTAACCATTCCCCTGACAGATGATGATTCATTATTGATGAGGCGAATGGCGGAAGCGTTGGATATAAATTAATTCAGATAGGATTGACCTCTGTTTCTGTGTAAAAGAGTATTAAAATCTGTGATTCAGACATGTTCTTTTGAAAATAAATATAGCCTGTGAGATACTAGGGTCTTATTATTACTTTGCAGGAAACAGAGGTATCATCGTGGCGGCAAAAGACAGGATTCAGGCCATTAAGCAAATGGTGGCTAACGATAAGAAAGTGGTGGTATCTAATTTAAGTTCAATCTTTCAGGTGACTGAGGAAACGATTCGCCGCGATCTTGAAAAACTGGAAGATGAAGGTTTTTTGACCCGAACATATGGTGGTGCAGTGCTCAATACCACCGCGTTGTCCGACAATATTCATTTTTATAAGCGTGCAAAATCTTTCTTCGAAGAAAAGCAGATCATTGCACGTAATGCATTACCGTTTATTAAAAATAAGACCACAATGGCTGCCGACTCCAGCAGTACCGCGATGGAATTATTAAAGCTGTTGAAGGAAAGAAACGATCTGACGTTGCTTACCAATTCGGCTGAAGCATTTCATGAGCTGGCGCAGTCAGAAATTAACGTGGTTTCTACTGGCGGTGAGCTGAATAAGAATACGCTGTCGCTGCAGGGAAGAATCACCAAGGAGATTATCAGCCGCTATCATGTCGATATCATGGTGATGAGCTGCAAAGGTTTGGATATGCAGAGTGGGGCGCTTGATTCTAATGAAGCAGAAGCGGAAATCAAAAAAACCATGATCCGCCAGGCGACTGAGGTGGCCCTGTTAGTTGATCACTCAAAGTTTGATCGTAAAGCTTTCGTTCAGCTAGTGGACTTTAGCCATATTAATTACCTAATAACCAATAAGGCACCGGGTGCAGAGTGGATTGCATTTTGCAAAGAGAATAATATTCAACTCGTTTATTAACTATAGCGAGGGTTGTGTCGATATTATTCTAGTTTGCACCTGGGAAATGCCATAAGAATCTAATGATGATGGATGGCGCGGCAAAATTGCTTCTGCCGCGATCGCCATACTTTCTATTTAGCTGAATTTGAGGCATCCAGATGGAACAATGTGACCCTATCGGCGCAAGATTAGATCGCTTACCTTTATCTCGATTTCATTTTCGTATTTTCGGCATTATTAGTTTTAGTTTGTTAACAACCGGTTTTCTCAGCTATTCCGGGAATGTGGTATTAGCAAAATTAGTCAACACTGGCTGGTCAAACAATTATCTAAATGCCGCGTTTACCTCAGCGCTGATGTTCGGCTACTTTATCGGTTCACTAGCCGGCGGCTTTATTGGTGATTATCTCGGTCGACGCAAAGCGTTCCGTATCAATTTGTTAATCGTCGGGGCCTCAGCCTGCGCTGCAACGTTTGTGCCCAACATGTACTGGCTTATCTTCTTCCGCTGTCTGATGGGGATTGGAATGGGGGCGCTAATTATGGTGGGCTATGCCTCATTTACAGAATTTATTCCACCCGCGGTACGTGGGAAATGGTCTGCCCGTCTGTCATTTGTCGGCAACTGGGCACCAATGCTATCTGCGGCAATTGGCGTCGTGATCATTGCACTTTTAAGCTGGCGGGTGATGTTTCTGCTCGGTGGCATGGCAATGCTGTTGGCCTGGTATCTGTCGGGAAAATACTATATTGAATCCCCACGTTGGCTGGCTGGTAAAGGGAAGAGAAGCGAAGCTGAAAAACATCTTATGCAGGTTGAATCGCAAATTGAGCTAGAAAAAAACATCACTTTACCATCCTGCCGGAACGAATGCCCGTCGGCGGATTTAAGCACGGCAAGTGGTTCATTTTGGCTATTGTTTAAGGGGCCAATGTTGCGCTGTACACTGGTGGCGATCACGGTGCTTATCGCAATGAATATTTCGCTCTACACCATTACGGTATGGATCCCGACTATATTTGTTAATTCGGGAATCGATGTAACGAAATCCATATTTATGACCGCGATAATTATGATTGGCGCGCCAGTTGGGATATTTATTGCCGCGTTAATTATCGATCGCTTTCCACGGCGATTGTTTGGCTCATTCTTGTTGATTATTATCGCATTGCTCGGGTATTTCTATTCACTTCAAACTGAAGAGTGGGCCATTCTGAGCTACGGGCTGGTGATGATTTTTTTTCTGTATATGTATGTCTGCTTTGCCTCTGCAGTTTATGTCCCAGAACTATGGCCCACGCACCTTAGATTGAGAGGATCAGGTTTTGTGAATGCGGTGGGAAGGATTGTCGCTGTGTTTACGCCCTATGGCGTCGCTATTTTGTTGACCCGCTATGGATCCATTACGGTCTTTATCGTGTTAGGAGTAATGTTGGTTCTATGCGCGCTGATTCTTTTTTGTTTTGGCATCGAAACACGCAAAGTATCGCTGGAAGAGATTTCAGCGCTGGCCTGAGATAACGCGCCGACAGGAGTGACCCTGTCGGCATCGCTTACGGCTGGGTTTCCAGCCAGTCATCCAACGTATACAGCGTTGCACCCGCCGCCGACATTTCTATAAAGGCGTTTGCACTGTCCTGGGGTTGAATATTAACCCCACGGCAGCCGTCGGTAATAACGCTGACGGTGTAGCCAAGATCGAGCGCATCCAGTACGGTGAATTTAACGCAATAGTCGGTTGCCAGACCCATGATGATGAGCTCGGCAATGCGGCGCTCGAGTAGCCAAGCATTGAGCGCGGTAGCCTGACGACGACCGTTATCAAAAAACGCACTATAGCTGTCGACCAGCGGGTTCTCACCTTTAGTGAACGTTTGAGTTATCGCACGCTGGTTCAGCAGTGGATGCAGGGCTGCACCTGCGCTGTTTTGTACGCAATGATCGGGCCAGAACGTCTGCGCCAGTCCATCGAGTTGTCCCTGGCTGTAGGGCTCGACCTGATGCTGGCTGGCAAAACTACCGTGATTAGCCGGGTGCCAGTCCAGGCTGGCAACGACGGTGTCACCGCGTACGGCACACCAGTCAATCAGGCGGTTGGCGATATCGATTGTGCTGTCACCTTGTGGGACCGCGAGGGCACCACCGGCACAAAAGTCATTTTGTAAATCGACCAACAGTAAGGCTCGGGCCATGGGCATAGACTCCTTTAATCGTCAGGCGTGAGCTCACCACGCAGATTTTGCGTCATCGCTTCACGGATCGTCTGCGTATCCAGTCCCTGACTCAGCAAATAATGCAGTTTGGTGAGTGTGGCTTCGACGGTCATATCCGCGCCGCCAATCACGCCAGCATGCGCCAGCGCATTGCCTGTCGCGTAGCCCCCCATGTTCACCTTACCGGACATACACTGCGTAAGGTTCACCACCACAATGCCACGCGAACTCGCATCTTCAAGTTCTTTCAGGAACTCTTTATTCTGCGGCGCATTCCCCACGCCGTAGGAGCGCAAAATTAATGCTTTTACAGGTTGGCGCAGGAAGTTGCGTACTACATCAGCGGAGATCCCCGGATAAATGGTGACCACGCCAATCGGTTGCGGAGTGATAGGATGCACAATCAACTCACCTGTACCGTGAGGTGCGGGCGGAGTTCCCAGCCGACGAATGTGGATCCCGGCTTCCAGCAGTGGTGCAAGGTTGGGTGAGGCAAACGCGTCAAAACCATCAGCATGCGCTTTAGTGGTCCGATTGCCGCGAAACAATCGATTGTTGAAAAACAGGGTAACTTCATTGATCGGGTAATTTGCTGCAACGTACAGCGCATTCAGCAAATTGATTTGTCCGTCAGAACGTAGCTCTGCCAATGGGATTTGTGACCCTGTCACAATGACCGGCTTGCCCAGATTCTCCAGCATAAAAGAGAGCGCCGAAGCCGTAAACGCCATGGTGTCAGTGCCGTGCAGAATGACAAAACCATCGTAATCGTCGTAGTGCGCTTTAATGTCTTCCGCAATATGCTGCCAGTCTTCCGGCGTCATATCGGAGGAATCCATCAGCGGGGCGTATTCGTGGATGGTGAAGTCTGGCATCTCCGGACGGTGGAATTCAGGCATCAATGCCAGCTGGCGCTGCAGATGACCGGAAACGGGAATATAACCCTGTTCTGAGCGCTGCATACCAATGGTACCGCCGGTATAGGCAACGTAAATTGATTTTTTCTGCATGACTTTTCTTCTGTCTCAAAGAAAACCCCTCTTCATCCCGAAGAGGGGTCAATAGTTAGCGAACGTTGGCGCAGGTCAGGCAAAACGCATAGCGGTTTTGCGGATCGTTGAATGCGGCCAGCTTATCGCTTTCGGCTTTTACTGCACTGGCCGCAGAGGCCAGCGGTGGTGGGAGCATAGCCTGAATGACGTCAGGCAGCATGGCACGAACGGAGCCTGACATGCTGTCCATCACCATATCAACGAATGTCGGTTCGTCCTGATAATACTCAATGTGCCATTGTTTCAGTTTGGCCAGCTCAGCCGCTTTCGCCACGGCGTCATCAAAATCACCCAGACTGTCTACCAGACCGTTGGCTTTCGCATCCTGGCCGGTCCAGACGTGGCCCTGCGCGATTTTGTCAATCTGCTCAGGCGTTGTCTTACGCGCATCTGCGACCAGTGTGATAAAGCGCTTATAGCCGTTCTCGATGCTCAGTTGCATCATTTGCTGCACTTCTGGTGGTAACGCTTTGGTGATGGAGATATCCGCCAGTGGGGATGTCGCTACGCCGTCGGTGTGTACGCCAATGGAATCCAGACTGTTTTCCACGGTGTTGATCACGCCAAAGATGCCGATTGAACCGGTCAGCGTGCTGGGGTTCGCCACAATGTAGCTTGCTGGGGTGGAGATCCAGTACCCACCGGATGCCGCCATGCCGCCCATGGACACCACAACCGGTTTACCCGCCGTTTTTGCCGCAGCCAGCTCAGCACGAATGACTTCGGAGGCACTGACGCTGCCGCCAGGGCTGTTCACGCGCAGAACAATGGCTTTCACTTTCGGATCAAGACGGGCTTCGCGGATCTGCGCGGCAGTCGTGTCACCGCCCACATTCCCAGGGGTTTCTTCACCGTCCATAATCGCGCCATTGGCGAAGATAACGCCAATGCTGTCTCCAGTATCCGCTGGCGTTTTCAGTGAGTAATCGTAATAGCTGACAGCGCGATAATTTTTATCCGCTTTGCTCCAGCCAAACTGTTTGGTCAGCATTTTTTCGACTTCGGCGCTGGAGGCCAGTGCATCCACCAGTTTGTTGTCGAGCGCATATTTCGCGGTATCACCATCGACTTTTGTCAAACCGTCCAGCATGGCCTGTGCGCCCGGGAACACCTGCTGAGCAGGGATCTGGCGATTGGCAGCAACCGTATCGAGATAGTTCTGCCACAGCTCGCCGATCCAGCGGCTGTCGGCTTCACGCGCGGCAGGAGACATATCATCACGGATAAACGGTTCTACGGCAGACTTATAAGTCCCGACACGGAACACGTGCGTGGAAACTTTCAGCTTGTCGAGCAGGGACTTGTAGTACAAACCGTTGGTGGCAAAGCCGTGCAGATCAACGGAACCCTGTGGAGAAAGATAAATTTTATTGGCGAAACTGGCGAGGTAGTACTGCCCCTGGCTGAAGTTATCGCCTACGGCAAAGACCGGTTTGCCGCTGTCGCGGAATTCCCGCAGCGCTTTACCGATATACTGCATGGAAGGCTGGTCGGCCCCGGCAAAATTTTTCAGATCCATCACAATGCCGGTGATGTTGCGATCATCTTTTGCCTGGCGAATAGTATTCACGATATCGAACAGGGAGTTTTCCTGCAGGCGATCGGAACTGGCACCAAACAGCTGACGACCAATAACGCTTAAGCGACTGGTGCTCGACGGCTTATCGACAATCACCCCCGAGATATCCAGCAGCAGTGCGCCTCGCTCAGCGTGTTCACTGGTATTGCTGCTGCTGACCTGCATCCATATACCCACGCCCACCAGCACCAAGAAGATGAAGAACAGGTTAAGCACAAATTCACGGACGAAATTAAGTAATCGCCACGTCCATTTAAAAAATCCGGCAATAAATCGCCACAGGGTTCGCATGTATTCTCCCTACCGATTAACAACACGCCATCCCGAAATCCCGGAGAAAGGCGATAAGATGAGGCTATCGTAATGACCAGACAGGCACTTGTCAGCAGGAATCACCGCCTGTGCTGTAACAAAATCCGCTCACGTGTTAATTTTGTGAACAAATCTCATTGTTGGAGTTAAGCAAATGGATGCACTCGAATTACTTATCACCCGTCGTAGCGCTTCTCGTCTTGTCGACCCGGCCCCGGCTGGAGAGCAACTGCAAAACATTCTGCGGGCGGGAATGCGCGCACCGGACCACAAAACGCTGCAACCGTGGCAATTCTATGTCATTGAGGGTGAAGGGCGTGAACGCTTTAGCACCGTACTTGAGAAAGGCGCGATTGCCGCAGGTAGCGATGAGAAAGCTCAGGAAAAAGCGCGCAACGCACCGTTTCGCGCGCCGCTGATTATTACCGTGGTGGCGAAATGTGAAGAAAACGACAAGGTTCCTCTGTGGGAACAAGAAATGTCTGCCGGTTGTGCGGTGATGGCTATGCAGATGGCCGCAATTGCCCAGGGCTTTGGCGGTATCTGGCGCAGTGGTGCATTAACCGAAAGTGCGGTCGTTCGTGAAGCATTCGACTGTCGCCCGCAAGATAAAATCGTCGGTTTCCTCTATCTGGGTACACCGCAGCTAAAAGCATCCACGACGATCAACCTTGCCGATCCGAGCGCATTCGTCCGTTATTTCTGATATCAACGGCAAAACTGTCTGGATTCTGAGCAAAGACACTCGAATTCAGACAGTCACTCTTACCACATCATGGAATGAGCGCTACCATATCCGGATTGCAATGACAGGAGATGTCCATGAGCGAGCAAGCTATTCGTTTAACGCAATACAGCCACGGAGCCGGTTGCGGTTGTAAAATTTCCCCAAAAGTGCTGGAAACCATCCTGCACAGCGAGCAGGCGAAGTTTGTTGATCCGAACTTACTGGTGGGTAATGAAACTCGCGACGACGCGGCCGTATACGATTTGGGAAACGGCACCAGTGTTATCAGCACCACCGATTTCTTTATGCCGATTGTTGATAATCCGTTTGATTTTGGCCGCATCGCCGCCACTAACGCCATCAGCGATATTTTCGCCATGGGCGGCAAACCGATTATGGCAATTGCTATTCTGGGCTGGCCGCTGGATAAGCTGGCACCGGAAATCGCCCGCGAAGTCACCGAAGGCGGACGTTTTGCCTGCCGTCAGGCGGGTATTGCGCTGGCGGGCGGCCACTCTATCGATGCCCCAGAGCCTATCTTTGGCCTTGCGGTAACTGGCGTTGTGCCGACCGAACGCGTGAAGAAAAACAGCACCGCAGAGGCAGGGTGTAAGTTATTCCTGACCAAGCCTCTGGGGATTGGCGTTCTGACGACAGCAGAGAAAAAATCACTACTGAAGGAAGAACACAAAGGACTGGCGACAGAAGTGATGTGTCGGATGAACATTGCCGGTGCGGCATTCGCCGATATCGACGGCGTGAAAGCCATGACCGACGTTACCGGTTTTGGTCTGCTGGGGCATCTGAGTGAAATGTGTCAGGGCGCAGGCGTTCAGGCGCAAATTATCTACCAGGATATTCCTAAGCTGCCTGGCGTTGAAGAATACATCGCGCAGGGGGCGGTACCCGGCGGTACCCAACGTAACTTTGCCAGCTACGGACACCTGATGGGTGAAATGCCGCAATCGGTACGCGATCTGTTGTGTGATCCGCAAACTTCCGGTGGCCTACTGCTGGCGGTAACGCCGGAAGCTGAAGCCGAAGTGAAAACGGCAGCGGCGCAGTTCGGTATCGATCTCACCGCCATTGGTGAGTTAGTGGAAGCTCGTGGCGGTCGCGCCATGGTTGAGATTCGTTAACTCGATGCGGTTGTTTATTGCCGAAAAACCAAGTCTGGCGCGTGCTATCGCCGATGTGCTGCCAAAGCCGCATCGCAAAGGCGATGGTTTTATCGAATGCGGAAATGGACAAGTGGTGACCTGGTGTATTGGTCACCTGCTTGAACAGGCGCAGCCGGATGCCTACGACAGTCGTTATGCTCGCTGGAGTCTGGTCGATCTGCCGATTGTCCCGGAAAAGTGGCAACTGCAACCGCGCCCCTCGGTGACCAAACAGCTCAACGTCATTAAGCGCTTTTTGCATGAGGCCAGCGAAGTTATTCACGCCGGTGACCCCGATCGTGAAGGGCAACTGCTGGTGGATGAAGTGCTGGATTACCTGCAACTGGCGCCTGAAAAGCGCCAGAAGGTGCAGCGTTGCCTGATTAACGACCTCAACCCGCAGGCCGTTGAGCGGGCTATTGAGCGGCTGCGCGCCAACAGTGAGTTTATTCCGCTGTGCGTGTCGGCACTGGCGCGAGCGCGTGCGGACTGGTTGTACGGTATCAATATGACGCGCGCTTACACCATTCTCGGACGTAACGCGGGCTATCAGGGCGTACTTTCGGTCGGGCGCGTACAAACGCCGGTGCTCGGGCTGGTTGTGCGTCGTGATGAAGAGATTGAGAACTTCGTCGCCAAAGACTTCTTCGAAGTGAAAGCGCATATCGTAACGCCCGCCGATGAGCGGTTTACCGCTATCTGGCAGCCGAGCGAAGCGTGTGAGCCGTATCAGGATGAAGAAGGGCGCTTGCTGAATCGCACGCTGGCTGAACACGTGGTGAACCGAATTAACGGTCAACCGGCGATAGTCACCAGCTATAACGATAAACGGGAATCAGAATCCGCGCCGTTACCGTTCTCGCTGTCGGCGTTGCAGATTGAAGCGGCGAAGCGCTTCGGTTTAAGTGCGCAAAACGTTCTGGATATCTGCCAGAAGTTGTATGAAACCCATAAGTTGATTACCTATCCGCGTTCGGATAGCCGTTATCTGCCGGAAGAGCATTTTGCCGGACGTCATGCGGTACTGAACGCGATTAGCGTCCATGCACCGGATCTGCTCCCGCAACCGGCGGTCAATCCCGATACGCGAAATCGCTGTTGGGACGACAAAAAAGTGGATGCGCACCACGCCATCATTCCTACCGCGCGCAGTTCGTCCATCAATCTGAATGACAACGAAGCGAAAATCTACAACCTGATTGCCCGTCAGTATCTGATGCAGTTTTGCGCGGATGCGGTATTCAGAAAGTGCGTGATTGAGCTGGACATCGCCAAAGGCAAGTTTGTCGCCAAAGCGCGCTTTCTGGCGGAAGCCGGATGGCGCACGCTGCTTGGCAACAAAGAGCGCGACGAAGACAACGACGGAACGCCGTTGCCGGTGGTGGCAAAAGATGACGAACTGCTGTGCGAAAAAGGCGAAGTGGTTGAACGTCAGACTCAACCACCACGTCACTTTACCGATGCCACGCTGCTGTCAGCGATGACCGGGATTGCGCGATTCGTGCAGGATAAAGATCTGAAAAAGATCCTGCGCGCAACGGATGGTTTAGGTACGGAAGCGACGCGCGCCGGTATTATCGAACTGCTGTTTAAGCGCGGGTTCCTGGTGAAAAAAGGGCGGTATATTCATTCGACCGACGCAGGAAAAGCGCTGTTCCACTCGTTGCCAGAAATGGCGACGCGCCCGGACATGACCGCGCACTGGGAATCTATACTGACCCAAATCAGCGAAAAGCAATGTCGCTATCAGGATTTCATGCAGCCGCTGGTGGGGACGCTGTATCAGCTTATCGATCAGGCGCGCAGCACACCGGTACGACGCTTTCGTGGAATTGCTGCACCTGGCGGCAGTGGTGGCGATAAGAAAAAGGGTGCGCCGCGTAAACGTCCGGCGAAAAAAAGCCCGCCATCTGAAGAGGCGGGTCTGTAAGTTTGTAGGCCTGATAAGCATAGCGCATCAGGCATAGCCGGATGCGGCACCCGTGCTTTATCCGGCCTACGGGCCTGCAGATACAATATTAAATCACACCCTGACCCAACATCGCGTCGGCAACCTTTACGAAGCCTGCGATGTTGGCGCCACGTACGTAGTTGGTCTGCTTGCTTTCGCCGCCGTATTCAACGCAGGCATGGTGAATATCCAGCATGATGTGGTGCAGGCGCGCATCCACTTTCTCCGCTTTCCAGCCCAGACGAGCGGCGTTTTGCGCCATTTCCAGACCGGATGTCGCTACACCACCGGCGTTGGCGGCTTTACCCGGTGCGAACAGTACACCTGCCTCGAGGAACAGATCGGTGGCCTCGATAGTGGTCGGCATGTTTGCCCCTTCGGCGACAGCTTTCACGCCGTTGGCGATCAATACGCGTGCTGCATCGACATCCAGCTCGTTCTGCGTGGCACACGGCAGGGCGATATCGACCGGAACTGACCACGGTTGTTTGCCTTCCAGGTAGGTCAGGCCAAACTCACGGGCATAATCTGCTACACGACCGTCGCGGCTGTCTTTGATTGCGCACAGGCGCGCCAGTTTTTCTTTGGTAAATCCGCTTTCGTCGACTACGGTACCGCTGGAATCGGAGGCGGTAACCACCCGCGCGCCAAACTCCATGGCTTTCTCAATGGCGAATTGCGCCACGTTACCGGAGCCAGAAACCGCTACGCGCATGCCTTCAAAGCCCAGACCATGGCGTTTGAGCATCGCTTCGGTGAAATACACCAGACCGTAGCCGGTGGCTTCCGGGCGGATCAGACTGCCGCCGAAAGAGAGACCTTTACCGGTAAAGACGCAGGCGCTGTTGTTGGAGAGTTTTTTCATCATCCCGGCCATAAAGCCGACTTCACGGCCACCCACACCGATATCGCCCGCCGGAACGTCGGTATCGGGACCTAAATGGCGGAACAGTTCGGTCATCAGCGCCTGGCAGAAACGCATGATTTCGCCTTCGCTTTTCCCTTTCGGATCGAAATCGCTCCCGCCTTTACCCCCGCCCATTGGCAGGGTGGTGAGGGCATTTTTAAACGTCTGTTCGAAGCCAAGGAATTTCAGGATCGACAGGTTCACGGAAGGGTGGAAACGCATACCGCCTTTGTATGGGCCAATGGCAGAGCTAAACTGCACGCGCCATGCGCGGTTGACCTGCACCTGATTGCGATCGTCCAGCCAGACTACGCGGAACTGGATCACGCGCTCCGGTTCAACCAGACGTTCCAGCAATGACATCTGGCGATAACGCGGGTTTTGCTCAAGGAAAGGCCACAGCGTGGTCATTACCTCACGAACGGCTTGCGCGAACTCGGTTTGATTCGGGTCGCGCTTTTGCACATGGTTAAGGAATGACTCCAGAGAACATGTCTGATCCATAGATATAAGAACCTCTTATGTATTGATATGGTTATATTTTTGATTTTTGTGTTAAGTGTTGTGCAGTTTTTGACTATACCATCAGCACTGTGACGCGACGCAAGAAAAAATTAACCCCGCTAAGTAAATTAATATTGCGTCGTGGGTCATAACAAAAAACGATGATCGAAGAGGCTAAAGTTTCTGCCGATTTATACCGTTATACTGAGCATAATTGTCAGTTAAAAAGGAAAGAGTATGCGCCGTTTAATCGTGGCAGGCGTGTTGGCCCTGGTGTCCAGCGCGACGCTGGCAAATCAGCCTTATCGCCCGGATGTGCAGGTTAACGTACCGCCGGAAGTGTTCAGTTCCAGCGGTCAGCGGGCGCAGCCCTGTAGCCAGTGCTGTATTTATCAGGATCAAAACTATTCAGAAGGGGCAGTGATTAAAGTTGACGGCGTCTTGCTTCAGTGCCAACGCGATGAGAAAACGATCAGCACAAATCCGCTTGTCTGGCGTCGCGTAAAAGAATAAACGCTTCCAGTAGTGGGATATCGGCAGGCGCCAGCGGATAACGCAGCGCCTCTTCGGGTGAACACCAGACGATATCCTGATGTTCATACGCCTTCAGTTCCCCCTGATATGACGGTACATGCCAGGCATGTAAGTGAATCAGTCGGCCCGAAACCTCGCGTTGATGGCTGGCAATGTAGCGCCCCACGACTGCCTCAATGCCCAACTCTTCACGCAGTTCACGGAACAGCGCCTCGGGCTGACTTTCGCCCGATTCAACCTTACCGCCGGCAAACTCCCACATGCCTGACTGATCCGCATGTAGCGGACGCTGAGCCAGTAAAATTTTGCCATCACGTTCAATGATAGCGGCGACCACGTCGAGGGTTTTCATTATATTCATCAAGATCTAACAGCAGAAAATGACATACTATCGTTATCTTTGTTTTATCTAAAGTATTCAGGAGCCACCGTTGAACGAACCTCAGTCGTGGGTAAAGCCGTTAACGCGTATCCCTTCCAGTCTAAAACCGCTCGTTGCTACGCAGAAAAAACATTATGGCGATGTGCTGCATCCCACGCGCTGGTGGGGGCGGATGCCGTTTCTGTTCTGGCTGGTGGCGCTGTTTGTCGGGTTTCTGGAGCGTAAAAAGGCGCGCTTAACGCCGGTGATGCGCGCGCTGTTGATGACCCGCGTTTCTCAGGTGTGCCACTGCGCTTTCTGCGTTGATGCCAACAGTTTACGGCTGGCTGAACGCTGTGGCGCGCTGGATAAAGTCTTACAGGTTGCCAACTGGCAAGAATCGGCGCTATTTAGCGCAGAAGAGCAAGTAGCTCTGGCCTATGCCGATGCGGTGACCGCAACGCCTCCACAGGTTGATGATGCGCTGAAAGCGCAGATGAAGCAGCATTTTACCGATGATGCCATTACGGAAATGACCGCGCTGATTGCGTTTCAAAATCTCTCGGCGCGTTTTAATGCTGCTCTCGATATTCCTTCCCAGGGGCTGTGCGACAGCTTTAAAGGACGCCCGCATGCTTGATCGTCATATTCATCCGCGATTAAAACCCCTTTTGCATCGCTGCGTAAGCATTATTGATAAACCGGCGATTACCCCGGACGGGCTTACGCTGGTCGGTTTTGCCATTGGCGTGTTGGCCTTGCCATTTCTGGCGTTAGGCTGGTATCTGGCAGCGCTGGCGGCCATTGTGCTCAATCGGCTTTTTGATGGGCTGGATGGGGCTCTGGCGCGGCGCAGAGGGCTAACCGACGCAGGCGGATTTCTTGATATCACGCTCGATTTTCTGTTTTACGCCTTAGTGCCATTCGGTTTTATGCTCGCCGATCCGGCGGCTAACTCGCTGGCTGGCGGCTGGCTGCTGTTCGCCTTTATGGGAACCGGCAGCAGCTTTCTGGCCTTTGCCGCGCTGGCGGCGAAACATCAAATTGATAACCCGGGCTACGCGCATAAATCGTTTTATTATCTGGGGGGACTGACCGAAGGTACTGAGACGATTTTGCTATTTGTGTTGGGTTGTCTGTTCCCGGAATATTTTGCCGTGATGGCGTGGGTCTTTGGCGCGCTGTGCTGGATGACGACATTTACCCGGATCTGGAGCGGATACCTGACACTGAAAGCGGTTCAGCGTCAGGCGTAGCGTATTGCGTTGCCGGATACGCTTATCCGGCAATAATGACAATCTTACTTACTGGCGTCCGGGCCCCGTTCACCGCTGGCAACCGGATTTTTTGGATTGCTGCTCCACTCATACCAGCCGCCGTCGTAGACGGAGACGTTTTTCCAGCCCATCGCGCGGGCATACATAAACGTTTCTGAAGCGCGCCAGCCGGTACCGCAATAGAAAGAGACCTGTTGATTCGGCAGGATATTCCATTGCTTCCACATGGCGGCGATGTCATCCGCGCTGCGCATGGTGCCATCCGGGTTATGAAAATCTTCCATATGCGTGGAGTCGCTGCCTGCGTGGCCCCAACGTGCACCTGCAATCTCACCTTTTGGCTTAATGTAGCTATAGCCACTGGTGGTACCGACAAATTCTGGCCATGAACGAATGCTCACCAAAGACGCATCCTGGCGATGCAGCAGACCGCGAGCCTGTTCCATATCGAGCATCAACTGCGGCTGGGCAGGGATTTTCACGCCGAAATCAGGTTCTGGTTTCACCGTTGGCGGAGTGCCGCGTTCGACCGGTAAACCTGAGTCGGACCAGGTTTGCCAACCGCCGTCGAGAAGACGAACATCTTTCACGCCTGCATACAGCATAATTTGCGCCACGCGAGCGGCGGCATAGACATCGCGACCGTATAAAATCACCGTGGTGTCGTGGCGGATACCGTGTTTCGCCAGCATCGCTTTGAGCTGCGCGTCGGAAACTTTATTCCACAGCGGTTCGCTTTCAACTTCGTTGGTATCAATGTAGCCCGCACCAGGGATGTGGCTGAGCAGATACAACTTCGGCGCGCCCCAGGCGGCCTCAATCACTTTCCAGTCACCCGCCGGTTTAGCGGTTACGTTTTTACCCTGCTGCAGGTCGTGCAGCCACTGCGGGTACACCAGCTGTTCGAAGTGCGGCAGACGTTGCAGGCGGGCTGGGTCCGTAAGCGCATCGCTGAGGGTGGAGATATGGTTAACGCCAACTTTTTGCAGGCGGGCTTTGACAGCCTGTATGTCGTTATCGCTACCATACAGCGCTACTGGCGCATCAGTTTTCAACTGATGTGACTGAACCCAGGCGCTGAGTTGTTCATCATTCATCTTGTCGAGCCAGGCGGCAGACAGGTTCAGTGCGGAAGGTTCGTGTCCTGAAGGACCATTAAGCGACTGCGGCCAGCCGTTGTAAAAAGCGCTCTGACGGGTATCGATCGCCGCGCCTTGCTTTTGCTGTAACTGGTCGAGGGTGAGCGTCTGTGCTGTTTCAGTAGCCCAGGAAGAAGCGCAAGCGAGCCCTAAAGCCAGTGCCAGCGCGGTCATTTGAGAAACACGTTTCATCGAATAGCCCGACGTTGAAAAAAAGAGGACGACATTCTGTGCCGCCGATTAAGTAAAAACCTTGCGTTAACGCAGCATATCGCCACATTCACGCCCAGTTTTCCATCTGAAGTACGCGGCCTGCTGGCGGAACGTCCTGCGCATCATGGGTCACCTGTACCACCGGGATCCCCAACTTACGCACCTCGGTGAAGACCCATTGGCGAAAGGTGTCGCGTAGCGACGCATCCAGCCGACTAAAGGGTTCATCAAGTAACAGTGCCTGGGGCTGAGCCAGTAGCGCGCGGAGCAGGGCGACACGCGAGCGTTGTCCGCCGGAGAGCGACGCCGGATCGCGAGAATAAAAACCGGCCAGGTCAGCGCGTGCGAGAGCACTTTCCACCGCATGTCGTCTGGCGGAACCCTGCAGGCTGGCAGGTAGGGCCAGCAGTAAATTCTGCCCAACGCTGAAATGGTCAAACAACAACGCATCCTGGAACAGAATGCCAATCTGGCGCTGTGCCGTAGGTAGCGCGTCAACGCGTCGTTCGTTGAGCCACAGCTCGCCTGATGCCTGAAACTGAGGCGACAACGCCCCGACCATCCACGAAAACAACGAAGACTTTCCGCTGCCGGAAGAACCCATGATCGTGACAATGTCACTTTTATCAACCTGAAAGGTAACGTTCTTCAGCAGCGCAGTCGCCCCCTGGTACAACGAAACGTTTTGCACAATGAGCATTAGCGGAGTCCTTGTCGAAAGCGGCCAATCCACGCGGCGAGAAAGGCTGCGAGTGCGAAAACGAGCAGTGGTAGAAGAAGCTGCCACAACGCTTGTGTTGCCAGAATCTCGCTGCTACCGCCGCTGCTTAATGCCACCGCTTCGGTGGTCAGAGTGGAATAGCGTCCGGCACCTAGCCACAGCGTCGGCATATACTGGGCGATACTGACCGAGAAGCCAACCGCGAAGGCAATCAATGCCGGGCGCACCAGCAGCGGGCATTTCACCAGCCAGAATATCCGCCCCTGCGACCAGCCCAGCGTTTGTGCAATCAAAATTAATCGCGAGTCAATGCGCTGCCAGGCCGGTTTAAGCACAAATAGCATCCAGGGCATCACCCACAGCAGGTGGCCCCAGATAATGGTCGTCATCAGTCCATCCTGTCCGGCATATAACGCCAGCAGATATTGTCCGGTTACCAGTGGTAGCGCAGGCAAAATGAGCGGTAGCCAGACCCAGCGGTGCCCGGTTTGTGGACTCCATTCCAGCCAGACAAAAAGTATCAGTAGCGCTAACACGCTGGAAAGGAGCCCTAGCTGCAGGCTATTGCTGAGCGCCTCGTGGTTTAGTGAGGAATAGCTGGCGATAAGCGCCAGTACAAGCGCGCATACCACACCGTTGACGGGCAAGATCTGTACCAGCGGGCGTGCGATTGTTATAGGTGAAAAATGCAGGCGTTCACCATTTACTGCCGGGATAGTACGTCGCCAGGCGCGCCACAACAGATAACTCACCAGCGCGATAATGAGGAGTAACAGCACCAGCAACAGGCTGGCGAGTGCGCCTTTCGCCTGCTGTTCGACATCGCCCTGACTGAGCCATTGCCAGCTCAATACGGCCAGTGTTGGCGGATTTCCGGGGCCGAGGACGATTGCCACATCCACAACGGAGAGTGACCAGGCAACAATCGCCAGCATAGCTTTGCCTAATGCCGGGCCGATAGCGGGCAGTACCAGCCAGTTCAGGCATTGCAGTCGGCTGTAACCCAGCGAATCCAGCACGATAACCTGCTGCGAAAGTTGTTTTTCACTCAGTAGAGCCGAGAGGATCCATAACAAAAAAGCGCTCTCTTTCACCGCCAGCGTCACGCCAAGCCCAATGCCGTAACGGTCTGGTTGTGGGCTGAGGAACGGTAGCCATTGCCAGATTTTACCGCCTTCGGCAAAAAACAACAGCACGCTGGTGGCGAAGGCAACATGCGGGATCGCCAGCAGCCACGGAAGACGGGTGCTTAGTCGCGCCCAGCCTGCACCGGGCCATAAAGCGAGGATCGCCAGCAGCGCGATGATTAGCGCGCCGCCGGCAGCCAGTCCTGTGGAAACAAGTGTCGCCAGTAACGCCTGCGGAAGTTGAGGGTCGGCAAAGAGAGCCAGCCAATGGGGTAGGCTAAGGGCTGGCGCTATCAGAGAGAAAGCCGCTGGCACCAACGGCAGATAAACTGCCGCCATGATGGCCCAGAGTAGCAAAATTAATGCGTACCGTAGCGGCGTAGCCATTCTTGTTCCAGAGCGTTTACCCAGGCAGCATGCGGTTCCGGCAGAACGGCAGGGAGTCCTTGTGGGATCCGCGCCAGCAGCGCATCACGCTGTTCGACAGGTAATTTTTGTGGATCAAGCACCGAAGGATCTCCCCAGACAGTTGAGTCGGCTTTACGCAGTTGTGCTTCGGGCGAAAGCAGGAAGTTTGCCACGACTTTTGCTCCGGCGCTGGCGCGGGCATTCGCCGGAATGGCAACAAAGTGCACGTTGCCGAGCATGCCCTGTGAGAAACCAAAACTGTAGCTGCTTTTAGGCAATTCGCCGCTGGCTACTTTTTGCTGCGCGTGGGCAGGGTTAAAGGTCAATGACAAATGCAGGGTGCCGCTATTGAGCAGTACATCCATTCGTGCTGGCGTGGGCGGAAAATCTTTGCCTTCACGCCAAAGTACAGGGTGCAAGGTATCAAGATAATGCCACAATGGCGCGGTAACGTCGGCGAATGTCGCTGCATCTGGCGCAACTTTCAATGCTTGTGGTTTGGTGGTGAGCGATATTAACAACTGCTCCAGAAACGCCGTGCCGGTAAAGTCTGGCGGGCGCGGATAGGTCACCGTGCCAGGGTGCGCCTGCGCAAATTCAAGCAGTGCTTGCGGAGATTGCGGCGGCTGCGCGGTGAGATCGCGCCGGGCAATAAAGGTGAGTTGGGCACCGCCCCACGGTGATTCAGCTCCCTCCGTTGGAACGGAGAAATCTTCGGTCACCGGTTTCTGGGTATCAACATAGCGCCAGTTAGGTAGCGTTTGCGCCCACTGAGTTTGCAGAAGCCCGGCTTCTTTCAGAGTGCGGAAGTTTTCGCCGTTAACCCACAATAAATCGACAGAACCCCCGGTTTTTCGCCCGGATGCTGCTTCTGTCTGGATACGTTTTACCGCGTCGGCGGCATCTGCGAGACGTACGATTTTCAGGTTAATGGCATAGTGTGTTTTCATCTCGCCGCTAACCCAATCGAGATACTGGTTAACTGCATTGTCGCCACCCCAGGCGTTGAACCACACCGTCTGACCGCGGGCATCATTTTTGATTTGTTGCCAGCCGTCGTCCTGGGCAAACGTCGCCAGCGGACAGAGCATTAAACTCAGGCACAATAAGCAGTAACGCATAGTATCTCCATGGCTAAAAATGGGGGAAGTCTCAGGTTTTTTTTCGCTGATGTTCAAGATAAAGGCTTCTCGCCACTGAAATTATTACGCTCAGAGCGAACAGGATGAACAGGCCGGTTACAAACCAAAATGTACCGCCGGTTAACAGGCTACCAGCCCATGAATAGACGATAGTGGCGGGTAACTGACCGATACCGGTGGCGATGAAAAAATGGCGAAACCGAATCGAGGTCAGGCCTGCTGCGTAGCTTACCGGATCGAACGGTACAAAAGGTAACAGTCGACAGACCAGAATGGTGTGCTTGCCATAACGCTCGAAAAAAGCGTCCATGTTGTTCAACACCGTTTTTCCGGTCAGTTTCTCCACCGCGCCACGGCCTAAAACACGGGCAATAAAAAAGCACAGCGCCGCGCCGGCCATTGCGCTGCACCAGGACAATATGCCGCCCCAAAATGCACCAAACAGCGAGGCGTTGGCAAAGGTGATCACAAAAGCGGGAAGCGGGGCGACGATGGCCTGCAAGATCATCAGGAAGAATGAAACGACCGCCGCCTGAGTTCCGTAAGAACGAATAAAATTCTCAATTGCATGCTGATCGAGCGTGGCAAATGCCGCCAGGCTGGCGTGGAGAAAATCGCTCACGCCAGGTATCCACGCCCATGCCATCAGCGCGAGCAGCAGCAGGATTATCACTCCTTCGCGGTAGTAATGGATGCGTCGTTTTATCATTTATCTGCGCACTCGTGAGGAGCTGACGGATCGATATGCTTATACCGGGCCCAGGCTTTGGCTGCCTGAACGAGGACGAATAACGCCAGCCCCGCCACGCTGAGCTTACCGATAAATGCCCAACTAATTCCTTCGCTGGCCAGTTCGTGCGACATCAGCGTATAAATAAAAATGCCTGGTAAAGTGGTTGCCGCAGATATCACGGTAAATGACCAGAACGGAATAGCCGTCAGCCCATAGGCGTAATTTTGAATGTTATAAGGGAACAGTGGCACGAGCCGGGTGAGGATCAGAAAGTCAACTCCGCTATGGGCAATACCTTTTTCGATAGCCTGAAACATTGTCGTATGCCCAACGTATTTCAGGAGCAGATCCCGTCCAAGCCAGCGAGCCAGCAAAAACGACAGCGCCGAGGCCACGGTTGCTGCCACTAACGAGATAAGCGTCCCTGCCACGGGGCCAAACAGCACACCGCCGACGATCACCAGGATGCTGCCGGGGATCAGACACAGCGCAGCAACAATAAACAGCAGGATATAAAGCGTATAGCCGAACATACCGCTTTGGCGGATGACGTCTTGCAAATGATGGAAATTGGTTATCAGGTCGGTCAGACCATAATGATGGAAAACTCCCGCCAGAACGCAGAACAGGACCGCGACAATCAGCAGCCGGTATTCTGCTTTATGCGAACTTCTTTTTCATGGGGGTTCTCCTGTAAAACCGAGTGCAATGGAGCATTTTCGTCAGCGAAAAGTGCGCGCGAAGATATAATAAATTCCCGGCCGCAACAATGTATTACCGTCGCTTTATTGATTTTGCACAGAATAAACAGACTCTCCAGGCCGGGCCCGGAGAGTAAAAAAACATAGAAGGTCAGACGCTGAATTTAGCCCATACCGGCGCATGGTCGGACGGTTTTTCCATGCTGCGAATTTCATAGTCGATGCCGGTTTCTTCGCAGCGTTCCGCCAATGGGTTGCTCGCCAGCAGCAGATCGATACGCAGGCCACGATTATCGTCAAAGCCTTTTGAGCGGTAATCAAACCACGAGAACTGGTCATTCTTTTCAGGATTTGCGTGACGGTAGGTATCCACCAGACCCCAGCCCAGCAGGCGTTCCATCCACTCACGCTCCTCCGGCAGGAAGGAACATTTTCCGGTACGCAGCCAGCGTTTACGGTTCTCTTCGCCAATGCCGATATCGAGATCGGTTGGGCTAATATTCATATCGCCCATGATCAATACCGGATTGTCGCGCTTCAGCTCTGTCTCAAGATAGTTTTGCAGGTTCTGATAAAACGCGGCTTTGGCCGGGAATTTAGTTTCATGGTCACGACTTTCGCCCTGCGGGAAATAGCCGTTGATCACAGTGATGCTGCCCAGAGGGGACGGAATTTCTGCCATGATGATACGACGCTGCGCTTCTTCGTCATCGCCCGGGAAGCCACGACGTACCGCAATTGGCGTTTCTTTCGTTAACAACGCGACGCCGTAATGGCCTTTCTGGCCGTGATAAAAGACGTTGTAACCTAGCTTTGCTACCTCTTCGAGAGGGAACATATCGTCGTGGACTTTTGTCTCCTGTAAGCCAATAACATCCGGTTGGTGTTTTTCGACAATGGCTGCCAGTTGATGGGGACGGGCACGCAGGCCGTTGATATTAAAAGAGACAAATTTCATAGTCACTGCCACTTTGCAAGATGAATAGTGCAAGGATGGTAGCAGAATTTCTGCAGACTGACTGCTTCTTGTCACCTGATTCCAACAATGATTGCTAATGGTGTTAACGATGGAGCAAAAACTGCACCGTTTTGGCGCGAAGCGCGTCGGAATGGAGCAATAATTTCCGAAAAATTTCGTATACGATCACAATTCCAGAATTATATTTGGCGACTGAATAAAACTGCGTTTTTTCCTCTGTTTAGTCACCTGATGCGCAAACATATTCACTTTATATGCACGTATAGTGAATATCGTCACGTTGTAACCTGTTGATATTCCGTTCTCGCCCTCCGTTTATGCACTTTTTTTGCTGGCTGGCACGAACCCTGCAATCTACATTTACACCGCAAACACTATATTTATTAACATATAAATAACCTTTTATTTACCGTTGAGGTCGCTATGTCTCTGTCAATTACGCGTGAAAATTTTGATGAATGGATGATGCCCGTATACGCTCCGGCCCCTTTTATTCCGGTGCGGGGTGAAGGTTCACGTCTGTGGGATCAGCAGGGTAAAGAGTATATCGATTTCGCGGGAGGCATTGCGGTTAACGCGCTGGGTCACGCCCATCCGGCATTGCGCGAGGCATTAAACGACCAGGCGAGCAAATTCTGGCATACCGGAAATGGCTACACCAACGAGCCGGTATTGCGTCTGGCGAAAAAGCTGATTGACGCCACCTTCGCCGAGCGCATTTTCTTCTGTAACTCCGGCGCAGAAGCCAACGAAGCGGCACTAAAACTGGCGCGTAAATATGCCCACGATCGTTTTGGCAGCCAGAAGAGCGGGATTGTGGCGTTTAAAAATGCCTTCCATGGCCGCACGCTGTTTACCGTCAGCGCCGGTGGTCAGCCCGCCTATTCACAGGATTTCGCGCCGCTGCCGCCGGATATCCGCCATGCCGTGTATAACGATCTCGATTCTGCCAGTCAACTGATTGATGACACGACCTGTGCGGTCATCGTCGAGCCTGTCCAGGGCGAAGGCGGCGTGGTGCCTGCAACAAACGCGTTTTTGCAGGGGTTGCGTGAATTATGCGATCGCCATAATGCGCTGCTGATTTTTGATGAGGTTCAGACCGGGGTTGGCCGTACTGGCGAGCTGTATGCCTATATGCATTACGGCGTTACGCCGGACCTGCTGACGACAGCTAAAGCGCTGGGCGGTGGTTTCCCCATCGGCGCACTGCTGGCGACAGAGCATTGCGCCAGTGTGATGACGGTGGGTACGCACGGTACAACGTACGGCGGCAACCCGCTGGCGACGGCGGTGGCGGGTAAACTGCTGGAAATTGTTAACACGCCGGAAGTGCTCAACGGAGTAAAACAGCGCCACGACTGGTTTGTGGAGCGTATTAACGCCATTAACGAACGTTTTGGACTGTTTAGTGAAATTCGTGGACTCGGGCTGCTGATCGGCTGCGTGCTGAATGCGGAATTTGCCGGGAAAGCGAAACTCATCTCGCAAGAAGCGGCTGTTGCCGGGGTGATGGTACTGATCGCTGGCGCTAACGTGGTGCGTTTTGCGCCAGCGCTCAATGTCAGCGAAGAAGAAGTCGCCACCGGACTGGATCGCTTTGCGCTGGCCTGCGAACGCATTAAAGCAGGAGGTTCATCATGATGGTGATTCGTCCCATTGAACGTGCTGATATCACCGCGTTGATGCAGCTTGCCGGTAAGACCGGCGGCGGATTGACCTCGCTACCGGCGAATGAAGCGACGCTAATGGCGCGTATCGAACGTTCGCTACAAACCTGGCGCGGTGAGTTGCCCAAAAGTGAGCAGGGATATGTGTTTGTGCTGGAAGACAGCGCCAGCGGAACTGTGGCCGGGATTTGCGCCATTGAGGTGGCGGTAGGACTTAACGATCCCTGGTACAACTATCGGGTCGGCACACTGGTCCACGCCTCGAAAGAGCTGAACGTGTATAACGCGCTGCCGACGCTGTTTCTGAGTAACGATCACACGGGTAGCAGCGAGCTTTGTACGCTGTTTCTCGATCCGGACTGGCGAAAAGAAGGCAACGGCTATTTGTTGTCAAAATCGCGCTTTATGTTTATGGCCGCGTTTCGTGACAAGTTTAATGAGAAGGTCGTGGCTGAGATGCGCGGCGTGATCGATGAGCACGGTTACTCGCCGTTTTGGCAAAGCCTCGGCAAACGCTTTTTTTCAATGGAGTTCAGCCGGGCGGATTTTCTCTGCGGAACAGGGCAAAAAGCGTTTATTGCTGAATTAATGCCCAAGCATCCTATTTACACCGATTTCCTGTCTGATGAAGCACAAAGCGTGATTGGTCAGGTTCATCCGCAAACGGCGCCCGCGCGGGCGGTGCTGGAGAAAGAGGGCTTTCGCTATCGCAACTATGTCGATATTTTCGACGGCGGGCCGACGCTGGAATGCGATATTGATCGGGTGCGGGCGATTCGTAAAAGCAGGCTGGTGGAAGTGGCGGAAGGTCAGCCAGCAACCGGCGATTATCCGGCCTGTCTGGTTGCCAATGAAAACTATCAAAACTTCCGCGTCATGCTGGTTCGCGCAGACCCGGATACCCAACGTCTGGTACTGACGGCGGCACAACTGGATGCCCTGAAATGCCACGCGGGCGACCATGTACGTTTTGTGCGTCTTTGTGCAGAGGAGAAAACAGCATGACACTATGGATAAACGGTGACTGGGTGACGGGATTGGGCGAGCGCCGTGTGAAAACCAACCCAGTAGGTGGTGATGTGCTGTGGCACGGCAATGATGCCGATGCCACGCAGGTGACGCAAGCGTGCCAGGCTGCGCGTGCAGCTTTTGCCGGTTGGGCTAAACAGCCCTTCAGTGAACGCCAGGCGATTGTTGAAAAGTTTGCTTCATTGCTGGAAAGCAATAAGTCCGAGCTAACCCAGATTATCGCCAGGGAAACCGGCAAACCACGCTGGGAAGCCGCGACTGAACTGACGGCGATGATCAATAAAATCGCCATCTCCGTCAAAGCTTACCATGCCCGTACCGGAGAGCAGCACAGTGAACTACCGGATGGCGCGGCAACGTTGCGCCATCGCCCACACGGCGTGCTGGCGGTTTTTGGTCCGTATAACTTCCCTGGTCATTTACCCAATGGCCATATTGTTCCGGCATTGCTGGCAGGCAATACGTTGATTTTCAAACCCAGCGAGTTGACGCCGTGGACCGGTGAAGCAGTAACAAAGTTGTGGGAACAGGCGGGACTGCCGCCGGGCGTGCTGAACCTGGTGCAGGGCGGACGTGAAACAGGGCAGGCGCTGAGTGCACTGGAAGACCTCGATGGTTTGCTGTTTACCGGCAGTGCCAATACCGGTTATCAGTTGCATCGGCAGTTATCCGGTCAACCGGAAAAAATTCTCGCCCTCGAGATGGGGGGTAATAACCCGCTGATTATTGAGAATCCGGAGGATATTGATGCCGCGGTACATCTGACCATTCAGTCCGCATTTGTCACCGCCGGACAGCGCTGTACCTGTGCCCGCCGCCTGCTGGTAAAAAAAGGCGCGCAGGGTGATGCGTTCCTGACGCGTCTGGTGGAGGTTAGTCAGCGTTTAATGCCCGGTAACTGGGATGCGGAACCGCAGCCGTTTATGGGCGGACTGATTTCCGAACAGGCCGCGCAGCATGTCTATGATGCCTGGCAGCGTCTGGCGTCGTTGGGGGGACGTACGCTGTTGGCGCCACGTCTGGTGAAAGCCGGAACGTCACTGCTGACCCCTGGAATCATTGAACTGACCGGGGCGGCGAACGTACCTGATGAAGAGGTTTTTGGGCCGCTGCTTGGCGTATGGCGTTATGACAGTTTTGATGAGGCGATTCGTGTGGCGAACAACACCCGCTTTGGACTGTCGTGTGGGTTAGTTTCGCCCGATCGCGGCCAGTTTGAACAGCTACTGCTGGAGGCACGAGCAGGGATCGTCAACTGGAATAAGCCGTTAACCGGCGCTGCGAGTACCGCACCGTTTGGCGGCGTTGGCGCTTCCGGGAACCATCGCGCCAGCGCGTGGTATGCCGCAGATTATTGCGCCTGGCCGATGGCCAGTCTGGAATCACCGGTCTTAACGCTGCCAACGGCCCTTAGCCCCGGGCTGGATTTTTCTCGCGAGGATAATCTATGAAAGCCCGTGAGGTAAATTTTGATGGCCTGGTGGGACTGACTCACCACTATGCTGGATTGTCATTTGGTAATGAGGCCTCAACCAAACATCGATTTCAGGTGTCGAACCCGCGTCTGGCGGCGAAGCAAGGTCTGCTAAAGATGAAAGCGTTGGCGGATGCGGGTTTTCCTCAGGCGGTGATCCCGCCCCATGAGCGGCCTTATATTCCGGTTCTGCGTCAGTTGGGATTTAGCGGCAGCGACGAACAGGTGCTGGAGAAAGTGGCGCGTCAGGCACCTCACTGGCTCTCCAGTGCCAGCTCCGCATCGCCTATGTGGGTAGCGAATGCGGCAACGGTTTGCCCTTCAGCAGATTCGCTGGACGGGAAAGTGCATCTGACGGTGGCGAATCTGAATAATAAGTTCCACCGTTCGCTGGAAGCGCCTACTACCGAAGCGTTGCTACGGGCTATTTTCCGTGATGAGAATAGTTTTGCTGTCCACGGTGCGTTACCCCAGGTTGCGCTTTTCGGTGATGAAGGGGCGGCAAACCATAACCGCCTCGGTGGAGATTACGGCGATCCCGGTGTACAGCTATTTGTTTACGGTCGTGAAGAAGGCAATGCATCCCAGCCGAAGCGCTATCCGGCAAGGCAATCCCGTGAGGCCAGTGAGGCGGTCGCACGACTGAATCAGGTTAACCCGCATCAGTGTATTTTTGCTCAGCAAAATCCGGATGTCATCGATCTTGGTGTGTTTCATAACGATGTGATTGCGGTGTCGAATCGCCAGGTGTTGTTTTGTCATCAGCAGGCGTTTGTCAGACAGCAGACGTTATTAGAGCAGTTGCGTAGTCAGGTGGCAGGTTTTACCCCGCTGGAAGTCCCGACTGCGGAAGTTTCGGTGCAGGATGCGGTGACTACCTATCTGTTTAACAGTCAGTTGCTGAGTCGTGATGACGGTTCGATGATGCTGGTCCTGCCGCAGGAGTGCCGGGAGCATGCTGGCGTGTGGCGGTATCTGAACCGTCTTGTCGAGGAAGACAATCCGATCGATGATCTGCGGGTATTCGATCTGCGTGAAAGTATGTCCAACGGCGGCGGTCCGGCATGCTTGCGCCTGAGAGTGGTGCTCACCTTGCAGGAACAGCAGGCGGTGAATCCGGCGGTTATCATGAACGATGTGTTGTTTAACACCTTGAATAACTGGGTTGATCGTTACTATCGCGATCGTATTACCGCTGCCGACCTTGCCGACCCACAGCTGTTGCGCGAGGGGCGTGAAGCGCTTGATACGCTGACGCAATTGCTTAACCTCGGCTCTGTGTATCCTTTCCAGCAGGAGGGGACGCGCCATGGATAACTTTCTGGCTATCACGCTCGCAGGTGCCACTCCGGAGGAAACGCAAGGAACCATTCATGGTTTTGACTGGCAGTGGATCGGTCACGGAATTCTGGAACTGATGCCGCTTGCACCCGTTGAACATTCTCTGGTGCTGTCTGCGGGGATCCATGGCAATGAAACGGCTCCGGTAGAGATACTCGACTCATTGTTGTCCCGGTTATTTAGCGGCGAGCTGGCACTAACATGGCGGCTACTGGTGATTCTGGGAAACCCGCAGGCGCTTGCTGCGGGAAAACGGTATTGTCATAGCGACCTGAATCGTATGTTTGGCGGCCGGTGGCAGATTTTTACCGCGAGTGAAGAAACGCGCCGAGCCCATGAGCTTGAGCTGTGTCTGGAGGATTTTTATTCGCGGGCGAAAGAGCCAGCACGCTGGCATCTGGATCTACACACCGCGATTCGCGGTTCACAGCATCTGCGCTTTGGCGTGTTGCCACAACGCAACGTTGCCTGGGATGAGGGTTTTCTTGAATGGCTGGGAGATGCGGGACTGGAGGCGCTGGTCTTCCATCAGGCGCCTGGCGGTACGTTCACCCATTTTAGCGCTGAACATTTTGGCGCACTGGCCTGTACGCTGGAACTCGGTAAAGCGCTGCCGTTTGGACAAAACGATCTGTCCCAGTTTGCGCAAACGGCAGACGCACTGGCGCAGTTGCTGCGAGGCGAGCGAGTATCGACGGGAGAAACATCTCCGCTGCGCTACCGCGTAGTGTCGCAAATCACGCGACGTAGCGATGATTTTATTCTCCATATGGATAACCAGACGCTCAACTTTACCCCTTTTAAAGAGGGAACCTTGCTGGCGCAGGACGGTGATGAACGTTTTATTGTCACCCATGATGTTGAATACGTTCTCTTTCCGAATCCCAACGTGGCCTGTGGTTTACGTGCCGGGCTGATGCTCCAAAAAATGTGATAAATATATATGCCTTGCAGGTTTATCCTTCAGGGCTTATTTTTGCGTGCTGTTTTTATTTATTACGGATTATTCCTGGTGAATTGCTTTCTTAATAAGCAGGGTTCAGGTATAGTGCTTCATAATCCTTTCAAAATCATCCTGTTGTAATTTTTTATTGCAACTCTGCGCAATTTATTCTTTTTTTCTTCATAATTGATGAAAATTTGTTTTTTATACTTTCACTGTTTTACCGTTGCTCTGATTAATTGACGCTTAAGCCGGTAAAGTTAATCTCGTCAACACGACATCACATTGCATAAGAGTCGCATGAGTGTCGTAAAAATAACTGAAAGAAAGGATAGAAATTATGCGTAAACTGACTGCTCTGTTTGTTGCCTCTACTCTGGCCCTGGGTGCTGCCAACCTGGCTCATGCCGCTGACACGACAACAGCTGCGCCAGCTGATGCCAAACCGATGATGCACCACAACGGTAAATTCGCCCCGCATCACGACATGATGTTCAAAGACCTGAACCTGACCGATGCTCAGAAACAGCAGATTCGCGAGATCATGAAAGGTCAACGCGACCAGATGAAACGTCCGCCGCTGGAAGAGCGTCGCGCGATGCACGACATTATTGCCAGCGATAGTTTCGATAAAGCGAAAGCCGAAGCGCAGATTGCGAAGATGGAAGAACAGCGCAAAGCCAACATGCTGGCGCATATGGAAACTCAGAACAAGATTTACAACATTCTGACCCCGGAACAGAAAAAGCAGTTTAATGCCAATTTTGAGAAGCGTCTGACAGAACGTGCAGCGCAGAAAGGTAAAATGCCACAAGCTGCCGAGTAATCGATCAGCGTCTACACTAAATCATTCATGCTGTGTTGCACTGATTGCCGCACAGCGTGAAACCAAACTCAAGACCGCCGCTCTTGTCCACAACACGTTTAACGATGTGGGCAGGATCGGCGGTTTTTTCTTTCCTGCCTATTGCACCGGACACACGACACGCTATTCTCCTGAAGCCCGTGAAAATTCTACCTGGATCAGCGCGTTATTCTTTTTGCAAAATACCGGGTTCATCGCTAAGGCAAATCAACTCTGCTGCCGATAACAATAATCTGCAGGGTGAACATACCAATGATGATTTATGGCTGCCTGTTTACGGCGGGTTGCCGTGCTGCGTCTTTCTGGAGGGATGATGGAATACTTTGATATCCGCAAAATGCCGGTCAATCTGTGGCGAAATGGTGCGGGAGAAACCCGTGAGATTTGCTGTTTTCCGCCAGCAACACGAGATTTTCACTGGCGGGCGAGTATCGCCTCCATTGCAGCCAACGGAGAGTTTTCTCTCTTTCCCGGCGTAGAACGCGTGATTACTCTACTGGAAGGTGGAGAAGTGACCCTGGAAGAGTCAAACACCTTCACACATACTCTGAAACAGCATCAGCCTTTTACCTTTGCCGGTGACAAGGTGGTAAAAGCGAAGCTGACAGAAGGGCAGATGTCGATGGATTTCAATATCATGACCCGACGGGATGTCTGCCAGGCGAAAGTCAGAGTTGCCGACCGCACGTTTACGACTTTTGGTTCGCGCGGCGGCGTGGTATTTGTTATCAGCGGTGCCTGGCAACTGGGCGATAAGCTACTGACCGCCGATCAGGGTGCAAGCTGGCACGACGGTAAACACACCTTACGACTGCTGGAGCGCGAGGGAAAACTGCTGTTTAGCGAGATTAACTGGATGCCGGGCCATTCTCCGGACGCAGTTCAATAATGTCATATTGACCAGACAGAACAGGCCGGCAGAGAATTTTGTAGCCATCATGGTCAAAGCCGGCCGGCATACGCGCCAGGGTAGCCGCTTCATCCAGCGTTGAAACGGTTCCCAGCCACAGCCAGTTGTTGATGATATGGTACTGTGTCATTTCAGCGCGGGTTTCCTGCAGCGCAATGGCATTGCTCCATGGCCAGCAAATTACTCTCACTCTTTCCAGCGCCTCTAACAGACGCAAATGATGGGCTTCATGACTCTCTTTCCCGCAGCACGCTCCGGCGCATCGCTTAAGCGAGGAGCGAAAACAGGCGCGCCCGCGACTCAGGGGTTCCAGCCCCAGCAGGCCGTAGCACAGCTGCTGTTCATCCGCGAGGCTTTGCAACGCTTGTAGCGCTGCGCGACGATTGGCAAACAGGCCAAACAGATTGGGGGCATGGGAGAAATCAATATCTCGTGCGTAGACAACCTGAACAGTTCGGTCGGTAAGCTGCAAGGCGCAAAGCTGACGATTGCGCCGCAGTCGTTTATTAAACAACGGCTGTTGTTCTTTGATCAATCGCGCTTCCAGCAGCAGGGCACCAATTTCTCCCGCGGTACAAATCCAGCTAATGCGTTTGGCCTGACGCAGCATTGCTGCTTCGTTTGCGGTACGCAGGTGTGCCATCACGCGGCTGCGAATATTGACGCTTTTACCAATATAGAGCGGCATAGTGTCGCTTTCACTGTGAAACAGATAGACGCCTGGCACGGCGGGAAGCGCACTCAAAAATGGACGCAGGTGCTCAGGATATTCATAGATTGCCGCTGCCTCAAATGTCAGGCGCGGGGCTGATTGACGCCGTACCACTTCTCACTCCGAATGCTGGTTATCCATCCAGTATAACAGTTTGGAACCGATTAAAAAAGCGGCATCAGATCAGGAAAAGGGACCGGACAGCGGTGATCTCAGTGCTATCCGGCAATATGTGACTAAAAGAATTACGCTTTTTTCCAGAAGTCATCAAACACCGTAATCGGTGTGCGACGTTTGTGCTCGGTCTTCAGATACCAGCCTTCAATTTTTTTCGCGACGTCGGCAGTCAGCGTTTTTCCTTCCAGATAATCGTCGATGTTGTCATAGGTGACGCCTAATGCGGCTTCATCCGGCAGAGAAGGACGATCGTCTTCGAGGTCGGCGGTTGGTGCTTTCTTATATAAATGTTCCGGGCAACCCAGCGCGGCAAGCAGTTGCTTACCCTGACGCTTGTTCAAACGGAAAATAGGGTTAATATCAGTACCGCCATCGCCGTATTTGGTGAAAAATCCGGTGATAGCTTCTGCTGCATGATCGGTTCCCACGACAACGCCGCTGGTCATACCGGCGATACTGTACTGAGCCTTCATACGTTCACGGGCTTTTTCATTGCCACGGACAAAATCGCTCAGTTCAATACCCGCTTCACGCAGGGCCTGTTCACTGGCCAGTACCGCACCCTTAATATTGACGGTGAGTACGCGGTCCGGTTGGATAAAGGCGATGGCATCCTGACAGTCCTGTTCATCAGCCTGAACGCCATATGGCAGACGTACGGCAATAAACTGCAGCGCGTCATTCCCCGTTTCTTCGCGAAGCTCGGAAATAGCCATCTGGCATAGTTTTCCCGCGAGCGTTGAGTCCTGCCCGCCGCTAATCCCTAATACCAGTGATTTCAGAAAGGGGTAGGTCTGCAGATAAGATTTAAGGAAATCCACGCTGCGGCGAATTTCTTCTTCTGCATTGATGTGCGGTTTTGCGCCAAGCGCCTGGATTATCTCTTGCTGCAGAGTCATTTAACCCCCTATGGAAAATAAAATGATCAAAAAAATGATGTGTTAAAATTATCGCGTTGAGGCCCAAACGACAAGGGATGCGAGCATCATTTTGTTTTAATGGAATTTTCCGAAACTGCCTAAGTATCATCTGATTGCTTGAAAAATGCGTTGTTGTGCTCCAGGCTTATATAACACGCTGAAATACAAGAGGACGGAATATGAACAAGAACCTAACAGGAATTCTGAGTGCAGCGGCTGTTTTGACTATGCTGGCAGGGTGTACGGCTTACGATCGTACCAAAGACCAATTTGTTCAGCCCGTGGTGAAAGATGTGAAGAAAGGGATGAGCCGGGCGCAGGTGGCGCAGATTGCCGGTAAACCTTCTTCTGAAGTCAGCATGATTCATGCGCGAGGGACATGCCAGACCTACATCCTGGGTCAACGAGATGGTAAAGCTGAAACCTATTTTGTTGCTTTAGATGACACCGGACATGTGATTAACTCCGGTTACCAGACCTGCGCAGAGTACGACACCGACCCGCAGGCGGCGAAGAAGTAACAACTGCTTATTGCCTGAGCATTCAGACGAACCGGCCATCGTGCCGGTTTTTTTGTGCCGAACGATCTTATTTATTGCCGCGAATTATTTGCCCGAAATGTGAGGGGGGTCATAACGACAGGTCAAGGAGAGACAATTTAGTTGGTCAAGGAAATACCATCCACTGGTGCAATCCCGTATACTCATTTCAGCCACCTAAAAAAGTAATTTAGCTGACGCAAGTTACCCAGAGCATGGATGCAGGTTATGGCTTGCGGAGTGTCTGGTTGACAGATAATCGCATATGAGGATCGTTTTAATGGAAAAGAAACACATTTATCTGTTTTGTTCTGCGGGCATGTCGACTTCATTGTTGGTTTCGAAGATGCGTGCTCAGGCCGAAAAATACGAAGTGCCGGTTATTATTGAAGCGTTTCCTGAAACGCTGGCCGGAGAAAAAGGTCCAGCCGCCGATGTCGTGTTATTAGGTCCACAAATTGCTTATATGTTGCCCGAAATTCAGCGTTTGTTACCCAACAAACCTGTGGAAGTGATTGACTCGCTGCTGTATGGCAAAGTCGATGGTTTAGGCGTGCTTAAGGCTGCTGTTGCAGCAATTAAAAAAGCCGCAGCAAATTAATTATTTTATTTTAATTTTTCCCGTCAAAGAGTTATTTCATTAACATTCACCGTAATTATTAATTGCGGTATTTAAGGGTATTTTTCTATGAGTAACGCTATTGCTTCACTTGAAAAGGTACTCCTTCCTTTTGCTGTAAAAATTGGAAAGCAGCCACACGTTAATGCAATCAAGAACGGTTTTATTCGTTTAATGCCGTTAACCCTCGCAGGGGCCATGTTTGTATTAATCAATAACGTTTTCCTGAGCTTTGGGGAGGGGTCGTTTTTTTATTCAATGGGCATTCGACTTGATGCTTCAACTATTGAAACGCTGAATAGCTTGAAAGGCATTGGTGGAAACGTCTATAACGGTACGCTGGGTATCATGTCATTGATGGCACCGTTCTTTATCGGCATGGCGCTGGCAGAAGAACGTAAAGTCGACTCACTGGCTGCCGGGCTGTTATCTGTCGCCGCGTTTATGACCGTAACGCCTTATAGCGTGGGTGAGGCCTATGCCGTTGGCGCGAACTGGCTCGGCGGTGCCAATATTATTTCCGGTATCATTATCGGCCTCGCGGTCGCGGAAATGTTCACCTTTGTGGTTCGTCGCAATTGGGTCATTAAATTACCTGATAGCGTACCGACATCTGTATCGCGCTCTTTCTCTGCGCTGATTCCTGGCTTCCTTATCCTCTCCATTATGGGGATCATCGCCTGGGCATTGAACACCTGGGGTACGAACTTCCACCAGATCATTATGGATTCCATTTCAACTCCGCTGGCGTCGTTGGGCAGCGTGGTGGGCTGGGCCTACGTGATTTTTGTTCCGCTGCTGTGGTTCTTCGGTATTCACGGTTCACTGGCGCTGACTGCGCTGGACAGCGGTATCATGACGCCATGGGCGCTGGAAAACATCTCTATCTACCAACAGTTTGGTTCCGTAGATGCCGCGCTGGAAGCCGGTAAGACGTTCCACGTCTGGGCGAAACCGATGCTCGACTCCTATATTTTCCTTGGAGGTAGCGGGGCAACGCTGGGTCTGATTATCGCTATCTTCCTGGCATCGCGTCGTCCTGACTATCGTCAGGTTGCTAAACTGGCACTGCCATCAGGTCTGTTCCAGATTAACGAACCTATCCTGTTCGGTCTGCCGATCATCATGAACCCGGTGATGTTTATCCCGTTCATCCTGGTTCAGCCGATTCTGGCGGCGATTACGCTGGCAGCTTATTACTCAGGCATTATTCCACCGATTACCAACATTGCACCGTGGACCATGCCAACCGGTTTGGGCGCGTTCTTTAACACCAACGGTAGTGTCGCTGCTCTGCTGGTCGCGCTGTTCAACCTCGGTATTGCAACGCTGGTTTACCTGCCGTTCGTGGTGGTAGCCAACAAAGCGCAGAATGTTATTGACCAAGAAGAAAGCGAAGAAGATATCGCTAACGCATTGAAATTCTAAATTTGATCCGGCATGGCTTCACGGTCATGCCGGACTGAACCAGAGGAAAAAAGTATGTTGGATATCGAGAATATCGTCGACACGCAGTCCGAAGCAGAAGAACTTGAAGAAGTGGTGATGGGCCTCATCATCAACTCCGGTCAGGCGCGTAGCCTGGCGTACGGCGCACTTAAAATGGCCAAGCAAGGTGATTTCGAGTCGGCCAAGGCGATGATGGACCAGTCTCGTCTGGCGCTGAACGAAGCGCACCTCGTGCAAACGAAACTGATTGAAGGCGATCAGGGCGAAGGTAAAATGAAAGTTAGCCTGGTGCTTGTCCACGCGCAGGACCACCTGATGACATCAATGCTGGCGCGTGAGCTGGTGACTGAACTGATTGAACTTCACGAAAAGCTGAAATAGCGAGGAGTGCATAATGCAGCTACAGATTAACGCACCGGAAATCAAAACTGTTTATGAACAGCAACTGTTTAATGGCAAAAATTTCCATGTGTTCATCTATAACAAAACTGAGAGTATCAGCGGGCTGCATCAGCATGACTACTATGAATTTACCCTGGTTTTAACCGGGCGCTATTATCAGGAAATCAACGGTAAACGCGTACTGCTCGAACGTGGAGACTTTGTCTTTATCCCGTTGGGATCGCACCACCAAAGTTTTTATGATTTTGGTGCGACAAGGATCCTTAACGTCGGCATCAGTAAACGTTTTTTTGAACAGCACTATCACCCGCTACTGCCATTTTGTTTCGTTGCATCGCAGGTCTATCGGGCGAATAACTCGTTTCTTACCTATATTGAAACGGTTATTGCATCACTTAACTTTCGCGAGAGCGGACTGGATGAATTTGTAGAAGTGGTCACCTTCTATATTATTAATCGGTTACGTCATCATCGCGAAGAGCAGGTGTTGGATGATATTCCGCAGTGGCTTAAAACCACCGTCGAGACCATGCACGACAAACGGCAGTTTAGCGAGAACGCGCTGGAAAATATGGTACACCTGTCCGCGAAATCCCAGGAGTATCTGACCCGTGCAACCCAGCGTTATTACAGCAAAACGCCGATGCAGATTATTAATGAAATCCGTATTAACTTTGCTAAAAAACAGCTGGAAATGACGAACTATTCTGTAACGGATATTGCTTACGAGTCTGGCTACAGTAGTCCAAGCCTGTTTATTAAAACGTTTAAAAAGCTGACGTCGTTTACACCGAATAGCTACCGTAAGAAATTAACTGAATTTAATCAGTAGAAATTATTTGCCAATAACCCATTTTTTATAGCTTGCCCAAAATAGCGTCGGGACAGCCACGCTATACCTGACTTACGGGTTGAGCATAATACACGTCAGTGTTTTGACACTGAAGGGAGAAAGTATGAGCCAGAAATTAAAAGTCGTCACTATCGGTGGCGGGAGCAGCTACACCCCTGAATTACTTGAAGGCTTTATTAAGCGCTATCATGAATTACCGGTTTCTGAATTGTGGCTGGTTGATGTCGACGGTGGAAAAGAGAAACTGGACATTATTTTTGACCTATGCCAGCGCATGATCGATAAAGCCGGCGTACCGATGAAGTTGTTTAAAACGCTGGATCGCCGTGAAGCACTGAAAGATGCTGATTTCGTTACCACCCAGTTGCGTGTAGGGCAACTGCAAGCCCGTGAAAAGGATGAACGCATTCCGCTGAGCCACGGGTATCTGGGGCAGGAAACCAACGGCGCTGGCGGGCTGTTCAAAGGCCTGCGTACCATTCCGGTTATCTTTGATATTGTTAAAGATGTGGAAGAATTGTGCCCGAATGCGTGGGTGATCAACTTCACTAACCCAGCCGGGATGGTGACTGAGGCGGTTTATCGCCATACGAATTTTAAGAAATTCATCGGCGTATGTAATATTCCGATCGGCATGAAAATGTTCATCAGCGACGTGCTGGCGCTGAAAGAGAGCGATGACTTATCTATCGACCTGTTTGGTCTGAACCATATGGTCTTCATTAAGGATGTTCTGGTCAACGGTGTGTCACGCTTTGATGAACTGCTGGACGGCGTTGCTTCGGGTCAGTTGAAAGCCTCTGGTGTGAAGAACATCTTCGACCTGCCGTTCAGCGAAGGGTTGATTCGTTCGTTGAAGCTGCTGCCGTGCTCGTATCTGCTGTACTACTTCAAGCCAAAAGAGATGCTGGCGATCGAAATGGGCGAGTACTATAAGGGTGGCGCACGTGCTCAGGTAGTACAAAAAGTAGAAAAACAACTGTTTGATCTCTATAAAAATCCTGAGCTAAACGTTAAACCGAAAGAGCTGGAGCAGCGCGGCGGGGCCTATTACTCCGATGCGGCCTGTGAAGTGATCAATGCCATCTACAACGACAAACAGACTGAGCACTATGTCAACATTCCACATCATGGGCATGTTGATAATATTCCTGCGGACTGGGCGGTTGAGATGACCTGTACGCTGGGGCGTAACGGTGCTACGCCGCATCCGCGAATTACCCATTTTGATGAGAAAGTGCTCGGCCTTATCTATACCATTAAAGGTTTTGAAGTGGCGGCGAGCAACGCAGCGTTGAGCGGTGAGTTGAATGATGTGCTGCTGGCGCTGAACCTGAGCCCGCTGGTGCATTCTGACAGCGATGCCGAAATTCTGGCGCGTGAGCTGATTCTGGCGCATGAAAAATGGCTGCCAAACTTCGCCGGGTGCATTGAGAAACTCAAAAGCGAACAACACTAACCGAGGTCGGCTATGGAACGCGTACTGATTGTAAATGCGGATGATTTTGGCCTGAGTAAAGGACAAAACTACGGCATTGTTGAAGCTTGTCGCAATGGTGTTGTCACCTCGACCACGGCGCTGGTTAACGGTGCGGCAATTGACCATGCGGTACAGCTGAGTCGCGACATACCTGAACTTGCCGTCGGAATGCACTTTGTTCTGACGCTGGGCAGGCCGTTGACGGTAATGCCAGGCCTTACTCGTGACGGTGTACTGGGGAAATGGATCTGGCAGATGGCGGAGGAAGACACTCTGCCGCTGGATGAAATTTCTCAGGAACTGGCCGCACAGTATCAGCGTTTTATTGACCTGTTCGGGCGGGAGCCGACGCATCTGGATAGCCATCACCATGTGCATATGTTCCCGCAAATTTTCCCTATCGTAGCAGGGTTTGCTGCCCAGAAGGGGATTGCGTTGCGTATCGATCGTCAGGCGGTATTCCAGGCGTCTGACTTACCGGAAACCTTACGGACTTCCCAGGGATTCAGCAGCGAGTTTTACGGTGAGGCGATTTCTGAAGCTCTGTTTTTGCAGATGCTTGATGCGTCAGCCGATCGCGGAGAATCCTCGCTGGAAGTGATGTGTCATCCGGCTTTTATCGATGACATTATTCGTCAAAGTGCCTACTGTTACCCCCGCTTAACTGAGCTCGACGTGCTGACGTCTTCGTCACTGAAATATGCTATTGCGGAGCGCGGTTATCGTCTTGGCAGTTTTCTAAACGTGTAATTCCTGAGTTTGCGGCGCTTGATGCGCCGCATTTTTTTAGGCCGGAATCGTGTCTATTTTTCCGGCGCGTGACCAGACGCGGTGCGCGGTCATCAGCGTCAGCAGGGTATCCATGAACTGTGTGTCTGCACTGTCCGCTTTCACCACGCCTTCTTCTCCTTCCTTTTTGATATTCAACGTTGCTTTAAACTGACGAGCATCGCCAGCCAGGGCGATAGGTTTTAAGTGTTTATACGCTTCGAGTAAGTAATATCGGGCATCATCGTTCGTAACGATATCCGCGAGATTGCCGCACGGAACGATAACCGCATCGACCGTCAGGGTAGATCCATCATCGGCAACTACATTCCCCATCCGGGAATAGAGTAGTTTGGCATGAACACCTTCGGCCTGTAGGGCTTGCATGATGGCGAGCAGATCGGCCGATTTCACCTGGTTATTAAGTACGACCATGCGGCCAGTTATCATTGATGGAATTCGGTTCATAGTTGGCCGGATTGGTATCGATGTCCATGCAATGCATGCCGTCACGCTGGAAATTATGGTACGGACAGGTTGGGCGATTAATTGGGATTTCATGGAAGTTGGGCCCGCCCAGACGACTGATCTGGGTATCGGTATAGGAGAACAAGCGGCCCTGCAACAAGGGATCGTTAGTAAAATCGATGCCCGGGACGATGTGTCCGGGATGAAAAGCCACTTGCTCATTTTCGGCGAAAAAATTGTCCGGATTGCGGTTTAGCACCATTTTACCGACGAGTTGTACCGGAACCAGTTCTTCAGGTATCAATTTCGTTGGATCGAGCAGGTCAAAATCGAACTTGAATTCGTCCTCTTCAGGAATGAGCTGTAGCCCCAGTTCATATTCCGGATAATCGCCCGCTTCAATCGCTTCCCACAGTTCGCGGCGATGAAAGTCGGGAGCCCGACCTCAGCGGCGCAGGTACAGGCCGATGACGTAAAGCGCGATGAACCAGGCAAACAGCGCACGCAAGGCAGGACGTCAGGAGGCAAAATCGGCTAAGATAGTGGTTTTCTGATTTTTAGAATTTGTCTTTAGTGAAGCAACTGATTATGAAACCTCTTCGCCAACAAAATCGTCCGGTTATCAGCTATGTTCCTCGCGTGGAGCCCGCTCCACCAGAGCATGCGATTAAAATGGATGCGTTTCGTGACGTATGGATACTGCGCGGAAAATATGTCGCTTTTGTCTTAATGGGGGAGGCGTTTCAACGTTCGCCCGCATTTACGGTCCCGGAATCAGCGCAGCGCTGGGCTAATCAGGTCCGTCAGGAAAATGAACTGAGCGATTAATGGATATAAAAAAACCGCCGGAGCAGACACTCCGGCGGTTTTTTGTTTTTTAGCTGACAGACTTAGCGATGCGCCAGTTCGGCGTTATCGTCGCTGTCCAGAATTGTTTTATCGGTCTGCTTCAGCCATTGACTGGTCAGCGTACCGGCAGTCATGGAACCGCTCACATTCAGCGCGGTACGACCCATATCGATCAGCGGTTCAACGGAGATCAACAGCGCAACCAGCGTGACCGGCAGACCCATGGCAGGCAGGACGATCAGCGCGGCAAACGTTGCACCGCCGCCCACACCCGCGACGCCTGCAGAACTCACGGTCACGATACCGACCAGCGTGGCAATCCACATTGGATCCAGCGGGTTGATCCCGACGGTCGGCGCGACCATTACTGCCAGCATTGCCGGGTACAGACCCGCACAACCGTTCTGGCCAATCGTGGCGCCAAAAGAGGCGGCGAAAGAGGCGATGGATTCAGGCACGCCCAGACGACGGGTTTGCGCTTCAACGTTCAGCGGAATTGAGGCTGCGCTGGAACGGCTGGTGAAGGCGAAAGTCAGCACCGGCCACACCTTACGGAAGTATTTCAGCGGGCTAACGCCGTTAATACCCAAGAGGATCCCGTGAACCACGAACATAATGCCCAGACCGAGATAAGAGGCCACGACGAAGCTACCCAGCTTAATGATATCCTGCAGGTTGGAACCGGCAACCACTTTGGTCATCAGCGCCAGAACACCGTACGGCGTCAACTGCATCACCAGACGAACCAGCTTCATCACCCAGCTTTGCAGGGTATCGATAGCCACCAGAACGCGCTCGCCTTTTGGTGCATCATCCTTCAGCAGTTTAAGTGCGGCTACACCCAGGAATGCTGCGAAGATAACTACGCTGATAATCGACGTCGGGTTGGCGCCAGTCAGATCGGCAAACGGGTTTTTCGGAATAAACGACAGCACCAGTTGCGGAACGCTGAGGTCAGCCACTTTGCCAACATAGTTGGTTTCAATCGCGTTCAGACGGGCCGTCTCGGCACCACCTTGCACCAGACCTTCGGCGGTCAGGCCGAACAGGTTGGTCACCAGAACCCCGACCAGTGCGGCAATCAGCGTGGTAAACAGTAGCGTTCCGATGGTCAGGAAGCTGATTTTACCTAACTGAGAGGCATTGTGCAGACGCGCAACGGCGCTGAGAATAGATGCAAATACCAGCGGCATAACAATCATCTGCAGCAACTGGACATAACCGTTGCCGACAATGTTGAACCACTGTACGGAATCTTTAAGAACCTGGCTGTCGGAACCATAAATGGTGTGCAGGGCAAGGCCGAACACGACACCCATGATCAGACCGACCAGTACTTTTTTGGCCAGACTCCACTGTTTGTGACGGGCTTGCGCCAGCACGAACAGCAGCACTACGAACACGATAATGTTCGCGATTAATGGAAAGTTCATCCCCGTTCTCCTGATCTTATTATACGTATCACCGTTTAAAGGTGATTCTGTTGGCGCAAGATTAGCAGAACTGTGACTTGCCTCTTATATTCAAATGGAATTGTTTATACCGAAAATGACTTTTTGGCTGATTTATTAGTCAATCTGATGCGTTATGAAACGATTGAACTGCATTTGTAGCGTATTAATCATCTGCGAAGACCAGCGTACCGCGCTGTTCTCTTGTACGGTCTGCGGCATCCAGATTGCCCATGCGAACAGTGCCATGCACAGAAACCGTTCCAGTTGGTTGCCTTTTTGCGGCACGAGGATGGGCAGACGAAAACGCCAGCGGCAGGGCCAAAGCAGGGGAACGCCCGCCGGGGTCAGCATATCGGCCAGAATATGGCTGAGATAACCGAGAACCATACCTTGTAAGGCATCAGCCGGTATTATCCAGGTGTCCGGGACTTTCAGGTAAAACGTGGTCAGCAGGGCAAAGACTGCAAGCAGGCTATGCGTAAACCCGCGATGACCAAATGCCCGGGCAATGGGTTTTGATATCCACTTCAGACGCTGCCCCAGCAGGGATTTGGGATGATCAATATCCGGCAGCAGGCACGTTAAAATGGCGGAAGGAACAATATGCCACCAGTCACCCTGCGCAAGAACGGGCGTTAGCTCGGCATTCTTGGCAAATACCGCACAGGCAATAGAAAAAAGAAGGTGGCCTTCCGCCGTCATGATAAAACCCAATAAACTGTCGATTCATACAGTATAGGGGTTTTATACAGTAGGCGGAAGAGGTGACGTTGTAACCCTTTGTCACAAGTGCGCCATTACCGCGCCAGCCAACCGCCATCCACGGCTAGCGTATAGCCATGAATATAGTCAGAGGCGGAACTTGCGAGGAATACGACCGGGCCTTTCAGATCATTTGGCGTGCCCCAGCGCCCTGCGGGAATGCGATCGATAATCTCCTGATTGCGCTCGCTGTCTGCGCGCAACTGCTGGGTATTATTGGTCGCCATATAGCCGGGTGCGATAGCATTGACATTAATTCCTTTGGCCGCCCATTCATTGGCGAGCAGGCGAGTGATGCCGAGCACGCCGCTTTTTGATGCTGTATAGGAAGGGACGCGGATTCCGCCCTGAAAAGAGAGCATCGAGGCAATGTTAATAATTTTTCCGCCATTGCCCTGAGCCAGAAACTGGCGCGCCACGGCCTGTGACAGAAAGAAAACAGATTTGAGATTTAGATTCATCACGTCATCCCAATCCTTTTCACTGAAGTCCAGCGCATCCTGACGGCGTATAGTTCCTGCATTGTTAACCAGAATATCGACCCGGCCAAACGCCGACACCGATTGTGTCACGATGCTGGTGAGAGCATCTTGTTGGCTGAGGTCGGCCTGAATAGCCATAAAACGTCGACCGAGGGCGTTAATTTTCTCTGCGGTTTCATGTGGTATTTTACGATTCACGCCGACTACATCGCAGCCCGCTTCAGCCAGCGCCACTGCCATACCCTGCCCAAGGCCGGTGTCACATCCAGTGACGATGGCTACTTTACCTTCGAGACGAAAAGCTTCCTGAATCATGTTTACCTCACTATTTATGTCATTAACGCTTGCTCTATAGGGCAAGGATAGGAGAGGTTAAACAGAAACACAATTAAAAATGAAACGATGTTTTAAAAATAAAAAATCTGAGAGGGCGGGCAATACGATGATTGCCCGTTACAGGATTAGCCGCGCAGATGAGCGGCAGTGAGCTCGGTGAGCGAGGTTAGTTTGACGTCGGCAAGAACGAAGCGGGGATCGTCCTGATTCTCATGCGCTGGTACGACGATGGAACGCATACGGGCGGCTTTCGAAGCAATCATGCCGTTTACCGAGTCTTCCAGTGCTACGCAGTTTAACGGGTCAATGCCCAGTTTTGTGGCGCAATCGAGATAAACCTGCGGGTGCGGTTTGCTGTAGGGCAGTTTTTCTGCGGAAGCCAGAGCGTCGAAGCTGCTGCGCAGATCAAACATGGTCAGCACTTTTTCCAGCATATGCAGCGGCGAGGCGGATGCCAGTCCTACTTTGATTCCCTGAGATTTGCACAACGCCACGGCTTCACGCACACCCGGCAGCAGTGGTTTTGTTTCTTCTACTAACGCAATGGCCCGGGTGATGATGCGCTCGGTGACCTCCTGACGTGAGGGACCGTTCCACGGTTGCTGCGCAAACCACAAATCGACCACCATATCGATGCGTAAGCCAAGAGTATCGGGAAGTTCATGGCGGCGGGAGATATCAACGCCTAAACTTGCTATCACGTCCAGTTCAGCCTGATCCCAAAGCGGTTCAGAATCGACCAGTAACCCATCCATATCGAAAATTGCAGCAAGAATTTGACGCGGGGTTGACATTACAACCTCTCCTTTACGGTGATAAAAGGGATTAAGAGCCAGTCATAACAGGCTCTGAGCGTTCATTATGGCTAATTCAGCAGTATACCGCCTTTAAAGATCAGGCGAAAACGGTTATCAACGGGTAAACTTAGGCCAAAATGACACGTCTTTATCAAGGGGAACTCATGACGTATCAACAAGCTGGACGCATTGCCGTCTTGAAAAGGCTGGCGGGATGGGTAATTTTCATTCCCGCGCTGATTTCAACACTGGTTTCTGTACTGAAGTTTATGTATGCGCACAGCGAAAAGCAGGAAGGAATTAACGCGGTCATGCTCGATTTTGCTCACGTGATGATCGATATGATGCGGGTTAATACACCTTTTCTTAACGTGTTCTGGTATAACTCGCCAACGCCCGATTTTCAAAGTGGACTGAATCTTGTTTTTTGGTTGATATTCATCCTGATTTTTATCGGTCTGGCGTTGCAGGATTCAGGCGCCAGAATGAGCCGTCAGGCACGTTTCTTACGCGAGGGCGTTGAAGATCAGCTGATTCTGGAACAGGCAAAAGGCAGTGAAGGATTATCCCGCGAGCAACTTGAGTCGCGAATTGTGGTACCGCACCATACGATCTTCTTACAAATTTTCCCGCTTTATATTTTGCCGGTGATCGTTATCGTGATCGGCTACTTCTTCTTCTCATTGCTGGGCTTTTTGTAAGTGCCGCTCTATCGGGCCTGCCACGTTACGAAACGGCAGGCCTGATAAGCAACGCGGTACGTAGTTAAGCAGCGAGTAATCTATCCAGCGCTTTCTGCGCCACAACCAGATGCTGTCCTCCGAACAGAATTGCTCGATTTAGCAGCGTATAGAGCTGGTAGATTGGCTGCCTGTCAAGAAAGTCCAGCGGTAGTGGTGAGACAGACTGGTAACCGTCATAAATTTGCGGCGGCTGATCGGTATGTAACGGCAGCATTGCCAGGTCGCACTCTCTGTCCCCCCAGTAGCAGGCAGGGTCAAAGATGTACGGACCGTTAGGACCGAGGGCGCAGTTCCCGGACCACAAATCACCGTGCAGGAGAGACGGCTGCGGCTGATGAGAAGAGAGACGTTGCTGGACATGTTCGACGATGGCATCAATATTGCCAAACGCAATGCCTTTTTCAGCGGCGAGTTCCAGTTGCCAGCCTATACGCTGCTCGGCGAAAAAGGTTGACCAGCGACGTTGCCAGGTGTTGGGCTGCGGCGTGGTAGAGAGCGCGTTATCGAAGTCGAGACCAAACTGAGGCTGGTCGCTCCATTCGTGCAAATGCGCAAGCTGTTGACCGAGGATAAACGCGTTATGCGCATCAAGCGGACGGGGAGGGAGGAAATCCATCACCAGAAAGCTGTAATCTCTGTCTGCGCCTACTGCCCAGACTTTCGGTACAGATACAGTTTGACTGCGGGAAAGTAGCTCCAGCTGATCGGCTTCTGCCGTAAAGCCGGTTAACAGCTCTCTTTCATCGCATTTGACGAAAAAATCCCGCCCCGCATAGCGTAAATGCCATGCGGCGTGAATCTCTCCGCCGGGCAGTTCATTACGCAGTTCGATTTCGCCTTCACCTAATTGCTCGCTTAAAAGACGACTGATAGCCTGCCACATGATGTCTCTCCCCATGTTGTCTGCCAGATCATAAGGTTAGCGCAAGAATGCGGTTAAAAAACACGAACTGACGCACACCACGGACGCGTCATCGCTGGAAAGGCACTTAATGTTTGTCGCTCTTTTTCAACCCGTACCGTTGTGGAGACGTCTGACTGCACATGATTCACTTCTTTGTAATCACGTGACTTTTTTATCATAGTCGCATAACACCCATGCTGACAGTTTTGCGCGAGAATCCCCTTTCTCTTCAAAAGAGGGATGGTGTCATTACTGATTGAGATACGAATAAATTTTTTGCGTGTCGTCCAAAGAGCACAGGCGCGTACCCTGATTTAGCGTTGCTGCGCTACCTGCGGCGACGCCGTAACGGACAATATCCTCAAAAGGTGCATTCTCAGCCAGTTTAAGCGTCATGGCCCCGACCATACTGTCGCCCGCGCCTACGGTGCTTTGACTTTTCACCGGTGGCGGAACCACCTGAACGCAGGTATCTCGATCTACGCCCAGCGCCCCTTGCGGCCCAAGCGAGACCACAACGCGGTGCGCTTTTCCGCTATGTACGATTTCCTGTGCGGCCTTGCGCACATCATCGGGCTGTGTCAGTTCTCGATTTACCAGCGCACTCAGTTCTTTGAGGTTAGGTTTGACCAGTTCGATATTGCCGATGGCTAACGCCGCCGTCAGTGCTTCACCTGAACTGTCGACAATACAGCGGATCCCCTGTTTTTGTGCGGTGGTAATCAGTCGGGTCAACTTCTCAAGCTGTACGCCGGGCGGCAAACTACCGCTGATGACCAGCAATGCACCAGATTCAATTTCCAGCACCTGATCCTGAAGTTGGTAGAACTCGTCATCGGTCAGCGCAGCGCCAGGCATGACAAAACGATACTGTTCGCCGCTGGACTCAACGTGGACATGAAGATTTTGTCGGGTCCAATCTTTGGCTTCGACGGTGGATACGGGAACATTTTCGTCGGCGAGCAATGCAACAAGATGCTCTCCGGTTGCACCCCCCGCGGGGAAAATCGCCGTTGCGGTTCCGCCAAGATGGGCAATTGCGCGAGCGACGTTGATGCCGCCGCCGCCGGGTTCAAAAACCGGCGAGGTACAACGAAGCTTACCTTCCGGATAAATTTGCGGGGTGATTGTTGCGCTATCGAGAGAGGGCGCAAGTGTTAACGTATAGATACGTACCATCTTTACCTCCTGTTAGGCTGTCCTCAGTCTGGCACTTAACCTCCCGAAAGTGAAGTAATTAACAACATGATTTTTCATATCTTTATTTAAAATTATCGTCATAAAGTTATATAAATAAAATAAAGGTTTAGGAACGCTCTTATTCAAAAAATGAAATAAGAATTTATTGCTATGTTATTCGAGTCTTTTTATAATTTGTTACCTTTCAAGGGTCTTTTGTCATTGATCCATATGAAAGTTTCCGAGACCGTAATGGTCTCTTTTTTTGTTGTACGGACTCTTAATAAATGAAGCTTTTGAAGACAGTGCCCGCAGCATTGCTGCTGACGGGAGGCCTGCTTGCGTCAATGCATGCTGCCGCCGATGATTCCGTTTTTACTGTCATGGATGACCCTTCCAGCGCGAAAAAACCCTTTGAAGGTAACCTGAACGCGGGATATCTCGCCCAGTCAGGCAACACAAAAAGTTCTTCTTTAACCGCAGATACCACCATGACCTGGTACGGCCAAACGACCGCATGGTCTCTGTGGGGAAATGCCAGTAATACCTCCTCAAATGATGAACGTTCATCGGAGAAATATGCCGTAGGTGGCCGTAGTCGTTACAACATGACCGACTATGACTATCTCTTTGGACAGGCAAGCTGGTTGACCGACCGCTACAACGGCTACCGCGAGCGTGACGTGCTGACCGCGGGTTATGGTCGTCAGTTCCTCAACGGGCCTGTGCACAGCTTCCGTTTCGAATTCGGTCCAGGCGTGCGCTATGACGAGCACACGGATGGCACCACCGAAACACAGCCGCTGGGCTATGCGTCCGGGGCCTATGCATGGCAGATGACGGACAATACCAAGTTTACTCAGGGTGTGTCGGTATTCGGCGCTGACGATACCACTCTCAACTCTGAAACTGCCCTGAACGTTGCCATCAATGAACACTTTGGGTTAAAGGTGGCTTACAACGTCACCTGGAACTCTGAACCACCGGCAACAGCGCCGGAGCATACCGATCGCCGCACGACAGTTTCCCTCGGTTATCGGATGTAGTGACAAGCCGGGTCAAATAAATGGCCTGGCTTTTCTAAATTAAAGTTAAGTTTATTTAATATTTAATTTGCGTTTTATTTTTCTACCTGGCCATAACGCGCTATTTTCAGACGAATTCGATTAATCGATAAATAAACGAAATCGGAACAGCGGGTGAGCGTCATTTAGCCCCAGATCATCGCAGCCCAGCGCAGCATCAACATGGCCGCACAAATAACGAGCAGAATCACAACCATCTTCCAGTGTTTCTTCGCAAAGCGATTTGTGGGCATTGTTTTTTTCCTGCTCAGGTTAGATGACTTTGTGCAAGTGTAACAAAGATGGTTGGGTGTCAGTGAATTGATTTACATCATAGAGCGCGCGTTGATTGCTGCTTTGATCGACCCGTAATGCCGTGTACACTGTCAAACGGTGTTATCAAAAAGCGGGTGTAGGTCCAGTGTGGTCTTTAAGGCGACCAGTGACATATTTCGCAGAGTGAAGCGGGAATCAGCCCACACCTTTTTGATAATTTTAAATATTGAATCTTTGTATGTGATCTTACGTGTAAGTACCATCCAGAGTTTCTCCTCATTCCTGTCTGTTCCTACCTGTTTCACCAATTCCGCATCACACCTAACTTTATTCAATTTACCCGTTTCAATTTAGTTCATGTTGTCCGTGTTCGTGTCGTAGAATCTGTGTACCAAATCGTGTACCAATTCCGATAAAGCTGAACAGGGACAAGCATGCCTCTCAACGATACCAAGCTCAGGCGTATAGCTGGCAAGCCATATGATGGACCAGAGGAGATAGCTGACGGTGGTGGACTTTCTGCCAGGATCAGCCCAAAGGGGCTTATCACCTTTCAGTACCGCTATCGCTTCAACGGGAAACCTGCCCGGCTAAAACTTGGCACCTATGGCAAGATGTCGATCAAAGAAGCCCGTGATGCTATGGAGGAATGCAAGGGTTGGCTGGAAGAGGGACGCGACCCGGCTATGCAGCGGAAGAAAGCTAGGCACATCGTATCCAGTTCACCAAGCATAAGCACCCTCGTTGATGAGTGGCTTGAAACACCATCAGTGAAAGAGATGGTGAAGTACGAATACTGGAAGCGGATGTTGAAGCTTCACGTTACCGACAATTACGGCCGACTGATAGCAGATGAGATGAGCCCCGTTGAGTGGGAGCAGATATTCCTGCGCATAACGAAAGGTGGTTCGCCGGTTCAGGCAGGTAACGTTCTGGTGAAGATGAAGCAGGTTATCCGCTATGCGCTGCGCCGAAAACGTATAACTTCAAATTCGCTAATGTTGCTTGAGATTAACGATATCGGTAGCCGTCCGGATGACGGGGAAAGATTCCTGAATGACGAAGAGATAGGCGCGTTCTGGAATGCCATCGATAAAACCAAGATGTCATGGCAAAACAAAATGCTGATCCGCCTTGTGGCGCTTACCGGATGCCGCGGTGTTGAACTGAGGCTGGCAAGGAAGGGTGATTTTGACCTGAAGGCGAGGGAGTGGGTAATACCGAAAGAGAACTCGAAAACGCGTAAACGCTTTGTGCGTGGGATTTCTCAGCTGGCGGCTGATTATCTGCAGAAGGTTTTTGATGTGTACCCCGATCAGTCAATCGTGTTTCCACCGGCTAAGCTGCAGGTGGACAGGCCTATGTCAGCCAGTACATTGATTTCCATCGCGGGGCAGGTGGAAGAGGTCATGGGTGGGGAGCACTGGTCTCTGCACGACCTGCGCAGAACGTGCAAAACAAAGATGGCTGAGCTTGGCGTTGCGCCTCACGTATCAGAGAAGATACTCGGGCATAAGCTAACGGGGATGCTGGCTGTTTATGACCAGTATGATTACATCCCCGAGCAGCAGGCAGCGGCAGAATTGTGGGCTGAGAAGATTCAGGCGTGTGCGGCCAGTAAACCCTTATCTTTGCAGAACTGAATTACCTCTACATAGCGGTAGAGAGCACCACCTTTTGGTGGGTGGATTTCCTTCACTTCGGGCGGGAATGGTGTTCCAGATTGCTTCCATTGCCTGCGCTTACGATAAAACGTGGTTCTGGAGATACCACCAAGCATCTCCTGAACGCGCTCACGGTTAACCAGAACCGGCTGAATGCTGATTGTTGTTTGCATGCTTTTCTCCAGGCAAAAAAGAAGCCCGGGCGAACCGGGCAAATGGGGGATAACGTTGCAGTGCATTCGCACCCAATAGCCAGCTCACTGAAGCCGGCTATCAGTTGCGTCAGTCGTCTTCATCTTTCAACATGGTATCGTCAGGAACCTGAATGGTGAGAACTGTGCTATACCCATTCTCATGCACACTGAACGAGGTTTGCCATTGAGGGATTGGCACATCCTCAGCGACTTGTCGCACCCCAATTGACCAACACCCGTTGCCTGTATAATTAGCGGTTACCTGCATCTCTCCTTGTTCTGATATCAGGTGGTAAATTCCCAGCGTGTCGAAGCATCCTCTCTCTTCGCAAATATCACCTTCACATTCGAAAAGGTCATCACTTGCACCATAAAAACTTAATTCCTTCATAATCTCTCCTCATGCCGCCCGCATAGCGCGGAGGCGTTTTAAGTGTTCTGCTGTTTCGAATTCTTCGGCGATCCGCTCGGCCTGTGCTTTGGTAAGCGGCTCGAATTCATGCTGAAATCGCCCAATGCTGGCGATGCAGGTGCGGCCGTTGCGGATGTAGTGGATGACTTCGTGGGTAGCGCGGAGGATTTTGCAGGGTGCGCCGTGGAGATCGGCGTACCAGGTATTAGGCTGGATTATCCTGAACATTGGGCACCACCTTAAATTCGATTACCCAGACCCAAGGGTTGGCCTGCCAGTTTTCTTCGCCGTAGATGGATTCCCACAGATACTTAAATGCGCCTGTTACCGTTGGCCTTCCGGTCATGTTGTGGTCAGCAATGCAGTCGTAACAGTCCTGAGAGTCATAAAGTGCTTCCATATCGACGCCTTCCGACTCAGCATCCGTTTCACTGATGCCATTCAATCGCTCAACACGAACGCCGGTAACCTCCAGCAGAATGCGACATGCCGCGCGTGGCATGTGGATAGATGGTTTCCAGCACGAACGGCCATCTTCATAGCCATCGTCATCACCCCAGGTAAAATCCCCATCTGCTGCGTAGATAGCGTGACCAGAGTAGTAACCATTACCAAACGGCATTTCGTGAATGGCTGTGGCGGGACGGTCAGGACTCCATGGCTGAATGCGACCATCTTCATCCAGTTCATGGCTCACTACACCACACGTCTCCCGCACCCAGATGCGATCGCCGACGGCACCGAACGGGCAGGTGTGGCCTTCATTCTCATCAGCAACGCCAAATACATCTTTCTTTGCAGGCTGCAGGTATCCGTTTTTATCGACCACGCCAGGCGTGTACCAGTGGGCGTTTAAATCCAGATCGTAACCGTTATGTGTTGGGTGGAAGCCATCAGACGGCTGTACCTTCATTATCCGCCGCGTCTGCGTCTTCCGGCCGTCGAGGATGGCGCGCACCATTTCGCCGTTAAAAATCATTCCGCGCTCTTTCACTGGAACCCCCTTTGCTTATTCTTCAGTTCGATGACGGATTGGCACTCCGCGCAAGTCTGGCAGCCGGGAACGGCAGCGCGCCGCGGCTCGGGAATTGGTTCGTCGCATTCCGAGCAATGCTCTGCTGATACGGCGTTGTGGTCGATGCGGTGAGCGGAGAGGGCAGCGTTACGCTGAAGCTCTTCAATCTCTGCTGCGGTATCGATGATGTCCATGGTCAATGCTCCCGGAATTGTCGGTTAATTCGGTTGAAGGTGAACGCCAGCAATAAAAAAGGCCGACATAGCGACCTTGTGATTCGTTTGGTTAGCGTCATGATTCGACTCCGTACCGGCCTTGCATTCGACCGATGCTGCTAACGAATGCCACCAGGCTGATACCCAGCGGAGCAATTTTCTTGTGATGCTTGTTGATGATGGGAGGCACCGTTTCGTTCCAGTTAGGCTTTGGCTTCTTGCGCATGGCCTGCTGGATTTCCTCGGTGCAGCGGCGGCAGGCGGCGCGGATGGCGTTGTCTGTTTCTGGCGTCATAACCCCTCCATATAAGCCCGGATGAATTCAGCCGCAGCCAGCGCGTTTATAGCGTTCCCGTAGCCCTTAAGTCGGCCTGTGCGGTTGCGTCCAGCCATTGCTCGTAATGAGGACTTGCCGTGTCCCAGGCTTTTGGCAAACCTTGCAACCAGCGGGAATGTGCCGGGTTCAACTGGACGCCATTGCCCATCTCGACAAAACACCCAGTCCGCATCTCGCCAAAAACCGTTAACCTCAAGGGTCCTGCTGTGTAAGCCTGCCGCGGTAACTGATCCAGCCGATCTTTCCCTTCTCGCTGCGCTGTCATCCCTGATGTGTCTTTCCAGTCGCGAGTTGTCGGCGTAACCCATCCCGCCAGTAACGCTGTGCCCGGCAGCTTCAAGCACACTTTTGGTGACCCGTCCTGATTCTTCCCGCTGTAGCAATGAGTCGACCCGGTTGAGTCGTTCGCCACCGGTGTTTGCCAGCCTGTCAGTCGAGCTGCTCCGGAGACGTGCTGTAATCCCCGTTTCGTTTCCGGCTGCGGATTCGTATTCGCTACAGGCGTGGGCCACCCAATAAGCCCGCTCTCTGATGTGCGGCGCACCGACGCCCGCTGCCGCAAACGGCACAAGCCCGAAGGCGTATTCCATTCCTTCCAGGTCAGCTTGTACAAGGTCGAACCATGTGTTTGCGTTACCGCTTGCAACCTGTTCGCCAAAGACATGCTGAGGTCTGCGCTCGCTGATGAGGTGGAAGAAGTGGGGCCAAAGGTGCCGCTCGTCAGCAAACCCATCTCCTTTGCCTGCCGCGCTGAAAGGCTGGCAAGGACAGGAACCGGTCCAGACTGGTTTATCGTCAGGCCATCCGGCGAGGCGCAGGGAATGAGACCAGACGCCAATTCCGGCGAAGAAGTGGCACTGCGTGAATCCTCGCAGATCGTCAGGTGTGACATCTTCAATACTCCTTTCATCAACTTCGCCTGGGGCGATATGGCCGCCTGCGATTAAGTTCCGAAGCCACTGGGCAGCGAACGGGTCGATTTCGTTGTAATAAGCTGCTGGCGTCATGCGGCCTCCGTCTTAACAACATCGATGGCGCATCCGGGCAGCAGTTCCACCGCGGAGGTGGCACACTTATTTCCCCAGTGATCCCAGCCCGGCGCCGCGCTGCGGCTAAACAGCTCAATGCGCGGCACATCACCATAAAGCAGTTCCAGCCGGTGGCGCACTTCCCACGGCTTTTCGCTGTGCGCACCGAGCGGGCTGTAGACCACCTGCTTAATCCCGGCGTGCTTACGTTCCAGCCCGGCGCCGCGGGTTGCAATCAGCAAGTCCTCAGTGTTGGCCCGAGTGTGGTTGCCGCCGTTCATGCGCGTCTCGGCGTTAAGCAGATCGAGGAAGTCGTAAAAATCGCTGACGTCCCCCTCGGACAGCGCCTTGTTGATGCGCAACTCGGCGTTCTGATTCAACTTCACCCAGGTAAAGCCTTTCATAGTGCGAACGGCAAAACCCCAGGCCTCAGCCAGTTCGATGGCCTCCTGGTTATGCGTGCCGGTGTACCACATCGCCAGCACCGCGTTTTCGGTAGCAAGTTCCCAAACCGGAAGGCGCTTGATGTCGATGAGCTTCATGGTGGAGTAGTGATCGGAAGCGGCCCCGTTGTTGATGGTGTTGCCGTAAGACCAGGGCGGATCTGCGTAGATAAGAGAGTATTTTCTGGTCATGGAATTACACCTCGAAAGCAAGTTGTGGCGTGAACCGATCGCGTTCTGCGTCGTAATTCAGCGAACTTGCAGAGTTAAAGGCTTCAATGCGTTCGACCAGCACCGCAGCGCGTGTTTCTTTGCTTGCCGGTGCGTAGGCTGATTTATCCCACGCCTTGTCGATTCCGATGTTGCGCGCCACATTAGTGCTGTCGGCTGACGACAGCGGGATATGGCGGAAGATATCGGCGTTCAGCATGCGCAGGCCGTGAAGCTTTGTTATCGGATAACCGTTTATGTCGACAACGTGACGGATGAGATCGCGTAACTTTGCCCGACATGAGCGCGGGCGCTTCGCGTCGTATTCACCCATGCTACCGATGCATACGCGCGGAAATTCCCGACACAGGCGGAAGAAACGTTCATCGGGCTCGTTCATGTGCCACACCGGCGCGCCGACTACTTTGCCGTGCGGCCACTCTGCGATTAACGCATCGTTCTCTTCACTGGTCCCGCCGATCACGTCAGGGATGACAGCAAAAGCAAAACGAGGGTGATTCATCCAGCGACCTACAAACGCGTAGTAGTCATTCCAGTTAACAACGCGCTTTTTTGTCCAGAAGCTGAATGCGCCGTTATCCAGCGCGAAAGACTGGGTGACTTCGCTGGCCAGGGCTAATTGGCCGGGGTTAGCGAACGAGATGAAAGCGTGCCTGCCTTTCCATGCCTTCAGCGCGCAAGTGTCCGGCGTAATAGGGCCGCCGTGAAAATGAATCATGCCGCCTCCTGCCTTTCCCGATATTCCTCAGCGAGCCGCTGCGCCTTAAATGGATTGCTGACCACTTCACCCCATGGCATTAGCCAGCCGTTACCGATGAAGGGAAGGCACAGTTTGCCAACCCTGATGTCGTCGTGAGCATGAGTCATTAGTCACTCCTTGAAGCGCCGCCGAGGCCTTTGCGGTTGTCGTTTAGGTATGGGTCAGCTGGCGTGTAGTTGGATGGGGCAGGGGGTGAATCGTCGTTGGCTCTTTCTTGCTGGATGATTTGGTAAAGCTCTTTGCGGTCTGCTCGCTCAGAGGGTGAAAGCTTCCGGTCAGGGATTGGCCGGAGAAGATATTTTCGATACTCGGGGGTAAATTTGTTCATTGGTTCCTCCTGACCGGGAGATGCTTCAAAAGGGTATATCGTCGTCGAAGTCCATTGGCGGTTCGTTAGATTGGGCGGGTGCAGATTGCTGCTGTGCGCGAGGCTGTGCGCCGCCGCTGAACTGATTTCCGCCCTGCGCTGGGCTGCCACCTGCCGGTGCCGCTCCACCGCCCTGACGGCCACCAAGCATCTGCATTGTGCCGCCGACGTTTACCACTACCTCCGTGGTGTACTTCTCCACGCCAGCCTGATCTGTCCATTTTCGTGTACGCAGTTGGCCCTCGATATAAACCTGAGAGCCCTTTCGCAGGTATTCCCCAGCCACCTCAGCCAGTTTCCCGAACAGAACAACGCGGTGCCATTCCGTTTGCTCTTTCTGCTCGCCGGTAGCTTTATCTCGCCATGACTCCGATGTTGCCAGCGTCACACTGCACACTGCGCCGCCGGATGGCAGGTAACGGACCTCGGGGTCTTGTCCGAGGTTACCGACGAGGATCACTTTGTTTACGCCTTTGCTAGCCATTTACGCCGCCTGTTTAAGTTCTTTGAGTCGAATACCAGTAACGTCTTTGCATTTGTTCTGGTGCTCAGCAAATCCGTTAAGCAATTTCCATGTGTCTTCATAGCGATGCTTAAGCCGATCGCTATCGTTTTCAGAGCCAGCGTATGCCGAGAATTCGGCGAGGATTTTGTCCGCATCCACGGACTGTGGTGCCTGATCTCGCTGCTGGTGACCATCATGCGGTTGCTGGCCCTGCTCGATTGGTGTTCCTGATGGCAATGCCCATTCCGGTAGAGCAGGCGCCTTCCAGTAGAAAACGCCAACCTCTTTTGATTTGGCGTACTGGAACCCGGGCGCGCGCGTTGCTGAAACAACTGCGAACCCTTCTTCCAGGTTGTAGAGGTAACGACCGATCCCCCATTGCACGGCGGCGCGCTTCATGGCGCCAGAGCGACCACCTTTCACAGCTTCAACCTGTGTGTTTTCTGCCGCATCCCACTTGGTGATCCACTCGCCTTCAACCTTGATGGAAATGCCGCACTCAACGCCGCCATTGTTCGGAATATCGCGATATTCGTTACGCCAGCCAGCCTTACCGCATACTTCATCGAGACGCTTCATGATTGCCCGGTTGGTGACGTAGGCCAGCACCTTGGCCCAAATCTTGTCACCACTTTTGCCGGCTTGCTGAATTCGCCACTCGATATCATCAGCGGCGAATGGCTCGTCTAACAGATTCAGGTTCATGTGAAATCTCCTGCAAATTCTGCCCAGCTGATCACCGGGTTCTGCCGCTCGGCAGCCAGGTTAACAGGCTCGTCGTCGTTCTCCGGCTTTTCCGGCAGCACGTCGCGCATAAGGCGCAGGAATGACTCTTCATCCCACCGTTCTGCTGCCGTCATGCTGCACGCTCCTGATGGGTGATGACGTAACCCTGCTCAGCCAGCCATTCGATGACTTCAGCGCCGTCGAGCTGGGGGAGTACATCACGGGTTTTAACGGTACCGGCCAGCACAACGCCTTCCATCTCAACTTTGATGGTGTTGTGGGGGCCAACAGATGTGCGCATGTCCACGCATTCGCATGTGATATTCATGAATCACCTCAGTAATGAATTTTCGCGCAGGGGATCAGGTCATCTTTCAGAGCGGTAAGCACTTCGATAGCCTGCTCGCGGGTTAAGCTGGTGTGGCTGGTGAGCGCGTTAACGATGTTGGTGCCGACCGTCTTGCGATGCTTCACGTCAGCTTCGCGCTTGGCTTGCTCGTCGGCTTTGCGCTTCTCTTCGGCCAGGCGAGCATCTTCGGCCTGTTTTGCCTTCAGGCGCTCGGCTTCAACCGCCGCGGCCTTTTCGCGTTCCGCCCGCGCTTCTGCTTCCTGCTTCTCGCGTGCCGCACGCTGTTCCGCTTCAATGCGCTGGCGTTCGGCGAGTTCAGCGCGGGCTTTCTCTTCAGCTTCACGGCGCGCTGCTGCTTCAATCTCAGCTTTGTGTTTCGCTTCGGCATCGCGGCGGGCTTGTTCTGCCGCTTCCTGCTTCAGCCGCTCGTCACGTTCCCGTTGAGCCTGTTCCGCCTGACGGTGCAGCTCTTCGCGGTCACGGTCGAAAGCGTCATTCATCAGCAGAGCCATTTCGTGGTCTGCTTCGATCTGCGCGGCACGCTGGCGGTCAAACTCCTCGTTCATTTCCAGCGCTTCGGCATGCAGAGCATTCATTGCTTCTTCAGCCTTGATGCGTTCCTGCTCGGCTTCCCATTCTGTGAGTGGGCGGCGGGTCGCGTCGCGCAGCTCGTCACACGTATCAACGAATCGCTTAATTTCGGCCTCAGCGGGGCGCACAGCTTCTTTCAGGCGCTTCAGGTACTCACGGCCAGGCTTTTCGATTGCCGTCTTGCTGCGGGACACCTGCGCTGCCAGAGAGGCGACACGGTCACGGCCTTTCTTCGTGGACAGGTCCGGCACTTCGTTTACTGCCTGGCGGATTTGCTCGAGATAAGCGTCAAGGCCGCCCGCTACGTACAGCACTGGCGCCTGTTCCGGCTTGATTTCGATGACAGTTAAGTCCGTTACTTCGCTCATGGTTTCTCCTGAAATTTGGATGTGCAGATCCCGCCCGCAGAAAGCCAGGCCGATCGGTTGAACAGGGTGGTTGGTATCAGTGAACCATTGGCTCGCCGCGCTCATTCAGCAGCACAACAACGGAATCACTTTTGATGATGGTTTTTTCGAAGATATTGAAGGCGTACAGGCCTTTCTCAACGTTCGCAGAGGCGCGATAAGTTTTGCCGTGGTGTTGCAGCATTGTGCCCGGTAAAACCTCGCTGCGTGGAACTGATGCGGTGCCGTAGTGCATTCCAATCATACCTTCACCTCAACCTGTTCCAGGAGGCCAGCGATATGCATCTGCCAACGGTTCAGCACCAGTTTTTCCCGCGGTGCCGATACCGACGTCAGCTGCCACTCGTTATCGTTGAGCTTTTTGGCGGTGTACTGCTTGCCGTTGTGGGTGACTGTCATGATGCCTCCCGAGCTTTGAGCATGGCGTCTGCAACACGATAGGCGTCTTCCGCAACCAATTCAGTTGCAGAATCAGTGACGTTATCGAGCTGACCAGGATTAGCCAGAATTCCCTGCATAGCTTTAGCTGCGAAGTAGTCACGCAACTGCATCCCAGTAGTCGCCTTGACAAATCGTGTGTAATGCTGCTTGTCGATGTACTTATATCCCGGAACCGGGAAGGCCAATCCGCCTCTGATTTTATTGCTCATAATCATCTCCGCGCTTAAGCCGCGCCGCTGAACGTTAAAAGACCTCTGCGCTAACAGGCAGTGGATAGCCGCCATTCATAACTAAGCGTCCTCTGAGAAGCCGCTGAGGTATGAAAAAAAGCCGCTTGTTAGGCGGCTTATCTCTCGGTGTGTTTATCGATGATTCTCATCATCCTCCGCAGTAACTTTTGATATCGCTCTGGCTCATCATGCTGGATTGAGTAGCCAGGATAAGTTAGAAAACCATTTTCGTAGTCGGGACGTTCATATGGATATCTGTCAAATATCTTCGCGTGAGCTTCCGCTCTGATAGCTGAACGCCTACTGAGGAAATGCCTTCCTCTGGAAGGTGAATACCAAACTTTTTTTGTCGTTGCAGTTATCATCGCCTTACCCTCTGTTTGTATCGTGAGCTAATAAAAAGGCCGCCTAAGCGACCAGTCCATCAATTACCTTTTCAACAACTCCAACCGCATCAATCAACTTCACAAGCCTCTCGTGCATCTCGTTTCTTTTCGATTTGAGTGCTTCAATTAGAAACTCCTGATCGGCGGCGCCTCTAAATTGGGTATTGTTAGCTGCAACAACAATCAAGTTAAATCCATGCAGCCCATGCGCTCCCAATAAGTTGTCTATGTCTCTTATGTTTGATTCCAAGTTTTCAATTTCTTGGAGTAATTTTTTAATATCCATTGCCTCACCTCATAAGTTAATTAACGCGCCGTAACCGATTTGCTGCTGCGATGACCAGCTGCATAAATCGCCACATCTGGCAGGCACATCCCGCTATCCAGCGGCTTATTGCCGAACTCATTGCTGTAGACGATCGCTGCACGCTCAAGCTGGCGCTTGTATTCCTGGCGCTGCCACACTGCATCCTGCGCAACAAACTTAATCGGGGTCGCATCTTCAATGCTTGCTGGCGTGTGGTGCTGGCCTTTAGCCTGAACCTGAGCGCGGCTAAGGGTAGGGCGATGCATGGTCTCGGTGCTTACGGCAACTGCGCTCTGTACTGCTGCGCGACGCTCACGGCGACGACCTGCTGCTGACCCATTGAATGCTGTTCTGCGTGTCATGGTGACCTCCTGATGAACTTTGGTGATGTGGGCGGTAACCAGCCGCACAAGTCAGGGCTTCTTCACGTTTACCCTTTCTCGCTTGCCACATCCCAAATCTCACTTTGGTTGTTAGGCTTTTCAGCCTCGTAGATTCATCACTGAATCGTTGTAGGTTCACCGTCCTGGTGAGTGATGCGTCCTGCTGATGGGCTTAAGAATACGGCAGGTATTTCAATCTGTAAATACCCAAAGTATTTATTTGTGGTGTAATGACTGTAAGCGCATGAATATCTTCGGTATTTATTTTTATTGGTGGTTTTTCGTGGGGGATGGAATTAGCTTAATTGGTGGGAGTTAGTGTGGGTGTGAATTGAATTGGCTAAGGCCCGGCGTGTATGCCGGGCGCGGTGCTATTAGTCTGCAAAGGTTAAAACAAAGATTACTTTTAAAATATCTGCGATGAATGAAATTCCCATTGCCACGCCAAAGAAAATCCAAGCCATCACGATTTTATCATCCCCGGTATACAAAACACCGTATGCACCTTCATATGGTACGAATGTCGCTCCAAGATAAAGCATGTAATAACTGGTCAGGTTTAGCCCTAGCCCAATAATCAACTGGATCGCGCTGATAACAAGGATGATGAATCGAGCTGGTCTATGTTTCCACGCTTGATTTATTTTTTCAGAAAGGGCCGCCGTTGAAACTTTGTAGATAACCCCGTACACGGTGGAAATACACAGCATCCCGAAAAAACTGCCTATAGCGTAGCCAATCATATAAATCCCTTGAAATTATCAAATAAGCTTCAATTTTGTCTCAATGGCCACGCCAATAGTTTTACAATTACCGTTAACCGGGATCAGTGGCCATGCTGGGTTAAGCCCTTTTAGGTATTTCTGCCCACCATCAATGATTAACTTCTTAAACGTCGCCTCATTTGAATCCGACAATTTTGCGATCACTAGGCTTCCATTAATTGGCTCCCTGCCAGTATCAAAAAGGACAAATGTACCATCTGGAATGCTTATCCCCGTCGGTGCCGTCATGGAGTCACCTTCGACCTTAAGCCAAAAAGCTTCACCCTGAATGTGAGCGTCTGATTCAAGCCATAAGTCAATATCCTTCAATGTATACGGCTCACATGCCTCTTTCCATGATCCTGCCTGAACACTGCTTAGCACCGGGTATCTCCTGCCTGGCTTGTACTCACTAATGAATCTTACATTGGTTTCAGCACTAAGGCTCTCAGCCTGTTCAGCCACCTTAGCCGCCATCGACTTACTGAAATCAGAAATTGAAACCTGAAGCAACCTGGCAAAACCAGAGGCTATATCAACATTAAGGGCGTTCCTGCCATTGAGATAGTGGCCAACAGCACCCTGAGTAATGCCAAGTTCATCAGCAATCGTGTATTGAGTGATGCCCAATTCTTTCTTTTTCGACTCATACAAAGCCTTCAGCCGCCTGGCGTCATCAAGCTGTTCTGTCGTCAGGGATTTTTTTGTTTCCATAACAGGCATTGTAATACTGTCGCTATTCATTTTAAAAATACCTGCCATATTGATGTTTATAAATACCTGTAGTATTCTTGCTTCATGGAAACCAACTGGAGTACATCCATGAACCGTATGACACTTGCGGATTACGCCAAAATTCACGGGCAGGCGAAAGCTGCCAGCGACTTCGGAGTCATCCAGTGCGCTATAAGCAAAGCAATTCGTGCAGGAAGAACGATTTTCGTTACCGTTCTTCCTGATGGGAATGTTGAGGCTGAAGAGGTCCGCCCATTCCCAAGTAACAAGAAAAGCGAACCTTAAGTAACACCTGCATTTCACAACGGCCGTCCGGCCTACGTAGCTGAAAAGCTAGTTCCAATAAAACAAATCAAACATGGCTCTGCGTGTCTGCGCATGGGCCTATTTAACTATTTAACACTCTAGGAATTTAACAAATGGAAAACTCAATTAACCGCAACAAGGTCAATGCCCGTCGCATTGAGTCCTGGTTGCTTAACCGTATCGCTATGAAAGGTGGCAACAACGTAGCTAAAGAGATCGGCGTCGATAAAGCGCAGATAACCCGCTGGAAAGAAACATGGCTGCCGAAGATGGCAGTGCTGTTGGCAGTTCTGGAATGGGGTGTCGTTGATGACGATATGGCGCGATTGGCAAGAGAAGTAGCTGCGGTGCTCACAAAGAAAAAACGCCCGGCGGCAACCGAGCGTTCTGACCAGATGAATATGAACTTCTAATAACTAAGAGGTGAATTATGCCAGGAATTATGATCTCAGGCAACAACGACAAAATTGGCACTGATGAGCTTCTTTCCATTATCAATCAGGCCCGATTAGAGCATGGAGAAAAGCCAGTTCGTAACAATGATTTTATCCCTCGGGTCAAGGATGAGCTTGATGGGGAGCACTACGAAACTTTCGTAGTTCAAAATTCAAACGGCACAAAATCAGAAAACATTGTTGTATCCAACGACCAGGCAGTATTGATCGGCATGAGGGAGTCGAAGGCGGTTCGCCGAACTGTGCTCGCAAAACTAAAGGAAAAGGAGTCTCCATTATTGCCTCAAACGCTGCCTGAGGCGTTGAGACTTGCAGCTGATTTAGCTGAAGAGAAAATCCAGTTAGAGAATCAATTAGCCATTGCCGCCCCGAAAGCTCAATTCGTGGATAGCTACGTCAATGCGTCTGGATCTCTCGGCTTCCGCGAGGCATGCAAATTACTTCACATCAAAGAAAACGCCTTCCGTCAGTTCCTGATCGAAAGCGAAATCATGTACCTGCTTGCAGGCAAGTTAACGCCGTATGCGCAACATATTGATGCCGGGCGTTTCACTGTGAAAACAGGCGAGAACCAGAATAACGGTCACGCCTTCACCCAAAACAAATTCACGCCCAAGGGCATCCAGTGGATCGCCGGGCTGTGGGCGGCACATCAAATCGGAGACAAGGCGGCATGAGCAGAGCAGCAACGGACTGGGCATGGGGCCTTGAACTAAAAGCATCACAAAAACTTCTGATGCTCTCTCTGGCAGACCGTGCTGACGAATCGCACTGTTGCTACCCAAGCATACAACGCCTCGTTAAAGACACCGGCATGGACAGAAAGACCATCGGGAAGTGGGTCAGCCAGATGATTGACGATGGACTGATTACCGACACCGGAGAGCGCAAAGGTAAGACAAAACAGGTTCGCGTTTTGCGTCTCAATATCGAGGTTAAAGAAGCCCAAAAACGGAACAGTACCGAAAACGGTAACGATCCCAATTTTGGACACGAAACAAGCCCAAATTTGGACACGGAACGATCCCAAAATTGGGATACAGAATCAGTCATTGAACCCAACATAGAACCAACTCTCTCTGGGCGTGACGGTTTTGTGAGCGATGCAGCAAAGTCCCGCATGGGTATACCGACCGGTCAGGGGATTACATTCCCTTCCGCTTTCAGACCATCAGCCGAGCATATCGCTATGGCTGCCGAGAAAGGGGTCAGCATCGAAACCGAGCTGCTCAACTTCCGTGACTACCACACAGCGCGAGGAACCACCCTGATTGACTGGAATTCAGCATTCCGCGTCTGGATCCGAAACGCCCGCGTTAACCCCCTGGCATCAAAGCGCAGCCGCAGTGAGCCAGAAACCCCGCACTGGAATAGCCGTGAAGGCTGGGAGGACTTCCTGTGACAATGCAACTGATGACAGCTATTCAGAACCGTGATGGTGAAGCAATGGCCCGGATGTCCGGAAGCCACGATCCGAAAAACGTAATCAACATCGAAGCCGAGAACCTTGTCGACTCACTGTTTCGCCAGCTGAAGCAAATCTTCCCAGCGGCATCGCAGACCAACCTGAAGACAGATTCTGACGAGAAGACGGCAAAGCGACAGTGGATCGCCGCATTCTCTGAAAACGGAATACGCAGCAGAGAACAGCTTTCCGCAGGGGTGAGGCACGCCAGATCCAGCGAGTCACCTTTCTGGCCTTCACCTGGGCAATTCATCAAGTGGTGCAAGGACAGCAGTACAGTTCTTGGAATTAACCTGTCTGATGTGATGAATGAGTTTCATCGCTACAGCAGAGAAAAAGGCGTTCACACTGGCGGCGCGGAGAGGTTCCCATGGTCACATCCTGTCATGTACTGGATTATCACAGATACGCGACGGGCCATGTATCAAAGGCAACTTAGCGAAGTTGAAACTGAAAAGTTCGCAGCTAAAAAGCTCGAGGAATGGGCGATAAAAGTAGCTGGAGGCGAACAAATCCCACCACCCGTTATGGCTATTGAGTGCAACTCTGATGTCATTCCAGTAACCCATGAGAGCCGAAATATCGGTTACCACCCTGAAGGAAAAACATTTGGCTGCATGCCTAATGCTGCAACTTTGGGTGCGCTTACTCCAGCGCAGTGGCTATGGGATGAATATCTCAAAGGGAAGGCCGCCGGCCTTATCAGGTGAAGACGATGGACAGCTTAAAGCAACGCATTCTCGATTACGTATCAGCTAACCAGCCTGCCAAGGTTGATCTGATTTACAAGGAACTTGGTATCTGCCGTAACCGGTATTACGAAGAGGCCAAGCAACTCCGATTCATGGGTATGTTGCGCAGCGTACCGGGCATCGGTGTTTTCCCCGGCGAAGATGCTTATCAGCACTGGCTGAAAAGTGGGGGCTACGAAGAAATCAGAAGACGCGCTGTCGATGCAAACCTGAGTAGCCAGGAAGCGAAGGGTATGAAAAAGCAGCGTAACAGCGACGACCCGAAGATGTTCGCACCATACGACCCGGCGAAGAATGGAGTCGTGGCTGAGTTCATGCAGAGCGATGCGAGAAAGCGTCTGATGATGGTTTACGGGAGGTGAAGGCGTGTTTAATCCAGGCCAATTAGTTATGAGGGATTGCAGTAGGGCTATTTATAAAGTTATCGACTGGCCTTACTGCATCCGATTGTCAGATGGAAAAGAACTAAAACTGCGTCGGACATTCCATTGGAAAGCTTTTGTAGACAACTCCAACAATCCATTGAGAGAAGCTGGTTCGTCATGACTGAACATTACATAGCAGAGCTATCTGCAAGCGTGGCCGTGATAGTCGGCCTTTTTTATGCGATACGCAAAAACATCGATTAACAGGCCTGCTTAGCGGGCCTTTTTTATGAGGGTAGGATTATGACCGTATACGAAATGGAAGGTTTTCTCCGTGGCAAATGTCTGCCCGGAGACATGAAAGTTAACGAGAGTAATGCGCAGTATCTGGTGCGTAAATTCAGTGAATTCGAATCAAATCTATCCGAGTCAAAACGCGAGTTCCGTGCAGCAGACGCGACTATTCACAATCTGGAACTGAAACTCACAGACATGGCAGTACAGCTCACTAACGCCGAGAGCAAGTGCAGGGAGCTGTCATCAAAAGCAATGGAGCTGGTATGCGAAGCCAGCTTGGTTTACAGCAAGTACAACGACACGCAGATGCCAGACCGTGACCTTGTCGATATGCAGACTCTTCAGGAAATGCACGACCTGTGCAAAGGAGAGGCCCAATGACAGCACTCAACAAACAGTCGCTGACAGATGAAGCGATCAGCCACGCTTTCACTGGAACAAATTTCGGTAGGGATGACCTGAGAAACATCCTTGCGGAAACAGTCATTGATGCGGCTGCTGGCTGGCGGTGCGGGTACACAGCAACAACTATCTGTACTCAGCTTGGGCTATTAACAGCCAGTGGGAGACCATCTGCATTTGGTTTTCGGTTCATCAGTGAACATGTTTGCCGAGAAATCAAGCGTATGAAAGATGAGCGCTCCATTTCAGAGAAGAAATTATCAGACCAGCATGGAATCATTTTATCTGCGCGTAATTTTATCAGTGAGTACGCAGTGAATGGCGACGTTGGCGCTGCTGAGTTCGTGAAGATATTAGACCGCGCTGCTGGCATTGGTGTGAAGGGGGAGTGAGATGAAAACAGGTGACGTTATCGAGAGCATCCACACCAGTAACAGATTCATCATCGAATACATTTCTAAAGATGGTAAAAGTTTTGTTCTGGTCTACAAAGACGAGAATAACCAGCCGTCTCGCTGCTATGCGGACCATGATATCAGACGCAGTTTCAGGAAGGTTACCCCATGACAACTAACAACCACCCGGCGAACGGTCCTGTATCACTCGAGCGCCTGCACCAGATAAGCGAAATACTCAGCAAAGCAGCAGCACAAAGCGACGGCGGTAATCTCGGCTACGCAATGGCTGATGCTGTGAAGGTGATTGATGTGGCTATTGCGGAGTTTGATGCTGAGCCTGTGACTGTCAACGACTACATGGCCTACGCATTTCATCACGCTATCTCTGATTCATCCATTGGCGTCGATGAGGTAGAGGAAATTAAGACCGGGTTGCTTGCTGCCTTTGCCAATGCCACAACGTCGCTATCGACGGTAGTTCCTGATGAAATGACAATCAGGGACGCGTGCAAGTTTGTACAAGATATGCGTATTTTTGACGATGTTTCGGTGATTGTCATGCGCACCTGGAACTCCTGCCGCGCCGCCATGCTTCAGGCAGGCAACTCTCCAGTAACTCCAGATGGTTTGGCTTTGGTGCCTAAGAGGCTAACCGCCGAGAACGGCGCAAAGAGTGTGCTGTCCGGTGAGTTTTCAGAAACGAAATTTATAAACTGCCCAGAGTGTTTTGGTGATGATGATTGCGAAACCTGCGACGGCAGCGGAAGAATTGAAATCACCGTTCCCGTCACATGGACAACCATCAAAGCTATATGGGATAAAGGTGTCGAGCTTTTCGCAGCGGGATGAGTAAAAGGGCGACCTCAATGACGTAGATTTAAACTTGATATAATTGGGCTCCAATCAACAAAGGAGCCATAAAATGCATCACTACATATTTCCACGCAATAACGGCATAACACTGATTAAAACTGAGGAATTTATTCCTCAAGGCTCAATTTACGATATAGATGGTAGAGACCATTTGTGTATGCATGTGACGCTTAAAGATGGTACTTACGGGTATCTTCTACCCATAGGAACCGCCTACAATCATCAATGGGCCATTGGACAAATAAACGTTGCTCGCCCAAACCCACTGGCATTTGATATCAACTAGCCAGATATTGAGATGAGCTTCTGAAAACTATAAAACCGCTTCGGCGGTTTTTCTTTGTATAATCCCTCTCAAAGCATCGAGGGGGATTCATCATGTCTGGTCATAACATCGCAGCAAAATCGAAAGAAGAGCAGGACAAGGTTAACGTTGACCTGGCTGCCAGTGGCGTAGCGTACAAAGAGCGCCTTAACATGCCGGTTATCGCTGAGCAGGTAGCCCGAGAACAGCCAGAGCATCTGCGTGAATACTTCATGGAGCGCGTTCGCTACTACCGCGAGCAAAGCATTACACTGCCAAAATCATCAGATCCGCGCTATCTGGATATGGCTGCACAGAACGAGAAAAAGTAATCCACATTGACACCAACAAATTACGATTATACTGTATGTGTATACAGTGTTTATTGTGAGGTGTTTATATGGGCTTCCCATCTCCCGCTAATGACTACGTTGAATCATGCCTGACGGTTGATCGCTTATGCCACATGGATGCTAACTGTATCGTCATTGATACATCATCCGGCTATGCAGTGATTAATCGCGCTCTCAGGGTTAAGCAGGGATCGCCAATCCTCATCAATCACTGTGGTCGTATTCAGTTTGCAAAGCTGATGGGTGAGGCGCTGATAACGTCAGAAGGCGAGGCGCTGGAAGGAGAGTCTCTGGATGATGTTGATGTGATCGGAGTGGTTACTTTCTTCATCAACTCAGCTCTTCAGGAAGCCGCTGACTCATCACCGATTTAAGTCACGCGCAACGTCAAGCAACATTACCCACCCTCAAATTTAATGTTATAATTATGTCGCAGTCGGATTGAGCACCCGGCTGTGACCTCTGCATCTGATTGGGAAATTAGATGCGAAACACAAAGAGTACGACCTACCTTATGCCGTCAGCGTTATCCAATGCTGAGGGTTTTCTGCATTCTGCGCAACCTCTCGGAGGTGGCGTATGAAGCAACAATTCCACCTCGTAAATGAATCTGTTAAGCAGAACGCCATCAACTACATCCGGGAGTTGCCGGTTGACGCTAAGCGCCCGCTGATTCTCGACATAAAAGAGATGACCCGCACTGCTCAGCAGAATCGGAAATTATGGCCTCTTTTGAAAGACCTCTCTGACCAGGTTATCTGGTTCGGCAACAAATACGACTCAGACGACTGGAAAGATTTGATAACCGCAATGGTCGCCAAGTCTAAGAAGCAGGAGCAACGAATGGCTCCCGGTCTGGATGGCGGCATTGTTATGTTCGGTCAACGTACCAGCAAGATGACTGTGCGCCAGATGGTAGAAGTCATCGAGGCTATCTACTGGTTCGGCACTCAGCAGAACGTCAAATTCAGCGACAAGTCCCGCATTGAAATTGAATGGGCTAAGCAGTGGGGTGATCGCAATGCGTAAACCTACCAGCCGCAGTTGCAAAATCTGCAAGACCAAATTCACCGCTACCTACGACAACGTCTGGTGGTGCTGCCCTGAGCATGGCTTCGAGTACAGCCAGTTGCTGTTGGCAAAGAAGAAACTGGCAGCCGAGCGCAAGCGCAAGCAAGAAGCTCAGCAGGAACGCCGTGAGCTGAAGGTAAGAAAAGCAGCATTCAAGACTAAATCACAATGGGATAAAGAAGCTCAATCTGCTTTCAATCGGTATATCCGGATCCGCGACGAAGGAAAGGAATGCGTAAGTTGTGGCAATCCTCTTATTGGCAAAAGCAACTACCTGACGGGTAGCGCCATCGATGCCAGCCATTACCGTTCCCGCGGTGCTGCATCACATCTCAAATTCAACGTATTCAACGTTCACTCCGCTTGTACCAGGTGCAATCGCCAATTAAGCGGCAATGCCGTCGAGTATCGCATTCGCCTTATTGAACGTATTGGGCTTGAGCGTGTCGAGCGACTTGAATCCGACAACGAGCCGCGGCGGTTCGATATCGCCTACCTGAAGAGAATTAAGTCAATTTTTACCCGCAGAGCAAACTCGATGATTAAGCGCCGTCAAAAACACCAGGAGAATGCCGCATGAAATGCAAAGTTGAAGGTTGTGATCGTGAATGCAAGCACTACCCGGGAAAGGGCATTTGTCAAATGCACTACTTCAGAATGATGCGCTACGGGACATATGAGCTTACAAAGGTCGGAAAGGGTAAGGAGAGGACTAGTAACGCTAAAGGATACCAAATGCTGAAGTTGCCAAATCACCCATTGGCAATGGCTAACGGCTCGGTATATGAACACCGCAAGGTTATTTATGACCGATATGGCGATGTTCTTCCGCCATGCGAGAAGTGCGGGAAGGCAGTAACTTGGAAGACAGCCCACATCGACCATATTGATGAGGTTGTTGATAACAACGCTGAGTCAAATCTTAGAGTTCTCTGCAGAGCGTGCAATGTCATGCGCTCTCGAGTTCACATTCCAGAGCACACGAAAAAAGGAAGAGCTGGAATTACGTTCTCCGGAGAAACAAAAACAGCTACCGAATGGGCGCGAGACCCCCGAGTTTCCGTGGCAGGGAACACAATCAAGCTTCGCCTGAAGAAAGGGATGAGTGTCGAAGATGCACTGTTTTCACCAAAGGTAACTCATCGGCACACGAAAGCTCGGGGTAGAACGCCTTTATATGGGGAGTATGCCGGACCAAGAAAACAGGAGGCAGCATGACCCGCACCGATATCGACAACTATCAGCGCTCGTCAGTTGAACGCGCTACCAGGCTGACTCCTTACGCCAGAAGTGAAATAGCCCGGATTGATAGTGAAACAGCAGAGCTTCAGAAACGCATCGATCGGAACAACGAATTACGCCGTGAAATCATCAACCGCGCAAACATGAACAAGGGGCAGCCAGAATGAACACTCAATACCTGCAGTTTGTACGCGAGCAGCTCATTGTAGCGACTGCTGACCTGAGCGGCGCAACGAAAGGCCAGTTAGTAGCGTTTGCTGAGAATGCGATGTTTGAAGCGACACCGCGCAGCCGATCTCGTCTGAAGGTAGTTAATCCAGCTAACGGTCGCCTGATGAATCCAACCAGCCCACCAATACCAGGGCAGCAATCACGCGCCAAAGGTTCATCTATCGCACTGGTGCAACCGGTTGAGTATTCAACAGCATCATGGCGTCGCGCAGTGCTGTCACTCGATGAACATCAGAAATCATGGCTTCTCTGGAACTATAGCGAGAATGTGCGATGGGAGAATCAGGTTTCGATCACTCAATGGGCATGGACAGAGTTCAAATCCTCCCTTGGCACAAAGAAGGTAGCAGGGAAGACGCTGGATAGGCTGAAGGCCCTTATCTGGTTAGCGGCGCAGGACGTTAAAGCAGAACTGGCAGGGCGAGAAACTTACGAATACCAGCAACTGGCAGAGCTTGTTGGCGTCACACCAAAGAACTGGTCTGAGACATTTACCGATCGATGGCTGGAGATGAAACGTACATTCATGCGTCTTGATAGCAGCGCTTTATTGCAAGTAACGCGATCACGTTCACAACAAAAGGCGACAAATTTAGATGTAAGTCTTGCAAAACTGGATTGAAAAGCATATATTTCATGTAAATCTGATATTGTGCCAATTTTGTATGCACTGGCGGTATCGAAGAATTCATAGCCCGAGGTTAACGCCTTGGGCTTTTTATTTGCCTGTAGCTCAGTGGACAGAGCAGCATCCTTCTAAGATGTCGGTCACTGGTTCGAATCCAGTCAGGTGAGCCAAATCCCAGCCAGGGTATCCAGCCAAAGAGCTGACATTGCTAGACCCTCATATTGCCCACACGCAGTGGGCTTTTTTATTCAGGCCGCAGACAATCAATCAAAGATGCCACGTAGCTATCAGTGTCTGACGGCCTCCCACACTACAAACACAGCACCCCGTTCCTTCGGAGGTGATATGGCAAAACGTATGAATGACGACCACAAAATTGTAGGCCTGTCCTGGCTAGTTCTGCTCGGCATTGCATGCTGGGGCGGTTTGGTTCGCTACCTGATTGACGTTAAGCAGAATAAAGCAACATGGAGCTGGATTAACGCTCTCGCGCAGATCGCTGTCTCCGGCTTTACCGGCCTGATTGGTGGATTGATAAGCGTGGAGAGCGGCCTGAGTTTTCACATGATTCTGGTCACATCCGGCATTAGCGGGGCGATGGGATCCGTTGCTCTTACTTATTTCTGGGAACGCCTGACGGGTATGAAGAATGCAAACCAATAACTTTAAATTCTCCCAGCGCAGCGAGACAAACCTGAAAGGTGTCAATCCTGATCTGGTAAGAGTGATCCGCCGAGCTCTTGAATTGACCACAGTCGACTTCATCGTTATCGAAGGTCTGAGAACGCAAGCCCGACAAAAAGAACTGGTAGCAACCGGGAAATCGCAGACTATGAACAGCCGCCATCTGACCGGTCACGCTGTCGACCTCATCCCGGTAAACACCACCTGGAAGGTTGAAGAGTTCAAGCCTCTACTCAAGGCAGTTAAACAGGCTGCTGATGAACAAGGTCTGAAACTACGCTTTGGCATCAACTGGAAGAACGATCCGTCACTGCCGATTGAAACTAAATTCATCGACGCTCCTCACGTTGAGATTCCAGCATGAACATCAGCCTGAAGTCGCTGATTGTGCCGGGTGTGATTCTCCTGCTAGCGCTGGCCTCATGGCTATCTTACGGAAGTTACCAGAGTGAGAAGAAGCGGGCTGATGATGCCGAGCTTTCAGCAACCAGTGCGGTAACCATCACCGATAACGTTCTGCGCACCATCAAAATCACCAACATCGTTCTGGAGACCAACCAGTATGCCAAACAGCAGATCGCACTGGAGTCACAGAGAGCTCAGGCAGACATCAAAGTGGCTGTTGCGGATGATGATTGTGCTCATCGGCCTGTGCCTGATGCAGCTGCTAACCGGTTGCGGGAATACGCGGACAATTTACGTGCCGGTTCCAGTAGTACCGCTACCAACAAACCTGACCTCTGACACTGCGCAGCCAGCCATTCCCGACCCACTTACTTATGGGGCCAGTCTGGATCTGAATGTCAGCCTGTTATCGGCTCTTGGGCAGTGCAACACCGATAAGGCCAGCATCAGGGCGATAGAAGATCACCGAGCCTCGCAATAGCGGGGCTTTTTTATACCCGAATTTCACCGCGCATCTCACGCGCATTTCACCACTCAGAACCTTTCAGGATGACCCTTGAGGATCCCGGCTGGCTGTCGGAGCCTCTGAGGGCCGGTTTTCCTGTGAGACAAGGTTCATCGCTAAAAGGTAATTACCGACATGACAAATCAAACCGTTAATGTTTACGGCGTTTCTGTCCGGGTTGATTCCGCAGGGAGATACAACCTTAACGATCTGCATGCGGCCGCCGTTTCCAATGGAGAGGCGACAGAATCACAAAGGCCGAACAAATTTATTCGAAGCGCGGCTGTAAAACGCTTTGTTTCTGCACTAGATTCCAGAGGACAAAAATGTCGTCTGGAAATAAATCAATCACTTAGTGTAGTTAACGGTGGAGTTAACCAAGGTGTATGGGCTGCCGAGTTGTTAGCGATTCGCTATGCAGCCTGGATTAAGCCGGAGTTTGAAATCCGCGTTTATGAAACCTTCCGCGAGGCCGTGCTCAACGGGCTTAGCAATATGAACAGACTCAACCGCCTCGACTTACTGATCGCCAATGAGACCAAAGAGGTCAGTGCCTGCGCCCGGGCAATGAACAAGTGGGGCGTCGGTGGCCGCAAGAAACTGCTCAACTGCGCGCGTGAGCGGATCGTCAGCCAGATGGATCCTGATATGGTCACGCTGATGGAAGCGAAAGCTGGGTAACCGGCTCAAAATTGAGCTCGTCGGCAAGAGAGCCACTTTCACAACAGCTCTCCATTACAGAAGCTCTTCACTGAGGGGCTTCGATAATGATCTGTGTAACCCCGCAAGGATGGTGATCATCATCTTGCTGACGGGTAAGCCGTAAGTGGCTAAGCACTTCTGAGAAGCAGGGCAGCAGCTGCGACAAGGCAAAGAGGTAATCATGTCAGACATCTACCAAATCACCCTAACCACGCAAACAGGCGAAACCTTCACAGGCAAGATGTCACGACGTCAGCCTGAGCTGGTGAACGGCTTTGTGCCGCTGGCGACCGAGACGGGCGAGTGGCTGTATTTCACGCCTGCCGACGTTAAGCGCGTGCAGTTCACGCCAGTGCCGGTAGAGCAGACCGAACAGCCGGAAGAACAAACCACGGAGTAACCCATGTCGAACGATGACGAGCGCCGGCCATATCCGCCAGTTAACTTCATCGACTCCGATAACTGGCTGCCATACACCAGTTTGATCCCCGCTAACGAAGTGCATGAGTGGATAAACCGCCAAATACTCAGCGATACCGGCAGTATCCATAACCCTGACCATGTGCACCTTATTGATGCTGACCTTTGCTTCATGTGGGCGTCAGACTCGTTCGCGAAGAAAGGGCGCTATGTGCTCGGCCAGGCTGAGCAGGTAATGCTTCGCGCTGGTGGATGGCAGAAAGCCAGAATGGAACAGCAGATGCATGAATGGTTCGGTCGCATCCCGAAATTCATCATCACGCTGGCAGCCGATTACTGCTCACAATGCAGTGACCTAGAATTCTGTGCGCTGGTAGAGCATGAGCTTTACCACATCGCCCATGCCACCGATGATTTCGGTGCGCCAAGGTTCAACAAAGAGACCGGGCAGCCAGTGCTCACACTGCGAGGCCACGACGTCGAAGAATTCACTGGTGTCGTACGTCGATACGGTGCCAGCAAAGAAGTACAGGAGCTCGTTGATGCGGCTAATTCGCCAGCAGAAGTGGCTCACATAGATATAGCTAGGTCATGCGGGACGTGCATGCTAAAGCTGGCGTAACGCTTTATTCAGATTGTCATGGAGGTAACCGATGGCAGCATTATCGACAGAGGTTAAAGCCTTCATCGTTCAATCGCTCGCCTGCTACGAGACCCCGGTAAAAGTCATTGAGCTTGTAAAGGCTGAATATGGCATCGATGTCTCACGGCAGCAGGTGTCGCAATATACGCCCGGCAATGCAATGGCGGCCAAGTTGAGCCAGAAGTGGATTGACCTGTTCAACGCTACCCGTAAACGATTCCAGAATGAGATCGCTGACATCCCGATCGCAAATAAAGCGTACCGGTTGCGTGTCCTCGACCGAATGGCGACCAATGCTGAAAAGATGAAGAACTACGGCATGACCTCGCAGCTTATCGAGCAGGCCGCCAAAGAAATGGGCGATGCCTACACTAATCGCCAGAAAGTCGAGCATACAAGCCCTGATGGCAGCATGACGCCGCAGCCAACAATCATCCAGCTACTGCCTGTTGAGCCAAAGCATGAGTAACGCCGTTCAACTGCCGATCCCAGCGAAGCTTGCGCCACTGTTCACCGCCGAGAATAAGCGTTACCGGTGCTCGCATGGTGGGCGTGGTAGTGCCAAGACGCGCACTTTTGCGCTGATGACAGCCGTAAAGGCGTATCAGTCGATGATGAACGGTGAAAGCGGCGTAGTGCTCTGTGCGCGTGAATTCATGAACTCGCTGGAAGAGTCGAGTATGCAGGAGGTGAAACAGGCGATCCTGTCTGTACCGTGGCTGGCTTCCAACTTTGATATCGGCGAGAAATACATCCGCACCATCGACAAGAGCGTTAACTACGTGTTCTGCGGCCTGCGGCACAACCTCGACAGCATCAAGTCCAAAGCACGCATTCTGCTGTGCTGGGTCGACGAGGCCGAGTCAGTCAGCGAAATAGCCTGGCAGAAGCTGAGCCCGACAGTTCGCGAGGAAGGTTCAGAGATCTGGGTGACGTGGAACCCGGAACGAGACGGAAGCGCAACGGATAAGCGTTTCCGCAAAGAAGCTGGCGACGACTGCATCACTGTTGAGATGAACTACACGGATAACCCGTGGTTCCCTGACGTGCTGGAAGGTGAGCGACAGAACGATCAGCGCCGCCTCGACCCGGCGACATACGCATGGGTGTGGGAAGGCGCTTACCTCGAAAACTCTGATAAGCAGGTGCTGGCCGGAAAATACCGGATTGCTGAGTTCTCGGACCAACTCTGGAAAGAAGCTGAGCGCCTGTTCTTCGGTGCTGACTTCGGTTTCGCTAAAGACCCGAACACTCTGGTGCGCTCGTTCATCCTGCATAACCGGCTGTATATCGAGTACGAGGCATACGGGCAGCAGACAGAGCTCGACCACATGCCAGAGCTGTACGACACTATCCCCGGATCGCGTGACTGGCCAATCAAGGCTGACTCCGCTCGACCCGAGACGATTAGCTATCTCAAGCGGCAGGGATTCAACATCTCAGCTGCTGAGAAATGGCAGGGGAGCGTTGAGGACGGGATCGCCCATCTTCGCGGATTCGACGAAATCATTATCCATCCTCGCTGCAAGAACGTGGCGCGAGAGGCCCGCATGTGGTCGTACAAAACGGACCGGATCACTGGTGAGGTATTGCCGAAACTCGCCGATGGCTATGAGCACTGCTGGGACGGCATCCGATACAGCCTCGACGGACACATTAAGCGCAAAGGCCAGATGGCCGGAATGATGATCCCCAAAAGGCTGCGTTAAAAATTAAAGATTCACCAAGAATTGACGTTATTTATTAATGATGTACTTACAAGGAGATAGTTATGCAGCATCATTTCAAAAACGTCATTTTCCAGCGTATCGCGAAGGGTTCAACGGTTGGCAATCAGGTAAAGCTAAACGATGTTCTTGCTAATGGGAAGACAGAATCAGCTCTGCTAGAGGCGCTTCAGAAGCAATTTAAGGGCGATACGATAAAGTTGAAAAGCTACCAATAAGTTCAGGCCACTTCGGTGGCCTTTTTCATGCCTTAACTCCACCAACGGATAAACCATGACCGACCAATTAACTCTCGCCGTCAACCATGCGTTGAACGATGCGCGGATGGCGCGTGCCCGTATGGGGCTGATGGCGCCGACGATGGGGCTGGACAACAAGCGCCATTCCGCATGGTGCGAGTATGGCTTCCCTGAGCAGGTAACCTACGAAAACCTTTATGCCCTGTATCGGCGCGGTGGTATCGCACACGGCGCCGTAGAGAAGTTGGTGGGCAAGTGCTGGCAGACTAACCCGGAAATTATCGAGGGTGATGATGCCGACGAGAGTAAGGATGAAACTGCCTGGGAGAAGAACACCAAAAAGGTTTTCACAAAGCGTCTATGGCGGGCTTTTGCTGAAGCAGACCGCCGCCGCCAGGTTGGACGTTATGCGGGTATCCTGCTGCACATCAATGATTCCAGAACATGGGATCAGCCGGTATTTCGTGGGAAGTCACTAAAAAAGGTTACGATCGCATGGGCTGGTTCACTAACAGTCAGCGAGTGGGTTACTGACCAGAAATCGGCAGATTACGGCCAGCCAAAGCAGTGGAAATACGTTGAGAGCCTGCCAAATGGCGGGACAAATCAGCGCTTCGTACATCCAGATCGCGTCTTTATCCTTGGTGACTATTCTAATGATGCTATTGGCTTCCTTGAGCCTGGCTATAACGCCTGCGTCAGCCTTGAGAAGGTCGAGGGTGGTTCTGGTGAGTCATTCTTAAAGAACGCCGCGCGGCAGCTTAATGTCAACTTTGAGAAGGAAATCGATTTCAACAATCTCGCGTCACTTTATGGCGTGAGCATGGACGAGTTGCAGGATAAGTTTAACGAAGTTGCCGGGGAAATGAACCGTGGTAACGATGTTCTGATGACAACACAAGGGGCTACAGTCACACCACTGGTCACAGCTGTAGCGGATCCGTCAGCGACCTATAATGTCAACCTGCAAACCTTCGCTGCATCTGTTGATATCCCTGTGAAAGTTCTGGTTGGGATGCAGACGGGTGAAAGGGCAAGTACCGAGGATCAGAAATATTTCAACGCGCGCTGTCAGTCACGCCGCGGCGACCTGTCATTCGAAATTGAAGATTTCAGTGACAAACTTATCGATCTAAAAATTATTGATGCTGTCAGCGAGAAGACGGTTATCTGGGACGACCTCAACGAGCAGACTGGAACTGAGAAACTAGCCAATGCCAAAACCATGGCTGAGATTAATCAGACGGCTCAAGGCAGCGGAGAAAACCCAGCATTCAGCCGAGAAGAAATACGCACAGCAGCTGGTTATGAAAACGGTGATGAATTCCCGTTAGGAGAAGAGGATGGCGACGAACAAGACGAAGCCACCAATTCTACCGCGTAACTATCAGGATCCGACCGGAGCCGATGCGCTGGAACGCCGGGCAATGAAAGACTTCGCCAGGCGAATGAATAAGATTGGCAAAGCGTATAAATCAGCACTCAACAAAATACCTTCCTCCCTCGCAGTAAACGCCAGATACGAATACCAGCTAAACCCAACGTTGCTATCCATCATCCTGAACGATGCCAGTTACCTGGTTGATCAGGTGCTGCTTGAAGGTGGCGATTACGACCTGTGGTTTTATGAGTACATCGATCTGGCTTCGGAGAAAGGGACCGGGCAGTCGTTCTACAACCTCAGCCAGCAGTCGCCGGTGTACGCCGCTGGTCGTGAGTCGTTAGCGTCCATCCTCGCAAGCGACCCGTATCAGCAACGCATGGCGTTGGTGCATGCCCGTGTGTTTGAGGAAATGAAGGGGATTACTGCTGATGTTAAGCGCGATATGGCGCGCGTGCTTACTGATGGAGTAGGGCGAGGGCTTAACCCGCTGGATATTGCCCGCAACCTGACAGACCAGACCGGTATTGAGAAACGCAGGGCGAACAGAATAGCGCGCACTGAAGTGACTACCGCGCTGCGCCGGGCTAAGTGGGATGAAGACCAGGAGGCTAATGACCTTTACGGCCTTAAAACCCTTCTGGTTCATATCTCGGCACTGTCACCGACAACCCGACATACCCACGCAGTGCGCCACGCCCACCTCTACACCAATGAAGAGGTTCGTGACTGGTACAGCAAGGATGGGAACTCCATCAACTGCAAATGCAGCCAGCAGTCGGTGCTGGTGGATGCGGACGGTAAGCCGGAATACCCGGACACCATCACGAAACTCAAACAGGAATATCAATCGATGCAGGCGCGTGGTTACGCCTGGGCGGAGAAATAACTATGCCAATGCAGGTCAATATCACCACGAAGGTGAACAGCCAGTCTATCAGGCGCGAAACATACAACGGGCGTGAACATCTTGTTCTGCCGAGCTACACGCTGCCAGCGAACGTCGTTATGAATGGCGGCTTGTACACGCAAGAGCAAATCGACGCCCACTATAAGGGCCTGGAAGGCACCCTGGCGCCGCTGGGCCACCCTCAGGTTAATGGTCAGTTCGTGTCTGCTTTCTCGCCAGAGGGGATTAACGCAGGCCATATCGGCGCATGGAACCGCAACGTTAAGAAGTCCGGTAATCGCATCTACCTCGAAAAGTGGGTTGATGTTGCCCGCGCCAGTGAGTCTGAAGGTGGCAGGGAACTACTTGAGCGAGTCGCTGCCATTGAGCGCGGTGAAGACGTTCCGCCGATTCACACCAGCGTCGCTGCTTTCCTCGACCAACTTGAGCCGAACGAGCAGCAGCGCGCAACAGGTGCGGAGTGGGTGGCAGATATCCACGGCATGGACCACGACGCAATCCTGCTGCATGAAGTCGGGGCGGCAACCCCTGAGCAGGGCGTTGGCCTGATGGTCAATGCCGATCTGGCCCAACCGCTCAAGGCTAACTCGGGCGCGCTGGTGGGTGAATCCTACCGTGAGCGCGAGCAGCGTCTCGATCGCGCAGCCAAAGCGAAGTTTGCGGCGGGCGCGGATGAATACGCCTGGGTTGCTGACTTCACTGACTCGCAAGCGGTAATCATCCGCAACGGGGGCTCCGCTGAGGTGTTTGGCTACAAGTCGGAGGGCGGAGTTATCACCTTCGACGATAGCGGCACCGCAGTAGCGCGACAGGAATCGTGGGTGGCCGTCGTGGCCAACAAATTCAAAGCTCTATTCACACCGCAGGAACAGCCTGCACCAAACCACAAAACGGAGGGCGACATGCCTTTAACCAAAGAAGAACTGGAACAAATCGGCAGCATGATCGGCCAGGCTGTTGCGACCAACACGGAAGCGGCTATCAAGCCTCTCGCGGAAAAGGTTGATGCGCTGCAGGCCAATCAGAAGCAACTCGCGGAAACCCTGACCGCCAACTCCCGTGCCGAAGAGAAAACAAAGCGCGAAGCGGTTGCGAAGGTACATGGCGATATCGTGGCTAACGCACTGTCTGGCGAAGCTCTTGACGCTATGTTCAAGTCGCTGGGCGAAGCTGCGCCGCTGGGCACCAACAATGCTCAGCAGCACAAAGAAACCGGCGCACCTGCCGCTGACGAACACTTCAAGTAAGGAGCCGGAATAATGCCACGTTATCGTCGCGTTAATATCGACGGTCAGTCTCTGTACAAGACCGAAACCCGCACAACGGCAGCCGCGTTGCTTCCGGGCACCGCCGCAACCATCAACTCATCCGATAAATTCGCTCAGGCCACCGCGCTAACCGGCCGCCTGTACATCATCGATGTCGGTTATCACCAGGGCTTGACCATCACTGAATCAATCCCTGCCGGTGATTCGGCTGTCGGCAATTATGTCGAAGAAGGCCGTGAGCTGGCGTTACGTTGCCTGCCTGGTGCGTATAAGAAAGACAGCCCGATCAAGCTGGGAACTGCCGGTCAGTTCACCCTTGCTACTTCCGATACTGATTCAGTGATCGGCTACAGCCAGGATGAATACACCATCGCTGCCAGCACCACCGACTTCATTCGCGTGCGCATGCGCGTTGGCACTGTCGCCGCAGCTGGCGCCTAACAAAAGGACAAACACATATGTACTTCTCAAAAGAGACGCTGGCGACTAACTCCCGCCTCGGCGGGCACTGGAGCGAGCTGTGGGCAAACCGCAACATGTGGAACCTGCAGAACAATTCCATCATTGCAGCTAACCGCGCAATGATGACGCCTGACATGCTGGCTTGTAACGCTATTGGCGGTTTCTCCCGTGACTTCTGGGCTGAGATTGACAACCAGGTGCTGCAGCTGCGGGATCAGGAAGTCGGCATGGAAATCGTGAACGACCTGATCGGCGTTCAGACGGTGCTGCCGGTCGGTAAAACCGCCAAGTTGTATAACGTAGTTGGCGACATTGCTGATGACGTGTCGGTAAGCATCGATGGGCAGGCGCCGTTCTCATTCGACCACACTGACTACGCGAGCGATGGCGACCCGATTCCGGTGTTCACAGCTGGTTACGGTGTAAACTGGCGTCATGCTGCTGGCCTGAACTCTGTTGGCATTGACCTGGTGCTGGACTCCCAGATGGCGAAGATGCGCAAGTTCAACCAGAAACGCGTCAACTACTACCTGAACGGCGATTCAAAAATTCAGGTTCAGTCCTACCCGGCGCAGGGCATCAAGAACCACCGAAACACCAAGAAGATCAACCTCGGTTCCGGTGCTGGTGGCGCGAACATCGACCTGACCACCGCTGACATGACCGCGATCTTCGCATTCTTCGGTAAAGGCGCATTCGGCACCACCGCGCGCACTAACAAAGTCGCCTCATACGATGTGATGTGGGTTTCTCCAGAAATCTGGGCAAACCTGGCGCAGCCGTACGTGGTTAACGGCGTTGTAAGCGGCACTGTGTTGCAGGCTGTCCTGCCGTTCGCGCCGGTGAAAGAAATCCGCATGAGCTTCGCGCTGACCGGTAACGAGTTTATCGCGTACGTTCGTCGCCGTGACGTGATCTCTCCACTAGTGGGTATGGCTGTAGGCGTTGTTCCGCTGCCGCGTCCACTGCCTAACGTTAACTACAACTTCCAGATTATGTCTGCTGAAGGTCTGCAAATCACCGCAGACGATCAGGGCCTGTCTGGAGTTGTCTACGGCGCTAACCTTGCGTAAGGGAACAACATGGCTAAATACGAAGTTGTGCGCCCGTGGTTCGGCGTAAAGGTAGGGCAGGTAGTGGAGTTGAAAGAACTGCACCCGGCGCTGAAGTCTAACGTCCGTCTCATGAATGGTGAGGCAGGCGGAGAACTTACCCCGTCGACGCCTGATGCCGGTACCGGTGAGAAATCCCGCAAAGAGGTTATCCAGGCTCGTCTGACTGAACTAGGAATCGAGTTCAAAAGCAACCTGGGGGCTGAAAAGCTCAGTGAGCTGTTGCCTGACGGTGAGCTCGAAAAGCTTTTCCCTACTGAATAACAGCCGCCGCTAAGGCGGTTTTTTTATGCCCCGCTCCGGCGGGGTATTTCACGGAGTCGATAATGGTAACTCTCGAACAGGCGAAGGAGTATCTGGAGAGCCAGGGAATTACCATTCCCGATTTTGTTCTTCAGGCTCTCGTCGACCAGGCCAACAGCATTCAGGAGTGTCTCGATGCGCATTATCCGGCATCGACAGCGCTGCTGATTCAGCTCTATCTGCTGGCGCTTATGGGGCTCGGGCAGGGGGATAAGTACATCTCAAGCCAGACAGCTCCGAGTGGTGCGTCTCGCTCGTTCCGATACCAGTCGTTCACCGATCGCTGGAAGGCCTCGGTTAACCTGTTGCGCGGGCTGGATAAGTACGGCTGCGCCACCTCGCTAATTCCTGCCGACCCTACAGCCGCCCCGGCATTCGCTGGCATCTGGATCGGGAAGGGCGGCTGCATGTGCGGGGGCAAGTGATGACGTACAAATCAGTAACGGAAGGCAAGCCGAAGCCGCTCACTCGCGTATGGGTCGAGACCGATACCGGGCGGGAGACTACCGGCTACGTTAAATCGGACGGGGAGTGGTTCATCAACTGCCCGCGCATCCGGGCGACTGGCGCGAAAGTGCTGAGGTGGAAGGAGTGACCAATGTCGGCAACAGCTAACTGGAGTTACACCGCCAAAGCAACCATCTGGCGAAAACAGGCTGGCGGCAAGGACGAATACGGGGATCCGATTGATGGGTACGCCGCACCGGAAGTCATCATGTGCGACTACGAAGGCGGCCTGAGCAAGCGAATCGCGAGCATCGGCGAGGAAATCGTGGTCAAGAACACGGTATGGTCTGAGTACGCGCTAGCTGCCGCTGGTGACTATCTGCTAATTGGTGAGTCCACCAACGTCGACCCGGTTGTCGCCGGTGCTGACGAGGTGCGGCAGGTTATCCGCTATGCCGACACGTTCGAGCGCCTGGCGGATGATTGGGCAATTATTACCGGCATTTGATATAATTGAGGCGCGCGGCTAGACCGGCCAGTCGAAAGCGGAGAACACAGACTCTGTTGCCGCGCACCTTCATCTGTGAAACCTACTGTGAGGTTTATTATGGCTAAAGAGCCTGCTATTGAATTCCTGCGCGAATGCTTCAGCTACAACCCAGAAACCGGAGACATTATTTGGCTGCCAAGACCAAGAATTCATTTCGCAACCGAGAGGGTATTCAAAACCTGGCATTCTCGATTCTGCGGTAAGATCGCAGGTGGAGTGAACTCAAAGGGGTATATTGAAATTGGCATGCTGGGAAGGTTGATGAAGGCTCACCGGATAGCCTGGGCCTTGTCCTATGGCGAATATCCATCAGGCGATATCGACCACATTAACGGAGTCAGGGATGATAACCGCCTAATCAACCTGCGTGATGTCACCAGGCGAGGCAATAGCAGAAATGCAGCTAGGCACAGAAATAACAATTCCGGAATCAGTGGTGTCTATTGGCACATCAGAGACAACAGATGGGTTGCTGCGATTAATTTCGCGGGAATGCAGCGACATCTCGGTTATTACCCCTGCCTGATTGATGCAGCTGCTGCTAGAAAATCAGCTGAGCTGAAATATGGCTACCATGAAAATCATGGTAGAGCGCAGTTATGAGTGTAAAAAAGGTCGCTCCTGCGGCCTTTTTTATTGCATGGAGAAAACCATGGCTGGAAAAGTAAGGGGGATCAGTCAGGCGAAAGCCAACCTCGATAAGCTAATCAGTGACGTGCAGGGGCGCAAGGTTGTCCGGGCAATCCAGTCAGCGCTGATCATCGGTAGCTCACAAGCTGCGCTTTTTACCCCAATCGACACGTCCACGCTGCTGAATAGCCAATACCGCGAGCTGGACGTTAACGGAACGAAAGTAACTGGCAGGGTGGGCTATTCAGCGAATTACGCGGTATACGTCCATGACCCGAATGTGCCCCAAACATTCAGCAGGGCTACAGCACAGAAAGAGTTCCTGACCAAAGGCTTCGAAGATATGAAAGATGCCATCGACAGGACAATCAAAAAGGAGATGTCGTTATGAAGCTTTCAAATCTTCATTTTGTCGGCGATGGTCGGGGTCGCAGGAGAGTGTTGGTGAACGGCAACGAGATAAGGCATGTTGTGGCTGCCGATATTGATAAAGGCACGGTCCTGTTTCACCCCTATCCATTTCGCCTACATAAAATCCGCAGAGGGGAAGTATATAGTCGTCGACTAAAGGGAAAAGTTGAGGTGATTTTTATGGGGGATGAAATGTGACCCCTCCAATGCACCAACGAGTAAAAAACCTGATTGTCGCCGCCGGACTAACTGATGGATACATCGTTCAGTCGTTGACCTGGACGGATTCAGGGAAGTTAGTAGACCGGTTCATCGTTTTCAGGCCAAACGGCGGAACGTCAGTAGATCGGGACATAGGCTCTGACCATTACGTCCTGGTCGATCTGATTTCAGGCAAGGCTACCGGCGAATACGCCAAATCTGAAGCGGATGCTCAGGCCATCGTCGACTACGTGCAGCAAAACCCCATCACCGACCCCTGCGTCGGACAAATCACCAACATGGGCGGCATACCATCCCCGGTTTTAACGACTGAGGGGCGCATGGTCTGGCGTCTGCAATTTGCCTGTTCTTACGGCGAAAGTTAAATACCAAAGAGGAATTACCATGGCAGCAAATTGCCCTACAGACAACACCAAGTTGTTTGGCCGCGCCATTGTGCTCGAAGTAGCTGATGGCTGTGCAGACACAATGCCGCTTGAGTCGGAATGGATGGCTTTAGCAGCTGGCACCAGTAAAGGTTTCGACTTCTCTCCTAACAGCGTTACGTCGGATGCTGATGACACCAAAGGTTACGTTGAGAACATCGTCACCAACGCTGACTTTACTATCTCGTTTGAAGGTGAGGTTCGCCGTAACGACAAGCTCGATCAGTATGGTGTAGGTCGCCTTATTAAGTACTTCAACACCGAAATTCAGGCGGCCCGTCAGCCTACTCTTTGGGTGCGGATGGAGTTTGGTCCGGTAACGTTCATCGGCTACATGCTGATCAACGCCCTGAGTTCTGACGGCGGCACAAATGACATCATCACGTTCTCTACCGAATTTAAGGTGGCCGCTGCCGATACAATTCAGGTTATCGACACTGAAGATGATGTGGCTGTTGCAAGCGTTAGCGTTACACCGTCGACCAGTTCTGGAGCAGTCGGTACAACAGTGCAACTGACCGCCAACATCCTGCCGGCAGACGCAACTGACAAGACTGGCGTCTGGTCATCCTCAGATCAGACTAAAGCAACGGTTAACTCAAGCGGCCTGGTGACGCGCGTCGCCACCGGCACGGCAACCATCACCTTCACCACGAATGATGGCGGCAAAACTGGCACAAGCTCCATCACCGTTACTGCGTAATTGCCATTTCAGGGGCTTCCTCATGGTGGCCCCGAAAATGGTTATTTCAGGAAAAAGATATGACGCCCTATAAAGAGATCGGCGAGTGCCTGATAACAAGCGGCGAGTATGAATACTTCTTCCGCCCATCATTCTCTGCAATGAGCCGGATTGGCGAACCGCAAGAGATCGTGCAGTGCTTTTATGACCTGCATAACGATGAAGTAACGCCCATCATTAATCGCGCTGTAGCCGCTTACGGTACTCTCCCTCAGTGGCTGATTAATCAAATCCATAAAACGGATTACGGCCGCCTGGCGAGAAACGCTGCCATGTCTGTTCTGACTGCATGCTGCGACGCTGATGTGATTAAGCTGATTGGCGAATATGTGCCGGGAAAAACAGGCAGGAAAACATTCCTGTATAAGCCTGGTGAAATGGATTTGTTCTCAATGATAGTTGTCGCTCAATCGCTTATCACCCACGGAATAATCGGCAAGGCTAAAGTCAGGCAGTTGCAGAGGCATGAAAGCAATCAAGCCGTAACCGAATTCAGAGTCTTTGAGTACATCAACGCCGCCAGAAACCACTTCGGCATGAGCAGGAATGAGGCTGAGCAGTTAAGCATGACGGAGTTTCAGATGATGCTGGCGGCCAAATATCCTGACCAGAAAGGCTTCACGCGCGAAGAGTATGATCAAGTCGCGGACGAGTATCTTGCCAGAAAGGCCAAAAGGCTGGGCAAAGCAGCTTAACAGCGAAACACTGTGCAACATTGCACCTCATCGGTTGATATGTGATCGGTTCCTGATAGGATGTTTCTTAGCTATCAACATGAGATGGAATAATAAATGAACAAAAAAGGGTTGGCGGTTGGGGTCGCTATTTTGGTTGCTTGTGGCATAGGGTCCGTTTACTTGGTATCTCCTTCGGATGCCCAGGGAGCGGCAATGATCGATGCGTGTAGTAATTTAGTAAAAAGCCAAATGAAATCACCATCATCATACAGAATGATCGATTCAATTTATGATATTAAGGTCGTCAATAAGGATGACCTTCCTGCAAAACTGGATGCAATAAATTCTGACGCGATCAGACAGGGTGTTGAAAAAGGGTACTTCAGTATTAGTGAAGGAAAGGCTTTTGTTGAATTCGAATCCCAAAATTCATTTGGCGTAATGCTTAAGGGTAGCGCTCAATGTAACTTCAACATTTACGACACCTCGTGGGCTTCTTTCGAGTCAGCCACGGTTGGAGACCGACAGGCATCTATGGCAGACCTGATTATTGTTTCATCCCAACATAAAGTTGATGACACCTTCAAATCAAAATTCAAATACCTTAAGTACAAGCTATTTAAAACCATCTGAAAACTACTCAGTAAATAGAGCCCGCTTTAAGCGGGTTTTTTTATGCCCGGAGATTAATAAATGGCAGGCGATAAGCAATTAGGCAGCATTGTTTACCAGGTAGAGATGGATGTCGCTGATCTGATTGCCGCTCAGCAAAAAGTTAACCAGCGCCTTGACCAGATGGATGGAAGTTTCAATAAATCATCTCAGTCTGCTGGGCGCTTTGAAGGGGCGCTGAACAAGGTTGGCGTTGCTATCGGGGCTGCCTTTACTCTGGAAACAGCAAAGCGTCTGATCGCAATTGGCGATGAGATGAACACGCTTCAGGCGCGAGTAGCGCGGCTTAGCCCAAGTATTGATGCCGCCAGAGAAACAATGAAGTCGCTTTCTGTCATTGCATCGCAGACCGGTAGCAGCCTTTCTGACACAGAGCGGCTGTGGGAATCTATGACATCCGCGCTTAAGGAAACAGGCGCGACAAACTCTCAGATTCTGGCGCTCACATCCACCCTTCAAAAGATTGGGACGATCGGCGGTTCTTCGGCTGAAGAAATGTCTAACGCGCTTCGCCAGTTTGGTCAGTCTATTGCAGGCGGAACGGTTCGGGCTGAGGAATTCAACTCAATACTGGAGCAGATGCCAGAGCTTGCTCGCCAAATCGCTTCCGGCCTCGGAATATCTATCGGTGAACTACGTAAAAGAATGCTTGAGGGGAAATTAAGTGCAACTGACGCGCTTAATGCTATTCAGGATCGTTCTCAGGCGGTGAATGAAGAATTCGATAAGATGCCGGTCAGCATCGAGAGGGCAAAAAACAGCCTTGATGTGGCATTCAGAAATGCGATAAGCGATCTGAACCAGGCTATTGGCCTGACGTCTACGCTTGCCGGGCTGATGCAGAACGTTGCTGATAACCTGAACTTCTATAACAACAATGCTGGCGATGCGGCAAGGATGCCGAAGCTGATTAAGCTTCAGCAAGACCTCAATAAAGAGGTTCAGGAGGGGCAGCGCTGGTACGAGACTGACACCGTTTTCCAGCAGCGTAGAGGCCAGGCAGCATTTGAGCTTAAAAAGACCGAGCAGGAAATAGCCAGCATTCGGGCCAAGGCTGCGCAGGATGCGAAAAATAACAGCGGATTTAAGCCTTCTGGCACTAAAGGCGACGACGCAGCAACCCAAAAGCTTGTCAAAAACTCTGAGAGAAGGCTTGCTCTGTCAAAGCTTGAAGGTGAGGCTCGCGCCCGTCTTCAGGCTCAATATGACGCCGCTGATGCAGGAGTAACGGATCAGAAAAGAGTTAAAGCAATTGAGGATCAGTACGCCGCGACTTACCGAAATACTGAGGCTCAAAAAGAGAACAACAGGGAAGGGAAGACTTCTGCAAGTCAGGCCGAGGCAATTGCACAGAAGCTTGAGAACCTGAAAGAGCAGTCAGAGCTTGCAGCAGACTCAACAAGCCAGTTAAGTCGCGAGCAAGCCATCCTCAACGCCCAGCAATCGCTTGGTAAGTCGGCAACACAGGCGCAGATAGACCTTGCCGGCCAGTACGCGGCGAAGAAATGGGATACTGCGAATGCCATTAAGGCACAAGCTGCCGCTGAGAAGCTGTTGCCGGAAGCGCGCGAAAACGCCAGCTATAAGCAGGATGTTGATGACCTCAAAACCGCTTTGGCGGCCAAGAAGATTAGCCAGGAACAGTACGACAAAACTGCTGAGAGGCTTGAAGCCAATCATCAGGCGAATTTGGCTAAGATTCGAGCTCAACAGGTTGTAACCCCGCAGCAGTCTGCTAAAGGTGAGGTAGATCCGGTTCAAAGGCTTGCTAACCAGCACGCTCAGGAGTTGGCGTTAATACAGCAGTTTGAAAGCCAGAAGGGGCAGTTAACCCAGAGAGGACTGGAACTGACGAATGCGGCCAATAGGAAGTATGAGCAGGAGAGGATTGCAGCTCAGTGGGAGATATTCAGAAACCAAAACGCCGGGACGGAAGCGCTGGCCGCTTCAATTGACGCGCTCGCAGGAAATGCGTCCAACGCATTAACGGGAATTATCACCGGTAGCATGACGGCTAGTGATGCAATGCGCTCTCTTGGTAGCACTGTCCTCAACAGTCTGGTTAATACCTTCGTGCAGATGGGGGTTGAGTGGGTCAAATCGGCGATTATGGGTGGGACTGCCCAAAAGGCTGCGATAGTGTCTACAACCGCAGTGCAAAACGCCGCCGTAGGTACTCAGTTAGCTGTTAGCTCTGGCGCTGCAGCTGCAACCACCGCCGCATGGACACCCGCTGCAATAATGGCTTCCATTGCATCAATGGGCACAGCTGCAAAAATCGGTCTTGCTGCCGTGGCTGTTCTTGGGGTGGGGGCGTTAGCTGGCAAGCGCAAGAACGGCGGCCCTGTATCTGCTGGAGGAATGTACCAGGTCGGCGAAGGTGGCATGCCTGAGATTTACCAGGCCAGCACCGGTAAGCAGTACATGATACCTGGCGATAACGGCAAAGTGATCAGCAACAAGGATATGACTTCTGGCGGCGGTGTAAACGTCATAATCAACGTTCAGAATATGACGGGAGCCACATTTGACGCTCAGGCTACGAATAATAGAGATGGTACAATAACCGTGGATGCCATCATTGCTGATCTAAATAATGGCGGTCCAATTTCTCAGGGCATAACAAGTAATTTCAATGCCAAAAGAACACCACGCGGTCAAAATTGAGAGGGAACATGGATAGTATTTTGCCGGGCGAATCAAAAAGCATGCCACTTGAAAGCGGGAAGGTAGTCAAATATTCAGCTAATCGAGCTGTTAATTTTGAGTTTTTGCTTACAGATGGCACTTATATTACAGGTGTTATTCCTGCTGGTGAGACCCTTGAGTTCAAGAGTAACGGCTCTATTCAAGAATTTAACATTAAAATTTTTGAAGCTCCGAGACGACCAACTGCCATAGATTAAACCCGCTTCGGCGGGTTTTTTAATGCCTGGAGTTTAGATGCCAATTATCAACTATCCAGACTGGCTGCCGCTGGCGCAGAAGGCCAGTAAAAACATGACGCTCGATACCGGGTTCCAGACCGATCAGCCAGCGGTTGGCCCGGCTATCTTTCAGAACCAGACCGATGATCTAAAAGTGACCTGGTCACTGACGTGGATCTTTACGTCGGCAGAGGAGCGCGCATTCCAGCAGTGGCTGCGCAGCCCAAACTACCTAAACCGTGGGCTAAATTGGTTCCGTATGAAGGTGAATCTCGGCGGCAGTGGGGTACAGTTGCAGGAACTCCACTTCACGCAGATGCCTGTTCAGACAAACATCACAAACGGCGTTGTTACATGGACTGGAACCGTGATTGCAAACCACCTCTACAACGCAGATGACGAATTCGACGACATCATTGTTGAGCTGCCGCCGCCGTGGGATTCGTGGCTGGATATCGTGGTTACTGGTTATCCGGATGGACGCGATCCTGAATCACTGCCGAGGGTGCCGTAATGCCGAGCTTCAGGGAATATAAGCAGCAGCGTCCGACGCGTGGTCTGTACGACACCATCACGTTCTACCATCCATCATTTGGCTATGTTCGCCTGGTCGATAAGCAATTCTTCCCGAAGACGCTCGGCGGCCAGGTGTACACGCCAGCGCGCTTTGAAATTGAAGAGAGTCAGCAGAGCGGTACGCCGGTGATCGACGCTACGGTTAAGTTAGGTCGGCTGTCGTCTGATATCAAAGCACTGATGAAGCAGTGGAAGGGGGCAGCCAGACTGACGGCTATCACGGCCACGCGGCAGATCTTCGATAGTGGAGACGTGTCTGTACCGATAAAGTCGTGGGAGTTATACGTCAAGACGGTAGATATAGACGCCGATGCCGCTTCTGTCACGCTTTCTGTCACCAACCCGCTGAACAACAACATAGGCCGACTTTATGATCCGCAGGAATACACCGGGCTGCAGTACCTCTGATTTTATCAGCAAGGTGGTCGGCGTGCCGTGGGCTAATCGTGCCTGTTCGTTCGAGAGGGTCGACTGCTGGGGCCTGGTAGTGCTGTATTACCGTCACGTCCTCGGCATTGAGTTGCATCAGACACCGGACTACGAAGCCGGGGAGGACTTTTTCACCTGCTACCAGGGTGACGTCGTTTTCTGGCGTAAGGTCGATAAACCAGTTGAAGGTGGGATATTCGTCGGGTACCGCGGTGCGCAACCGGCACACGTTGGACTGGTGCTTAACAGGCAGGCGTTGCACTCTCGAGGCGAGAACGGAAGCGTGCGCATGGACTCGTTGCTGGTCATTCAGCGTGCATTTACAAAGGTGGAGTATTTTTCGTATGGCGTTGATTGAAATCCAGCGTTTCCCGGGAACGCCGAAAGAACGCTGCATGGTGCCAAACGGCACCCTTTTTTATGACTGGATGGCTGCCAACGACGCCACCTTTCATCGCGATCTACTGATCTTCCGCAATGGCGTGAAGCTGGGCGATGATGATGAGCTGGCGTTTGAACTGAGCGAACTGGACACCATTCAGATATTCGACCAGCCAAAAGGCATTATCAACGATATTCTCAGCCCAATATTCAAAGTTGTTGGCGCTGTGTTTTCCTTCCTGGCTCCGAAGCCTGCAATTGCTAACAACGGTGGCAACACCGTCGACTCACCGAATAATAGCCTGACTGGGCAAACGAATACTGCGCGAGTATACAAGGCTAAACCTGACATTTACGGACAGGTCAGATCTTTCCCTGACTTGATTCAGGAGTCGATGTTTGAATATGTGCGCCAGAGTGAGAACGATGGTGGTCTGAAATATGTCACTGAGTGGATGTGTATTGGTATCGGTAAGTATAACTATGAGTCTGTTCGTTACTCAGAGTCGAGTCTTGGATCGATGGCCGGTGCTGAATACCAGTTTTATCAGCCTGGTGAAGTGATACCGACTATTAACGAGGGGTATTCATTCGACGACGTCGACGGGCAGGAGATGCCAGGTCCCAACGAAAGCGACAATTTCCCGGTAGAATCTGCGACGGCAAATACCGTAGTCAGCGGGGATTATGCAGGCGGCCAGATAGCGATGAAAATCGTCAAGCAGGCTGAATTCGACTACTTCATGGGGCTGGTGTTACCACACTCCGTAACATTCACTATTAACGTCACCTACAACACGACATCAGGAAGCGTTACTGAAGATGTGCTTTTTTCAGGCACGCTGATTTCTGCTGTGGAGAGTGATGATGGCGCCGTTATAGACCCTGTTCAGTGGTACACGTTCACCATGACAGACTTGCAGGGACCGCCTACCGTTCCCTCTACAGCTACCATTAATACGACGAAATTCATCCTCAACGATAATGAGGCGCTTGTTGTGGGGCCTTTTTTCTCGCCAGTTGAGTCAACAGAGCTTTGGCTGCATACGCAGTCATCACTGGGTGGGGGAAACTGGACTGACTGGACGGTGACAATCTGGAAAATCGATGACGATTACAATCAGATCCCCGGGACACAACAGACATTCACCTATCATCAGGGAACGCCGCATAAGTCGACCAGCGAAGTGTTTTATCGGACCGATAAAATAATTCCAGCAGGAGGATTTGGTAAATACGCCATCAACTTCCAGCGTACAAACAACTCTAATGATGCGTCCATTCTTAAAGTTGAGGAAATTCACGCCGTCAACATCCGAAGCAACGTAGTTCATCCGACCGATACGTTGGTTCGCGTCAAGGTGCGGGCAACAGAGAACGCACTGGGTAGTCGTGACCGAAAATATAACGCTCTGGTGACTCGTCAGACCATCAGTTACAACCTGACGACACAGACCGTCGATTATACATTTCGTCCATCGCGTTCTTTTGCTGACGCGGTTGCACATACCTGGCTTGTAATGGGTGGCCAGCCAGAAAGCAGCATTGATCTGTACGGATTGTACTCTATAGCTGAGAGCCTGACTGATGAGCGTCTTGGTTACTTCGACTATACGTTTGACGATGAAAACGACTCGCTTGGCGACCGCGTGCAGGCGATCTGCAATGCGGCGTCTGTCATGGCGTACTGGGATGACGGCGTACTGACGTTCACCCGCGATCAGAAAGTCGATTACCCGGCGGCAGTATTCAACCGGGCGAACATGAAGACGGATGAGTACAAAATGACGTATGAGGCTACGCTACCAGGCGGTTACGATGGAGTGCAGGTCTCCTATGTCCACCCGACCACGAACAATAAGACGTACATCAATTACCGCGTGCTGAACGGAGCTATTGTCGAGCAGGAAGCGGAGAACCCGAACAAGCTGGAGATAGTTGGATTCCGTAACGAGTATCAGGCTCGGGAACGCGCGCTGCGCGAAACAAAACGCCTCATCTACTCCCGGGTGAAGATGAACGCCAAAGTGTTTGAGGACGGGATTATCCAGGTTGGAAGTGTCATTCAGATGCCAGACATTTATGACAGCAACCAGCAGCAGGGTTATATCACTGGCCGCACCGGGAATAACTTCGACGCCAGCGAGCCGATCACGTTTTCCGGTTCAATGTATGTTCTGGTGACCGACAGTATGGGAAACCCGACGCTGCGCTATCCGGCAACGGCCCGCCCCGACACGAAATACGGATTCACCGCAGCAATACCAGATATTCAGCTCAACATATGGAACGGAGATACAGTGCAACTCCCGTCGCGCTATCTCATAGCGACAGTGGAAGAACTAGACAGCCAACTATGGACGGTAAACAGCATCAAACCAAATTCAGATAACACGGTATCTCTTACCGTCGCAGAGTACAGCGACGCCATCTACCAATGAGAACCTTCACCGACCAACAAGACCCGGCCACCGAGCCGGGTTTTTTAATGGGAAAATTATGAGCACTACACCTACTAACCTGCCAGTACCGAGTGAAAAACCGCAAGATCTGAAATTTAACGCGGGGAAAATTGATGAGTTTGTCACATCGCTGGCGCGGCAATACATAGACCGATTCGGTGGGAAGCGCTACACCATCGAAGGTCTGCGATGGCTTGCACAGCAAGCTATTGCGCAGTACGGATGGGTGCTTATCGACTCATTCCAGGATGGTGCAGATATCACGCTACCTAATCAGGCGCTGCGAGACGAGTCCACCGGTGAATATTATCGATGGGATGGCGCATTGCCAAAGCATGTTGATGCTGGTTCCACTCCTTCTTCTTCAGGCGGTGTTGGAGTTGGAGCCTGGATTGGCATTGGTGATGCATCTTTACGGAGCATGCTAGCCAGCAGTGCCGACGGCATGGGTGATGCACTTATGGCCGTCAAGCTGTCTTATATTGGCTCTGTTGTTCGCACTCAGCATGACAAGAATGCTGACTTTATCAGCGCTAAGGATTTTGGTGCTGTCGGGGACGGACAGTATCATCTGTTGAGCGAATATTATCCGACCTTAGCCTCTGCGCAAGCGGTTTATCCATTTATAACATCGCTGTCTCAAACCATCGATTTTGCGGGAATTCAAGCTGCAATAAACACAGGTAGAAATGTGTTTGTCCCATCAGGTTTATATTACACAAGCACTCCATTTGATATGAGCGCGAGTAACACCATAAAAGGTGAGACAAACCCAGAGATAAACAGGCCCGCAACATTCATATCGGTGGTTGGTAATATTACCTGTTTCCACTATGGCAATGTTTTTAATTGTGCGAACATAGAGAATTTCTACATCTTCTATGACGGGGGAAGACCTACGTTACCTTCTGGAAATGACGGTAAGATAGGGATATTAATGGATGGTACTTCGGCATCCCCTGGTGTTATAAGTATAAAGAATGTGGATATAGACGGTGCCTGGTGGGGTATTTACGATTCTACAGGCAATTACCTGTCTAAATATATACATGTATGGTGCCGTAATGTGGCGCATGGCTTTTACAAGGCAAACGGAACTACCATCCAATGGGATACGTGCTATGTAATGAATGCTGCTCAGGCCTGGTATGTAGTTAACTGCCTGTCCCCTCAGTTGATAAACTGCGCTGCTGACAAAATTGTAGTGGATGGTACACAGTACACTTTTGACTCTGCTGGCCTTTATTTTTCAGGATGCAAGAGTGTTACATTTAGCGGTTATGATGGAGAGTCTAATGTAATAAAAAACAGCAATGGTGTTACCGCTGCATATATGAGATTCCATGATTCGTTTGTACACATGTCGGGTATCGCAGGGCACGGAAATGCTATGGAGAGTTCTGGCGGCGGAATTGTTAGTTATTTCTATGCAACGGGCAACAGTATTGTAAACATCAAGTCTTCAGTAGACTGTTTTTTAGATGCTCAGACAATAACCTATACAGGAACTGGGTACCCTAACACCTTGCTGACAGATTCTACAGCAAAAATTCTTGCTGAGGGTTGTAGATTTAAGGCTCCAACAGGTGGCACTCCAGCTGTGTCAGCAATCAGTACAGGGAACGTGGTTTTTTCTGATTGCGCTCTAACCGGAATTCAGACTGCTGGAACTTATGCAGAAACAAGAAGTGCAGAAGGATTAATGATACCGGCAGTGTATACAGCCAAGGGGGTCCAGGCAGTACCAGCCAACACACCAACAACATTGTTTGAGTTACCAAACAAACAAGGAACTTACTTAATTAGCGTATGGGCGTCTGGTAGCGGGACTAACTTTGCATCTACTCAATTGGCGATGTATGACGGATCGTTATACCTTACCCCCTTAAAGATTGGTGGGCTTATTTCGTTTACAGTGACAGGAAGGATAGTAACCATCACAAGTCAAGGTTGGACAACATTCACTTGGTCGTACGTTAAAGTTGGGTGATCGAAAAAAAGCGCCGGTTGGCGCTTTTTGCTTCATTGGAAATGTGTTAATGTCCAGTCAATTAAAACTCATTGTTGGTCAATAAATGAACGGTAAAATAAAATCTCTTGACGGTATAAGGGCTATAGCTGTTTTTCTTGTAATAATAGCTCATGCGACTGGAATTTATTATCATGAATATGAGGCTTCACTCGGAGGTATTTCTCAGTTTGGGGTTTGGTTGTTTTTTGTTCTTAGCGCATTTTTGTTAACAAATAGGTTTGTTACAACCGGTTTTTCATGGAGGTCACTACTTAGTTATATTCTAGGTAGATCTATGAGGATACTTCCAGTATTTGCAATCGCAGTTCTTGTATATTCATACTTCGGTTATTTCGATTTGAATATGGCATATTCAATAATAACCATGAAAGAGGCAGCGCTTCATTTCTGGACGATACCAATAGAATATAAGTTTTATTATATATTGCCATTTATTGCTTTTGCTGGAATTTATTTGGGAAAAATAAGCAACTGGAATATCTCAGCGTTGTTATTGGCTGTTTCAGCAATAGTGTTTAATATTCTGTCACCAAATGTTATGTGGTACATTCCAATATTTCTTTTTGGAATGTCAGCAGCATTTCTTTATCAAAAGAAAAGTTTAAATTTCGGTGGTAAGTTTTATGATTTAATTTTTATATTTTTTTTGCTGTCAGTTATTTTTGCACTTCCTAAAGTAATGCATATGATAACAGGTAGTTATTCAGATGGCTGGGTTCTAAACAAATTTGTATTTTACTCACCAATTTTTGCCTTGGTTATTTTAATGATGAGCTACGGTGAAGGATTCTTTGCTAAAATTCTATCAAGCCCTGTTTTGTCATATATAGGTAAGTGGAGTTTTTCTATCTACCTATGGCACTTTCTTATTCTTGCAATGGGCGTCTGGTTTGTTGGCATGAATTTCTACATGTATATATTTACAATGATAGCTTCTGTTTTTGTTGGCGCTATTAGCTTCTACTTAATTGAAAATCCAATGGAGAAGTTAAGGCACAAGATAATGAGTATGATAACCAGCAAGAGAATATCCGATAAGGCTATCGGAAAGGAAGCATAAGATTCGTCACAAGGCCGCGCTAGCGGCCTTTGTTTCATTTGTCACTTCATATTCCCATCAATCCAGTCCGCCCACCACTGCATCATCTCCCGTCGTTTATCAATGTACTGATCGTGATTGCATGCCCTACGCATAGAGACACTGCTAGCATGCGCTCGCATCTTATTCACTTAGTCGATCGCATCTATTGATGCAAAGCAATTTGAATCAATGTGAAACAGAGTGGTGCAATCACCACTTTTTTAGTGTTACCATCATTTTACCGGGTGAGAGGCTGAGGATGTCAGTTTTTCATTTGTGTACCAGATTGTGTACCAATTTAGCGATTGTTGGTTAGATGGTTGCACAACTTACTGTAAACAAATAAATTTTCTCTTTGTATGTGATCTTACGTGTGGGTCACCACTGCAAATAAGGATATAACATGCCTGTTATTACTCTTCCTGATGGCAGCCAACGCCATTACGACCACGCTGTAAGCCCCATGGATGTTGCGCTGGACATCGGTCCAGGTCTGGCGAAAGCCACTATTGCTGGCCGTGTTGACGGTGAGCTGGTAGATGCTTCCGATCTGATTGAGCATGATGCGAAGCTCTCCATCATCACCGCGAAGGATGAAGAAGGTCTGGAGATCATTCGTCACTCCTGTGCGCACCTGTTAGGGCACGCGATCAAACAACTCTGGCCGCACACCAAAATGGCGATCGGACCGGTTGTTGATAACGGTTTTTACTACGATATCGATCTTGACCGTACGTTAACCCAGGAAGACGTCGACGCGCTTGAGAAGCGGATGCACGAGCTCGCTGAGAAAAACTACGATGTCATTAAGAAGAAAGTCAGCTGGTACGAAGCGCGTGAAACCTTCGTGAAGCGTGGCGAGACCTATAAAGTCTCCATTCTTGATGAAAACATTGCCCATGATGACAAGCCTGGCTTGTACCATCATGAAGAATATGTCGATATGTGCCGTGGCCCGCACGTGCCGAATATGCGTTTCTGCCATCACTTCAAACTGATGAAGACCGCAGGGGCATACTGGCGTGGCGACAGCAATAACAAGATGCTGCAGCGTATTTATGGTACTGCATGGGCAGATAAAAAAGCCCTGAATGCCTACCTGCAACGTCTGGAAGAAGCGGCCAAACGCGATCACCGTAAAATCGGTAAACAGCTTGACCTGTATCATATGCAGGAAGAAGCACCGGGTATGGTGTTCTGGCACAACGATGGCTGGACTATCTTCCGTGAACTGGAAGTATTCGTTCGCTCAAAACTGAAAGAATACCAGTATCAGGAAGTGAAAGGTCCGTTCATGATGGACCGCGTGCTGTGGGAAAAAACAGGTCACTGGGACAACTACAAAGATGCGATGTTCACCACCTCTTCTGAGAACCGTGAATACTGCATTAAGCCAATGAACTGCCCTGGCCACGTACAGATCTTTAATCAGGGTCTGAAATCCTATCGCGATCTGCCGCTGCGTATGGCTGAGTTTGGTAGCTGCCACCGTAATGAACCGTCAGGTGCGCTGCATGGCCTGATGCGTGTTCGTGGCTTCACTCAAGATGATGCGCATATCTTCTGTACTGAAGAGCAGATTCGCGATGAAGTTAACGCGTGCATTCGTATGGTCTACGATATGTACAGCACCTTTGGCTTCGAGAAAATCGTCGTCAAACTGTCCACTCGCCCCGAAAAACGTATCGGCAGCGATGAAATGTGGGACCGTGCTGAAGCTGACCTGGCCGTTGCGCTGGAAGAAAACAACATCCCGTTTGAGTTCCAACTGGGTGAGGGCGCGTTCTACGGTCCGAAAATTGAATTTACCCTGTATGACTGCCTCGATCGTGCATGGCAGTGCGGTACTGTACAGCTGGACTTCTCCCTGCCGTCCCGTTTAAGCGCCTCTTACGTTGGCGAAAACAACGAACGTCAGGTGCCGGTTATGATTCACCGTGCAATTCTTGGGTCGATGGAACGTTTCATCGGTATCCTGACCGAAGAGTTCGCTGGCTTCTTCCCGACCTGGCTTGCGCCGGTTCAGGTTGTGGTCATGAACATCACCGATTCTCAGTCTGAATACGTTAACGAATTAACGCAGAAACTACAAAATGCAGGTATTCGTGTAAAAGCAGACTTGAGAAATGAGAAGATTGGCTTTAAAATCCGCGAGCACACTTTACGTCGTGTCCCTTACATGTTGGTCTGTGGCGACAAAGAGGTAGAAGCAGGCAAAGTTGCCGTGCGCACCCGTCGTGGCAAAGACTTGGGCAGCCTGGACGTAAATGAAGTGATTGAGAAGCTGCAACAAGAGATTCGCAGCCGCAGTCTTCAACAACTGGAGGAATAAGGTATTAAAGGCGGAAAACGAGTTCAAACGGCACGTCCGAATCGTATCAATGGCGAGATTCGCGCCCTGGAAGTTCGCTTAACAGGTCTGGAAGGCGAAGCTTTGGGTATTGTGAGTCTGAGAGAAGCGATCGAAAAAGCTGAAGAAGCTGGAGTAGATTTAGTTGAAATCAGCCCTAACGCCGAACCGCCAGTTTGTCGTATTATGGACTACGGCAAGTTCCTTTATGAAAAGAGTAAGTCTTCTAAGGAACAGAAGAAAAAGCAAAAAGTTATCCAGGTTAAGGAAATTAAATTCCGTCCTGGCACCGACGATGGCGATTACCAGGTAAAACTCCGCAGCCTGGTACGCTTTCTGGAAGATGGCGATAAGGCTAAGATCACGCTGCGTTTTCGCGGTCGTGAGATGGCCCACCAACAGATCGGTATGGAAGTGCTCAACCGCGTCCGTGACGATCTGAGTGAACTGGCAGTAGTCGAATCCTTCCCTACGAAGATCGAAGGCCGCCAGATGATCATGGTGCTCGCTCCTAAGAAGAAACAGTAAGGCCTTCAAGTAGCAATGTCTGTGGAGCCTACGGGTTCCACAGCCGTTGTTCGCCTACGTTTCGTTTATTAACAATGCGAAGTGGAAGTTATTAAAATGCCAAAAATTAAGACCGTACGCGGTGCTGCTAAGCGTTTCAAAAAAACCGGTGGTGGTGGATTTAAGCGTAAGCACGCAAACCTGCGTCATATTCTGACCAAAAAATCTACTAAGCGTAAACGTCACCTGCGTCCAAAAGGCCTCGTGTCTAAAGGCGATCTGGGTCTGGTTATCGCGTGCCTGCCGTACGCATAAGCCGTTAACGTTTAATTCATTTTTTTACTAAGAATATAGATACAGGAGAGCACATATGGCTCGCGTAAAACGTGGTGTAGTTGCCCGTGCACGTCACAAGAAAATTTTGAAACAAGCTAAAGGCTACTACGGTGCGCGTTCTCGCGTATACCGCGTTGCCTTCCAGGCTGTTATCAAAGCTGGTCAGTACGCTTATCGTGACCGTCGTCAGAAAAAGCGTCAGTTCCGTCAACTGTGGATTGCGCGTATCAACGCAGCAGCACGTCAGAACGGTATTTCTTACAGCAAATTCATCAACGGCCTGAAAAAAGCCTCTGTTGAAATCGACCGTAAGATCCTGGCTGACATCGCAGTATTCGACAAAGTAGCGTTCACCGCTCTGGTCGAAAAAGCGAAAGCAGCTCTGGCATAAGCCGGTGAAAAGAGGGAGCCTGGCTCCCTCTCTTTTATTTGCAGTACAATCAATTAGTTGACAATTTATCCGTAAGCCTTTTCAATAAAGGTTGTCCGGTTTTTACCACACAAGGTAACGCAAGCATGAATGCTGCTATTTTCCGCTTCTTCTTTTACTTTAGCACCTGAAATCAGGAGGCTTGCGCGTGAAAGAAGAAACGGAAAACAGCGCCTAAAAGCCTCCCTGGTGGAGGCTTTTTTTATACGCGTCATCCTTCAAGTTGTCTCTGTATTGGCTGCATTCGCTCTTTTGCTGCGTTGATACAACTTGAATGATTTTGCGTATATATGAGCGACTAGTGAATATCGCAACATAACGAGGAAAACCATGTCACATCTCGCAGAGCTGGTTGCCAGTGCAACGGCCGCCATTAACCAGGCTTCAGATGTTGCCGCGTTAGACAATGTCCGCGTCGAATATTTGGGCAAGAAAGGGCACCTGACCCTTCAGATGACAACCCTGCGCGAACTGCCGCCAGAAGAGCGCCCGGCAGCAGGTGCGGTGATAAACGAAGCCAAAGAGCAGGTGCAGCAAGCGCTGAACGCGCGTAAGGCCGAATTAGAAAGTGCTGCCCTGAATGCCCGTCTGGCAGAAGAAACTATCGATATCTCCCTGCCAGGGCGTCGTATCGAAAACGGCGGTCTGCATCCTGTAACGCGTACAATTGACAGGATTGAAAGTTTCTTTGGTGAGCTGGGCTTTACCGTGGCGACTGGTCCGGAAATCGAAGATGACTATCATAACTTCGATGCGCTGAACATTCCTGGCCATCATCCGGCGCGCGCTGACCACGACACTTTCTGGTTTGACGCGACGCGTTTGCTGCGTACGCAGACTTCCGGCGTGCAGATCCGCACCATGAAGGAAAAACAGCCGCCGATCCGTATTATCGCCCCGGGCCGTGTATATCGTAACGATTACGATCAGACTCACACCCCGATGTTCCATCAGATGGAAGGGCTGATTGTTGATACCAACATCAACTTCACCAACCTGAAAGGCACGCTGCACGATTTCCTGCGCAACTTCTTTGAAGAAGACCTGCAGGTTCGTTTCCGTCCTTCCTACTTCCCGTTCACTGAACCTTCTGCGGAAGTAGACGTGATGGGCAAAAACGGTAAGTGGCTGGAAGTGCTGGGTTGCGGGATGGTTCACCCGAACGTGCTGCGTAATGTTGGCATCGATCCGGAAATCTACTCGGGCTTTGCATTTGGTATGGGGATGGAGCGTCTGACCATGCTGCGTTACGGTGTTACCGATCTGCGTTCTTTCTTCGAAAACGATCTGCGTTTCCTCAAACAGTTTAAATAAAGGCAGGATAAAACAATGAAATTCAGTGAACTGTGGTTACGCGAATGGGTAAACCCGGCGATTGACAGTGATGCTCTGTCAAACCAAATCACGATGGCGGGTCTGGAGGTTGACGGTGTGGAACCTGTTTCCGGCGCGTTCAACGGCGTTGTGGTGGGTGAAGTGGTTGAATGTGGCCAGCACCCGAACGCTGACAAACTGCGTGTCACCAAAGTGAATGTAGGCGGCGACCGTCTGCTGGATATCGTCTGCGGTGCGCCAAACTGCCGTCAGGGGTTGAAAGTGGCTGTGGCAACCGTTGGTGCCGTTCTGCCGGGCGATTTCAAAATCAAAGCCGCGAAACTGCGCGGTGAGCCGTCTGAAGGTATGCTGTGCTCATTCTCTGAGCTGGGTATTTCCGACGATCATAACGGTATTATCGAACTGCCGGCCGATGCACCAATTGGCACCGATATCCGTGAATACCTTAAGCTTGACGACAATACTATCGAAATCAGCGTCACGCCGAACCGCGCCGACTGCTTAGGCATTATCGGTGTCGCACGTGATGTTGCTGTGCTGAACAAAGCTCCGCTGGTTGAGCCGGAAATCGCGCCTGTAGCGGCAACCATTAGCGACGTCCTGCCGATTCAGGTTGAAGCCGTGGAAGCCTGTCCACGCTATCTGGGCCGCGTGGTTAAAGGTATCAATGTTAAAGCGCCGACCCCGCTGTGGATGAAAGAAAAACTGCGTCGTTGCGGTATTCGTTCAATCGATGCCGTGGTTGACGTGACTAACTATGTGCTGCTCGAACTGGGCCAGCCGATGCACGCATTCGACAAAGACCGCATTGAAGGCGGAATTGTTGTCCGTATGGCAAAAGAGGGTGAGACCCTGGTATTGCTGGATGGCAGCGAAGCGAAGCTGAATGCGGATACGCTGGTGATTGCGGACCATAACAAAGCGCTGGCGATGGGCGGCATCTTTGGTGGCGAACATTCCGGCGTGAATGATGAAACGCAAAACGTCCTGCTGGAATGTGCATTCTTCAGCCCGCTGTCTATTACCGGTCGCGCACGTCGTCACGGTCTGCACACCGATGCTTCTCACCGCTATGAGCGTGGTGTCGATCCGGCTCTGCAACATAAGGCCATGGAACGTGCAACGCGCCTGCTGATCGATATCTGCGGCGGCGAAGCGGGTCCAGTCATTGACGTGACGAACGAAGACACGCTGCCAAAACGCGCAACCATTACGCTTCGTCGTAGCAAACTGGATCGTCTGATCGGACACCATATTGCGGATGAGCAGGTGAGCGACATTCTGCGTCGTCTGGGTTGTGACGTGACGGAAGGGCAGGATGAGTGGAAAGCGGTCGCGCCGAGCTGGCGTTTCGATATGGAAATTGAAGAAGACCTGGTCGAAGAAGTCGCCCGCGTATACGGTTATGACAATATCCCGAACACGCCGATTCAGGCGGGTCTTATCATGGGTACGCATCGTGAAGCGGATTTGTCGCTGAAACGTGTAAAAACCATGCTGAATGACAAAGGCTACCAGGAAGTAATTACCTACAGCTTCGTCGATCCGAAAGTCCAGTCGCTGCTGCACCCGGGTGAAGAAGCACTGCTGTTGCCAAGCCCAATCTCTATTGATATGTCGGCTATGCGTTTGTCCCTGTGGACCGGCTTGCTGTCTACGGTAGTGTATAACCAGAACCGTCAGCAGAACCGCGTACGTATTTTTGAAACGGGTTTACGTTTCGTACCGGATACACAGGCCAATCTCGGGATCCGTCAGGATCTGATGCTGGCGGGCGTGATCTGCGGTAACCGTCATGATGAACACTGGAATCTGGCAAAAGAGACCGTTGATTTCTATGATCTGAAAGGCGATCTGGAAGCGGTTCTCGACCTGACCGGCAAACTGGCAGACATTCAGTTCAAAGCTGAAGCGAATCCAGCACTGCATCCGGGTCAGTCTGCGGCGATTTATCTGAAAGGTGAACGTATTGGTTTCATTGGGGTTGTTCATCCTGAACTGGAACGTAAACTGGATCTGAACGGTCGCACTCTGGTGTTTGAACTGGAGTGGAATAAGCTCGCAGACCGCGTGGTGCCTCAGGCGCGTGAAGTTTCTCGCTTCCCAGCGAACCGTCGCGACATCGCGGTTGTTGTGGCCGAAAACGTTCCCGCTGCGGATATTTTATCCGAGTGTAAGAAAGTTGGCGTAAATCAGGTAGTTGGCGTAAACTTATTTGACGTGTACCGCGGTAAGGGTGTTGCGGAGGGTTATAAGAGCCTCGCTATCAGCCTGATCCTTCAGGATACCAGCCGTACACTTGAAGAAGAGGAGATTGCCGCTACCGTCGCCAAATGTGTAGAGGCATTAAAAGAGCGATTCCAGGCATCATTGAGGGATTGAACCTATGGCGCTTACAAAAGCTGAAATGTCAGAATATCTGTTTGATAAGCTTGGGCTTAGCAAGCGGGATGCCAAAGAACTGGTCGAGCTGTTTTTCGAAGAGATCCGTCGTGCTCTGGAAAATGGTGAGCAGGTAAAACTCTCTGGTTTTGGTAACTTCGATCTGCGTGATAAGAATCAACGTCCGGGCCGTAACCCGAAAACGGGCGAAGATATTCCCATTACAGCACGGCGCGTGGTGACCTTCAGACCCGGACAGAAGTTAAAAAGCCGGGTCGAAAACGCAACGCCCAAAGAAGAGTGATTTAACGATCCGTTAAGTCACTTGCTCTGCCATCAAAGCGGCAGCGCAAACCATGATATATAACTAAAAAGGCCGCTCTGCGGCCTTTTTCCTTTTCACTACCGAATCAGCACCGTAGAATCACCTTCATCTCTTTTCAGCAGAATGGAAAACATGCTGACTTTCGCCCATCAACAGCAGCGTCGAAATGTGCGCTGGATACTGTCACTGTCAGTACTTATGCTACTGGCAACGATTCTAAGCTTGTGCGCAGGAGAACAATGGATCGCTCCCGGCGACTGGTTCAGCGCCCGCGGCGATCTGTTCGTCTGGCAAATCCGACTTCCCCGTACCCTTGCCGTTTTGCTGGTAGGCGCTGCGTTGGCCTTATCAGGCGCAGTGATGCAAGCTCTCTTTGAAAATCCGCTCGCCGAGCCGGGATTATTAGGCGTGTCTAACGGCGCGGGAGTCGGGCTCATCGCGGCGGTGCTGCTGGGGCAGGGGCAACTTCCCGGCTGGGCATTGGGCCTTTGCGCCATTGCCGGGGCGCTGATTATCACGCTCATACTGCTACGTTTCGCCCGCCGCCATTTGTCTACCAGCCGTCTGCTGCTGGCAGGGGTGGCGCTGGGGATTATCTGTAGCGCGCTGATGACATGGGCCATCTACTTCTCCACCTCATTTGACTTACGACAGCTGATGTACTGGATGATGGGGGGCTTCGGTGGCGTAGACTGGCATCAGGCCTGGCTCATGATAGCGTTGATTCCGGTACTGGTGTGGATCTGCTGTCAGTCGCAGCCGATGAATATGCTGGCATTAGGAGAGATATCTGCTCGTCAGCTGGGGCTGCCCCTATGGTTCTGGCGCAACCTGCTGGTGGTCGCCACGGGCTGGATGGTCGGCGTGAGCGTGGCTCTGGCAGGGGCGATTGGTTTTATTGGGCTTGTGATCCCGCATATTTTGCGACTGTGCGGCCTCACCGATCACCGTGTTTTATTGCCAGGTTGTGCGTTGGCTGGTGCAATCGCATTACTGTTTGCTGATGTTGTCGCGCGTCTGGTGCTGGCCTCGGCTGAGTTACCTATCGGCGTGGTGACGGCCACCATGGGCGCACCGGTATTTATCTGGCTATTGTTAAAAGCCGCGCGCTAGAACGCGTTGGTTCGGTCTATGATTAAACACTGAAAATCCACCTGTTGTTCTGGAGATGCTATGCAAAACACTATCCTCGATACAGAAGTGACGACCATCGACGGCGAGGTTACCTCACTGCAGCCGTATTCCGGAAATGTGCTGTTAATCGTCAACGTTGCTTCAAAATGTGGACTGACGCCGCAGTACGAGCAACTGGAGAATCTGCAGAAAACCTGGCACCAACAGGGCTTCAGCGTTCTTGGTTTCCCTTGCAATCAGTTTCTGGGCCAGGAGCCGGGCAGCGAAGAGGAAATAAAAACGTACTGCAGTACCACCTGGGGCGTAACTTTCCCGATGTTCAGCAAAATTGACGTCAACGGCGAGGGACGCCATCCGCTGTATCAGAAGCTGATTGATGCCGCGCCAACGGCCGTTGCACCTGCGGACAGTGGGTTCTATGAGCGAATGGCGAGCAAAGGTCGTGCGCCGCTCTACCCGGACGATATTCTGTGGAATTTCGAGAAGTTTTTAGTGGGGCGCGATGGAAAAGTGCTGCAACGATTCTCACCGGATATGACGCCTGAGGATCCCATTCTGGTGCAAACCATCAAGCAGGCGCTGGCAAACTAATGTCTCGATTGATGCAGCTACAGGACGTCGCGGAATCGACCCGTCTTGGCCCGCTTTCTGGTGAGATAAAAGCAGGAGAGATCCTGCATTTAGTGGGACCAAACGGTGCCGGAAAAAGTACGCTGTTGGCGCGTATGGCGGGTCTAACGAACGGAGAGGGCAGCATCACTTTTGGTGATATGCCGTTGGAGGAATGGCCGGCTGCCAGGCTGGCGCAATATCGTGCCTATCTTGCGCAACAGCAAAATCCCCCGTTTGCGATGCCGGTCTGGCATTTTCTGACGCTGCATCAACCCGACAAAGCACGTACCGATCTGTTACAGGAGGTCGCCGATGCGCTCGGCCTGGGAGATAAACTGGGGCGCGGCGTGAACCAACTCTCCGGCGGTGAGTGGCAGCGTGTGCGCCTGGCTGCGGTTATCCTGCAGATTTGCCCACAAGCGAATCCATTAGGTCAGCTTTTACTCCTGGATGAGCCGATGAACAGTCTGGACGTCGCGCAACAAAACGCACTGGATCGATTGTTGAGTCAGCTGTGTTTGCAGGGCATAGCGATTGTGATGAGCAGTCACGACCTTAATCACACCTTACGCCATGCGCATAAAGCCTGGCTACTCAAACGCGGGAAACTGCTTGCCAGTGGTTCTCGAGATGCGGTACTGACGCCGGCTAATCTGTCTGCGGCCTATGGCGTCAACTTCCGACGTTTGGATATTGAAGGGCACAGAATGCTCATATCAACCACTTAAGTTAAATGGGTTCTTGAAAATCATATAATTTCCACGCTAAATTGGTATAAAAATAAAATTCAGAGGATTCGTACTGAATGCGCTTTTGGCTCCTTTTAATCACAGCATTGTTTTTGGCGGGCTGCAGCAGCCATCGTGCGCCTGCGCCAAATGCCCGCTTGTCGGATTCAATCGCCGTTATCGCCGGTCTTAATGATCAGCTACAAACCTGGCATGGCACACCCTATCGTTATGGCGGTATGAGTCGTAGCGGGGTGGATTGTTCTGGATTTGTTTTGATGACGATGCGCGATAAATTCGATCTGCAACTCCCACGCGATACGCGTACGCAATCAAAGATTGGTACCGAAATTGATAAAGACGATTTGCTGCCCGGCGATCTGGTTTTCTTTAAAACCGGGTCTGGGGAAAGCGGTCTGCATGTCGGTATTTACGATACCAATAATCAATTTATTCATGCTTCAACCAGCCGTGGAGTGATGCGCTCGTCTCTGGATAACGTTTACTGGCGTAAAAACTTTTGGCAGGCGCGACGTATTTAATCCCCACAACTCCGAGGCTGCCATCGAGTGGCAGCCTCGACATCACCGTTTGAAAGTTAACTTTTATTTCTGCTTTGGGTTAGACAATACCCATGAACATTAAGAGCGTATCTTGCTAAAAATATGATTTATTCCGAGATATTAAAAAGTGCAAAGCTGGATATTCGCTTATAATCAGGATAAGCTAAAAAAAAGGATTCGATTTACCGGCTAAAAAGGGAAAAATGAAAGGGCCTCTACTTGCATCAGCAGTAACGTATTTCTTCATCCTTTGCTACAGGATGCCGGATAACACCCATGCAGCGGGGCTGGCACGATGATTGTTTCACTGGATAATCTTTACCATTCTGAGTTCTCTTTTCTTCCTGCGAGAAGCGAAAAAGGCGATCTTGAATTCGTCGACATCATCACCAATTTCGCCAGTGCACATGGGGATGTGCGTATACCCACCGAGCTGGTCCTACCTCGGATGTCAGACGACGAACAATGTCGTTTATTTGTAGAAAAACTAGAATTAATCGAAACGTGCCAACATTTTTTTATTCAGCGAAAAGTATTTGCCTGGATTAATTTAACGCCAGCAATTGCTAATACTTTATTATCAGATACTGAACTTGCTTCACAAGTTGAACGATTTTCATTTCTGGAGCTGACTATTAATGAAAGCTATCCGGAGTTAAACAAAGGTAAAGATAATCCAACATTGGCCGCACTTGCTGCGCGATTTCCATTAGTCCTGACAAACTATGGTGCTGGCGGTATATCAACCCGGGCAATTTTTGACGGCCTGTTCAAACGCGTCGTTCTGGATAAAAACTTTGTTCAACAAAGGATTGCACATATTTCGTTTGAACCGTTTATGCGGGCTATTCTGGTGCAACTATCTCCCAGTTGTGAGTCAATAATCATTAGCGGAATTGATACACAAGAGATGCTGGAGCGCGTTTTGCCTGTGGGATTCAGTGCCATGCAGGGAGGATTGTGGCCTGCAGTGCCTCCTGCGCAGATAATTTCGCTTGCTAAGATATAACCCTTTTATTTGCTGGTGTTTAACAGGCTATTAACAGTCTACACTAGAGGCAGGAGGCCCTATGACCCTGTCTTTTACCACTCGCTGGCGTGATGAACTACCAGCAACTTATACCGCGCTTTCACCCACCCCTTTGAAAAATGCGCGCCTTATCTGGCATAACGATGCGCTGGCGGAGCAATTAGCTATTCCTGCGGCGCTATTTGATATTCCAACTGGTGCGGGCGTTTGGGGAGGCGAATCGCTGCTTCCCGGAATGTCGCCTTTAGCCCAGGTTTATAGTGGGCATCAGTTCGGCGTCTGGGCTGGTCAGCTTGGCGACGGACGTGGGATCCTGCTGGGCGAACAACAGCTTGCGGATGGTTCAACGTTTGACTGGCACCTGAAAGGCGCCGGACTCACGCCGTATTCCCGCATGGGTGATGGGCGCGCCGTGCTGCGCTCGACCATTCGCGAAAGCCTGGCCAGTGAAGCGATGCACTACCTGGGAATACCGACCACGCGGGCATTGTCGATTGTCACCAGCGACACGCCGGTGTATCGCGAAACGGTCGAAGCGGGGGCGATGCTTATCCGCGTGGCGCAAAGCCATATGCGGTTTGGCCATTTTGAGCATTTTTACTATCGCCGGGAGCCGGAAAAAGTGCGCCAGTTGGCTGACTTTGCGATTCGCCATTACTGGCCGCAATGGCAGGAAGACGCCGATAAATATCAGCTGTGGTTTAACGATGTTGTCACGCGTACTGCGACGTTAATCGCTGACTGGCAGGCGGTAGGATTTGCGCATGGTGTTATGAACACGGACAACATGTCGATTCTGGGTCTGACGATGGATTACGGTCCATTCGGTTTTCTTGATGATTACGTGCCCGATTATATCTGCAACCACTCTGACAACCAGGGGCGATACAGTTTCGATAATCAACCGGCCGCCGCGTTGTGGAACCTGCAACGTCTGGCGCAAACCCTGTCGCCGTTTATCCCGGTCGAGGCGCTCAATGATGCGCTGGACAGTTACCAGCTGGCGCTGTTAACTCGCTACGGTCAGCGGATGCGGCAAAAGCTCGGCTTCTTTAGCGAGCAGACAGACGATAACGAACTGCTTAGCGAGCTGTTTAGTCTGATGTCGCGGGAAAGAAGCGACTATACGCGAACGTTTCGCATGCTCAGCCAAACGGAACAACACAGTGCGCAATCTCCGTTGCGCGATGAGTTTATCGACCGCGCAGCGTTTGACGACTGGTTCACGCGGTATCGCTCGCGCCTTCAGCAAGACAATATTGCCGATGCTGTCAGACAAACCCAGATGAAGGCGGCTAACCCGGCGATGGTATTACGTAACTGGCTGGCGCAACGGGCGATTAGTCAGGCAGAACAGGGGGATTACGCCGAGCTGCATCGGTTGCACCAGGCGTTGCGTACCCCGTTTGCCGATCGTGATGATGACTATGTCAGCCGTCCACCTGACTGGGGCAAACGGCTGGAAGTGAGTTGTTCAAGCTAAGGGGCCAGAAATACCTGCGGGGAGGCGTTGGCCGGATGCTGGCCAACGTGTACCTGAGCACCGTACCAGCGCTTCAGGTCATCGGCTTGTAACACAGTTTCCGGTGTTCCCTGCGATACCAGCCTGCCGTTGTGCAGCAGCACTATTCTGTCTGCCCACAGTGCGGCGAGGTTCAGATCGTGAAGCACAATGCACACATGCAGCTCTCCCGAAGAGGTAAGCGTTTTTAGCATGCGCAACAGATGCTGCTGGTGGTAAAGATCCAGCGCGGAGGTCGGTTCATCAAGGAATAACCAACCGCGAGGCGCACCGTCGCACCAGAGTTGTGCCAGCGCACGGGCTAACTGTACTCGCTGTTGCTCGCCGCCGGAAAGCGCGGCGTATTGCCGACCCGCCAACGGTGTGCATCCGGTCATTTCCATCACCTGAGCGATAAGCCGGGGCTCCTGCTGTTGGGTCCACGGCGCGCGGCCCATCGCGATGACGGCCTCTACCGGCCAGTCGAATCCCAACAGTGTTTGCTGGCGCATCACTGCCCGATGCCGCGACAGGGTCTGGGTAGACCATTCATGCAGCGGTTTGCCCGCCAGCACGCAGCGCCCGCTAGCGGGCTGCAGAAAACCGGTCAGCAGGCGTAGCAGGGTGGATTTTCCCGCACCGTTTGGGCCGATGAGCGCAACCAGTTCACCTCTTGTAAGGGCGAGCGATACGTCGTCAATCACCGGTCTGCCAGCTACGTGATAATGAAGCCTTTCAGCGATGAAATGTTCAGCCATGCGCTCCTCGCTGACGAAAAATAAGCCATAAAAACCACGGTGCACCGAGAAGACTGGTCAACAGACCGACCGGCATCTCCGCAGGCGCAACCGCCGTACGAGCCAGGGTGTCGGCAATCAGCAATAAAAACGCGCCCGCCAGCACGGAACCCGGAATAACGGCCCGATGGTCTGAGCCGAGCCACATACGTATTAAATGTGGGATTACCAACCCGATAAAGCCAATCACCCCGCTTACCGCCACGGCTGAGGCAACCAGTAATGCGCTACAAAGCAGCAAAATACGCTGGATTGTACGTACATCAACGCCGAGATAATGCGCCTCTTCCTCACCCAGTTGCAGAAGATTCAGCGCCGGAGCAAGTCGCCAGATGATCAGCACTGTCGGGATTGTCAGTGAAGTGACAGCCAACAGCGTGGACCACTGTGCGGCCCCCAGACTTCCCATTCCCCATAGCGACAGCTGGCGCAGTTGCGCATCATTACTGACCCACGACAGTACGCCAACCGCCGCCCCGCAGAGCGCGTTGATGGCAATGCCGACCAGCAGCAGGCGGGAGAGCGAACCGTCGCGCTGTTGGCTGAGGATAAAAATCACTACGGTTGCCGCCAGCGCGCCGAAAAAAGCGGCCAGCATTGGAGCATACAACATCATCAGCGCGGGCAAAGAGACAGGCAGCACCACCCACAGGGCCACAGCGCAGGCAGCGCCGCTGCTTATTCCCAGTAATCCAGGGTCTGCAAGCGGATTGCGAAACAGCCCCTGCATCACGCAGCCAGCGAGCGCCAGAGAGCCGCCAATCACCAGTGCCAGCAGGACGCGGGGAAGACGAATCGTGATCCAGATTTGACGCAGTGCCTCATCGCCATCACGCCAGAGCAGACTTACTGGCAGGCGCAACGCGCCAAAACCGGTAGCCAGAACCGTCATTGCAATCAGCATCAATGCCAACATCCACAACGAACAGGTGATCCGCCGGGACATCAGGGCAATTGCTCCGCTTTAGCACGAAGCTGCAAAATAGCCTGTGGCGTGCGAACGCTGAAGCCCAACAGCGCCATATCGTCAACCTGCAATACCTGTTTATTCCTTCCGGCAGGTGTTTGCGCAAGTCCCGGTAGCGCCCACAGGTTATCTTCGCCACCCATCGCCTTAACGCCGTCCTGCGAAATCACCACCAGATCGGGCTGGCTGGCAATGACGCCTTCTTGTGACAGCGGCTGATAGCGATTAACGCCCTGCATCGCGTTGCGTAGACCTGCGGCACGAATCGCCGCATCGGCTCCGGTTTGCTGGCCCGCCGCCATCGCGGTCATCCCGCCATGATTGAGAATAAACAGCACACGTTTATTAAGTTCAGACGACGGGAGCGTCGCCAGTTCCTGACGTAACGTTGCGCGCAGAGTTTCTCCGTCGGCCTCCCGATGAGTAGCCTCAGCGATAACCCGAACTTTTTCATCAATCGCGTTAAGATCGTTGCTTGCTGGGATCGTGACAACCCTGACGTTGCTCTGTTCAAGCTGTTTTAGCGCTAAAGAGGGCTGTGCCTGCGCGCTGGCAAGGACCAGCGTAGGGCGGGTAGCCAGGATCCCTTCGGCGTTGAGCTGGCGCAAATAACCAACATCAGGTAACGCGGTTGCCGCAACAGGCCACTGGCTGGTGCTGTCTCTCGCCACAAGGGAGGGTTGTGCTCCCAGTGCGTAGACAATCTCGGTGACATCGCCACCGAGCGCAACAACCCGTTCCTCGGGCGCAGCCAGCGCCGCGAAGGGCAGCAGCGCGATCAGGGCCAGCAGTTTTTTCATGCGGCCAGTCCTTTCGGCGTCAGTGCGTCAATCTGTGCGCGCCATTGTGTCTGCTCCGGCTCGCCTTCCGTACGTTGACCATACAGCTGGGCGATTTGCGTGCCGTCGGCAGCAAACAGCTCCAGACTGGTGACGTGACCATCGGCGGTCGGTTTACGCGTCACCCACGTTTCTGCCACGCTCTCTTCCAGTAGATGCAGGGTAAAGGTTGGGTTGAAGATGTTCAGCCAGCCTTTCATCGGTACCAGTTTTTCAATCACGCCGGTAAATATCTGTACACAGCCGCGATTACCCACAAAAACCATAATTTCGTTGCCATCCTGACGCGCGGTGTCGAGTAATTGCGCCAGTGCGCTATTAGAAACCTTACAGGCCAGATCGTCGCCAACCAGATTAAACGCCTGTTGGCGGGTGAGATCGTGGCGTTTCAGAAGACCGAAGAACTGATGGACATCAGTCATCGCTCGCCACTCTTGATCAACGGTCTGTGCGTCGACAGTGACGGCGGCAGGCACAGAATTGTTGACGGGTTGCAGCACCAGCGGCGGGTTTTCTGCAAAGATGAAACGGGTCAGCAACGCCGCCCATTCCTCAACGAGGGTATTTTGTGTGGTATAGACCTTCAGCAGTGCGTCTCCCTGATGGTCAAAGAATTGAATGCTCTGACGCTCGCCGTGGGCGGTGGTCTCACTGATATGAAAAGCGCTTGCCCACTGATTTAAGAACAGACGCAGGTCGAGTGCACGCGGATTAAGAACCAGCCCGGCATGGCCGTTCAGGTGCTGATTGGTAAAAGCGCCAACCTGTTCATGCACCGCATATTCGTTGCGGCAAATGCATTTGGTTTCACCAACCGCTTCCAGTGCGCCGAGGATTTCGCGGACTTCGCCACGTAAGCGCCAGGCGTCATGGCCGACGCGCGCAAAGGTCAGTTCGGCTTCGCTAATATTCATCAATCCTGCAATGTCACGTGCGTATTTTCCGGGATTTTCTTTCTTCAGTTCCAGCCAGCGTGTGTAATGATTCATTGTCTCTTCCTTCCAGATTGCGGCCCCGGCGAACCGGGGAAAAGTGATTACCACTGATAACTCACGAAAATTTTGCCATTACGACCATCCTGCGGAATGCCTTGCGGCGACCAGTACTCTTTGTCAAAGGCGTTGCCCAGTACCAGCGTGGTGGTCATGCCTTTCAGCGCTTGTTGGCCCTGATAGCTCACGTAAAAATCGTTTACCACATAGCCAGGCTGTTTAGCGTAGGTGCTGCTGATATGCGTTGAACGGTCAGCAAATGTCCCGATCCAGCCTACGGAGAAACCGCTGTGCGCAACCGGCACATTCAGTTTGCTGGTGACGGTGTCCGGATTAATGCTGGAAATGTATTCACCTGTGTCAGTATCTTTGCCGCGTGTGCGGTTATAGGCCATGTCGAGGCTGAACAGGTCGGCGGTATATTTCGCCATCACGTCCCAACCCCAGATTTTGGCATTGGGAACGTTATAGGACATGGTTGTCGCAGCGGCGAAGTCGACGCTGGTGGAGATGTAATCTTTTGCTTTGGTGTCGAAATAGCTGGCTTTAAATTCGAGCGCATCGCTCGCCATCAGCAGATCGTCAAAGCGCAGGCCAAATCCGTATTCCTGTGTTTCGTTGGTTTCCGGGCGCAGGTTAGGGTTTGGCACCCAGTAGTTAGTGTAGAAACGACCAATCGAGAAGTGTTTCGCATCGTTATACATTTCGCCCATGGTTGGCGCACGGAAGGCCTGAGCGTATGAACCGAACAGCATCAGCCAGTCGGCTGGCGTAACGGTGAGTCCGGCGCGGGACGACCATTTGTCAGCATCAACATCTTCATAGCCGTCGCTGCTGCCGCGATAAGAGTCATAACGGGTACCGCCCAGCAGCGTAACCGGCAGGTCACGCAGGGTGATTTCATCCTGTAGCCAGCCGGAGCTGAAATCGATCTTTGCCTCCGGGAAACCGGTGGTTGAACCACCCGGTTGTTGTTCCTGGCGATAGTATTCACCGCCGTAGGTCAACAGGTGAGATGCAAAAGAGTCGGTAAACAGGCGGCTGCGGTTGTCGATCTTCCCGCCTTTGGTGGTTTGCTTGCGAAATTCGCCAGTGTTATCTGCGTTCTGAGCATTAATGCGCGCTTCGGACCAGTAGATACGGGCATCCGCGTTCAGCCAGTCATTGTCTGCCGGAGCGAGCGAGTAGGTCAGTTGCGCATCACGCTGGATCGTTGAACGGTTGGTCATCGGGTTGCTGGTATCCGCCACACTGGTCTGCGGGTTTTTAGGTTCCCGGGCGTCATTGTTGTAGTAACGCAGCGAGCCGGCCAACGTCTGGGCGCTGTCAATTTTCCAGCTACCTTTCGCCAGCATATTGTTAATTGCTTCATCATTCGGCGCAGTAGTACCGTCACTCTGGCGTAAATCACCGCGATCGCGACTCGACCATGCAAGCAGTCCGTCCAGCGTATCGGTGCGCCCAAATGCGCTGGCGCCCATACCGAGGCTGTGATCGCCGGTTGCCGCGGTACCGAACACGCGGTAACCGCTGTTTTGTCCGGCTTCCAGCAGATCTTTGGCATCCGCAGTGTCATAGGCGATCACGCCGCCCAGCGCGCCGCTACCGTACAGTAGTGCGGAAGGGCCACGCACGACTTCGATACGTTTGATAAGCGCCGGGTCGAGGAAGGTGCTGTTCAGGTGTCCGGTGTCAGTTCCCTGACGAACGCCGTCAACCAGTACCAGAACGCCACGTCGATCGTAGCCGCGCAGATTCACGTCCTGGCCGTTGGTACGACCCGTTCCATCGAGGGTTAGACCCGGAACCGTCCGCAACAGATCGGCTGCCGAACTGGCGGTCTGGTTTTCCGGGGCGGTGGCATCAATCACGCTGACCATCATCGGCGCTTCAAAGGCACTACGGGCATTGCCGGTGGCGGTAACGGTCATATCTTCGACCGCCGCATAGGCTACGGCGGGCAGGTTACTGACAATCGCCAGCGCCAACAGCGATGGACGCAGGGAAGCGGTGTGCAGGTAAGGCATAGCAACTCTCCATTAGGAAATCGAAAAGCGCTGGCTGCCTGGGTATGACCTGGGTGGCTGGCGAAATGTGTTGTTTATTTAGTCAGAATGAGTTTTCCGGCTTGCGTCTGGCGCAGCAGGTAGTGCTGACCATCATGTTCTATGATCACGCGTCCTTCGTTACCCAGCAGGGTTTTACTGTCAATTCGTCGCTCGTTTGGCGCGACGGAAGGCGGTGTTGTGTCTTTTGTAGGCGTAGCCGTTGTGTTATCCATACGTGACATAGTGTTTAAAAATAACAATCAATGTAACAATGATAATCATTATCATCAAACTGCAAATTTGCGGCAAGCGTTTTTGTGAAATAATTGTGACGAGAACGTTTTTTGCACAACAATTGGGGAAAAACAAAGGATTAGCACCGGGCAAAGTGATATTGCCCGGTGAACAGCATTAAAAACGGCTATCAACCGCAGAGGCGAGTTTTTCAACCAACAGTTCAGTATCTTCCCAGTTCAGGCACGGGTCGGTAATGGACTGACCGTAAACCAACGGCTGGCCGCTAACGATTTTTTGAGTACCTTCACGCAAGAAACTCTCCGCCATGATCCCGGCAATTGCCGTCGAGCCGTTACGGATTTGCTGGCACACATCATCACAAACGTCCAACTGACGACGATGCTGCTTCTGGCAATTGCCGTGGCTAAAATCGACCACCAGATGCTCAGGCAGGGAAAATTCGTGCAGGGTATCGCAGGCGGCGGCAATATCTTCAGCATAATAATTCGGCTTTTTACCGCCACGCATGATGATATGCCCGTAAGGGTTACCGCTGGTCTGATAAATGGTCATCTGACCGGTTTTATCCGGCGAGAGGAACATGTGACTGGCGCGGGAGGCGCGAATCGCATCGACGGCGATGCGCGTGTTGCCATCCGTTCCGTTCTTAAAACCGACCGGGCAGGAGAGCGCGGAGGCCATTTCACGATGGATCTGACTTTCGGTGGTGCGCGCGCCAATAGCTCCCCAACTGATTAAATCGGCAATAAACTGGCCGGTCACCATGTCGAGGAATTCAGTCGCCGTGGGGACGCCCAGTTCGTTGACCTGCAACAGCAGTTTTCGCGCCAGTTCAATACCGTGGTTTACACGATAACTGCCGTTCAAATCCGGGTCGGAAATCAGGCCTTTCCAGCCCACGACGGTGCGTGGCTTTTCAAAATAGGTACGCATCACGATTTCCAGACGCGCCTGGTGCTTTGTGCGCAGCGCCTGTAATCGTGTCGCGTATTCCATCGCGGCATCAAGATCGTGAATCGAGCAGGGACCTACGATCACCAGTAAACGGGGGTCTTCACCATTTAAAATTTTTTCTATCCGACGTCGGGAGTCCGTAACATGACGGGCGACGGAGGATGAAACAGGATGCCGTTGCGCAAGCTCTGCTGGAGTGACCAGGTTGTCAATACGCGCAGTACGGAGTTCATCGGTTCTGTTCATTACTTGTCTCAGAAATTTGTTGCTTCAACGGCAGGACTACCGGGAAGTGATGTACATCACAATATCACACTCATCCTGCCTGGTGGCGAGCATAATAACAAAAAATCGAACCAATGCACTAGCATTCTAGTACATGCGGCGATTCAGTCCCATGATATCGAGGATCTTGGTAGCAATCTCTTCTACCGAATAATTGGTACTGTTCAGCCAGGGGATCTGGTTTTTCCGGTACAGCGCTTCTACCTCAGCAACTTCCATTCGGCACTGTCGCAGCGAGGCGTAACGGCTGTTCTCACGGCGCTCTTCGCGGATGGCCGCCAGGCGCTCAGGGTCGATAGTCAGACCGAACAGCTTATGCTGCAACGGCTTCAGAGAGGCGGGCAGCACCAAATTATCCATATCATCGGCAATAAAGGGGTAGTTGGCGGCGCGGATACCAAACTGCATGGCCAGATACAAACTGGTTGGGGTTTTGCCGCAACGAGAAACGCCGAGCAGGATCACCTGGGCCTGATCGAGGTTGCGCAACGAAATACCGTCGTCGTGGGCGAGGGTGTAGTCAATGGCGGCAATGCGCGCGTCGTACTTGTTGAGGTTACCGGGATTCAGACCGTGCGTGCGATGGGCGATAGGTGTAGGGTCGAGCTTCATCTCGTGTTGTAGTGGGGCAACCAGCGCCTGCACAATATCCTGACAAAATCCCTCACTTTGCAGAATGATTGAGCGAATTTCTGGCAGGACGATGGAGTAAAACACCAAAGGGCGCACACCAGTTTGTTGGTAGATCGCGTCAATCTGGTCTTTAACCGCGCGCGCACGACTCTCATTTTCCACAAACGGCAGCGTAATGCTGCTGATCGTGACCGGGAATTGCGACATCACCGCGTGACCCAAGACCTCGGCGGTGATGGCCGTACCATCAGAAATATAAAATACGTGACGATCAACAGCATTATCCATTTTGCTCATCCTGGGCAGACATAATTCTCTGAAAGCATAAATTAAAATTCGCCAGAAGCGAATATTGCTGCATCTTTTTTATAAAATGAAACGGTATTTTTATAATTAATGAAAAGTGCATTTCATTTTTCGGAACAAATATTTATACCGGTAGTTTTTGTGGAGATCCCCTGTGGCTCGCGGGTTTGCGCAAATGCGTAAACAATCTGAAAAAATAAAAAATAAAGTTGCTTGAACGATTCACCGTTTTTTTCGCTGGAGTAAATATGCAAAGATAATTACGCAAAATTGAGTTTCCTAACCTCGTTCAAATATAAGGATTGTTCGATGTCCAACAATGGCTCGTCACCGCTGGTGCTTTGGTATAACCAACTCGGCATGAATGATGTAGACAGAGTTGGGGGCAAAAATGCCTCCCTGGGTGAAATGATTACTAACCTTTCAGGTATGGGTGTTTCCGTACCGAATGGTTTTGCAACGACCGCCGACGCGTTTAACCAGTTTCTGGACCAGAGCGGTGTAAACCAGCGCATTTATGAGCTGCTGGATAAAACGGATATTGACGATGTCACCGAGCTTGCAAAAGCCGGCGCGCAGATCCGCCAGTGGATTATCGACACTCCTTTCCAGCCGGAGCTGGAAAATGCCGTCCGCGATGCCTACGCGCAGCTGTCAGCGGACGATGCCCATGCCTCTTTTGCTGTGCGATCTTCCGCAACCGCAGAAGATATGCCAGATGCGTCATTTGCCGGTCAGCAGGAAACCTTCCTCAACGTCCAGGGATTTGATGCCGTGCTGGTTGCCATCAAACACGTATTTGCCTCGCTGTTTAACGACCGTGCGATCTCTTATCGTGTCCACCAGGGTTATGACCATCGTGGCGTAGCGCTCTCTGCGGGTGTGCAGCGGATGGTGCGTTCTGACCTCGCGTCTTCCGGCGTCATGTTCTCCATCGATACCGAATCCGGTTTCGATCAGGTAGTGTTTATTACCTCTGCATGGGGCCTGGGCGAGATGGTCGTGCAGGGGGCCGTTAACCCGGATGAATTTTACGTGCATAAACCGACGCTGGCGGCTAATCGTCCGGCTATCGTTCGTCGCACCATGGGTTCGAAAAAAATCCGCATGATCTACGCGCCGACTCAGGAACACGGTAAGCAGGTAACGATCGAAGATGTGCCGCAGGAACAACGCGACATTTTCTCCCTGACTAACGAAGAAGTGCAGGAACTGGCCAAGCAGGCGGTGCAGATCGAGAAGCACTACGGCCGTCCGATGGATATCGAATGGGCGAAAGACGGTCATACCGGTAAGCTGTTCATTGTGCAGGCGCGCCCTGAAACCGTGCGTTCTCGTGGCCAGGTGATGGAGCGTTATACGCTGCATGCGCAGGGTAAAATTATTGCTGAAGGTCGTGCCATCGGTCACCGCATTGGCGCGGGTCCGGTTAAAGTCATCCAAGACATCAGCGAAATGAACCGTATCGAACCAGGCGACGTACTGGTTACCGACATGACCGACCCGGACTGGGAACCGATCATGAAGAAAGCAGCGGCGATTGTCACCAACCGTGGCGGTCGTACCTGTCACGCGGCAATCATTGCCCGTGAACTGGGGATCCCAGCCGTGGTGGGCTGTGGCGATGCGACCGAGCGTATGAAAGATGGTGAGAAGGTTACTGTCTCTTGTGCCGAAGGCGACACCGGTTATGTTTACGCTGACATGCTCGACTTTAGCGTGAAGAGTTCCAGCGTGGAGACCATGCCGGATCTGCCGTTGAAGGTGATGATGAACGTCGGTAACCCGGACCGCGCTTTCGACTTCGCCTGCCTGCCAAACGAAGGTGTCGGTCTGGCGCGTCTGGAATTTATCATCAACCGCATGATTGGCGTACACCCGCGTGCACTGCTGGAGTTTGATGACCAGACGCCTGAGCTGCAAAATGAAATCCGCGCCATGATGAAAGGTTTCGATTCTCCGCGTGAATTCTACGTTGGTCGTCTGACGGAAGGGATCGCGACGCTGGGGGCGGCGTTTTATCCTAAACGCGTCATCGTGCGTATGTCTGACTTTAAGTCCAACGAATATGCCAACCTGGTCGGCGGTGAGCGTTATGAACCGCATGAAGAGAACCCGATGCTGGGCTTCCGTGGGGCGGGCCGTTATGTTGCCGATAGCTTCCGCGACTGCTTCGCGCTGGAATGTGACGCAGTAAAACGTGTCCGTAACGACATGGGCCTGACTAACGTTGAAGTGATGGTACCGTTTGTACGTACCGTTGCCCAGGCGAAAGCGGTGGTGGAAGAGCTGGCACGCCAGGGGCTGAAACGCGGTGAGAACGGACTGAAGATCATCATGATGTGTGAGATCCCGTCTAACGCCTTGCTGGCCGAGCAGTTCCTCGAGTACTTCGACGGCTTCTCCATCGGCTCAAACGACATGACGCAGTTGGCGCTGGGTCTGGATCGTGACTCTGGTGTAGTTTCTGAACTGTTTGATGAGCGTAACGACGCGGTGAAAGCCTTGCTGTCGATGGCGATTCGCGCAGCCAAGAAACAAGGCAAATACGTGGGTATCTGCGGTCAGGGTCCCTCTGACCACGAAGACTTCGCGGCCTGGTTGATGGAAGAGGGGATCGACAGCCTGTCGCTGAACCCGGATACCGTCGTGCAGACCTGGCTGAGCCTGGCTGAACTGAACAAGTAACATCATGCCGGATGGTGGCGTAAGCGCCTTATCCGGCCTACGGTGAGTATCATTCGTGGGCCGGATAAGATGCGGCAGCATCGTCATCCGGTATTTTATCCTTCCACGCTTAAGCCTGATGCAATATTGTCAGTACAGTGCGCAGATCGGTCACTGCGATTTGCCCCGGAGCAGATGCTTTTTTCACTGCACCGAACGTGGCTGCTGAACCAAAAACCTCGCCAGCTAAACGAGAAATCACCCCGTTTTTTGCCATCGACATCGTGATAATTGGACGATCGGCATAGCGTTCATGCATTTCCAGCGTCGCGCTGAGCAGCGTCAGCACATCCGTTTTGCATTGCGGCATCAGCGCAATTTTGGGGATATCGGCGTCCAGTTCCTGCATTTTACGCAGACGCTGAACAATCTCCTCTGCGGCCGGCGTTTTATGAAAATCATGATTCGACATAATAACCAGGACGTTTTTGGCGTGAGCTTGCTCAACGGTTGCTTTAACCTGCACATCACCAGTGAATAGCTCGAGATCGATCATATCCACCAGACCACAGTCTATCGCTGCACGGTTTAGTGCGAAATAGTCTTCAGCAGGTAAGGCCTGCTCGCCGCCTTCCTGCGCAGTACGGAAGGTAAAAAGTAACGGCTTGTCAGGCAGAATCTCGCGGATGGCGCGCGCAGCGTCCAGGACTGCGTCAATGGATGCGACATCGGCAAAATGGTCAACGCGCCATTCCAGAATATCGAAATCCGCTTCGCGATAGGTCAGCGCTTCACTTTTTACCATTGCGATGTCTTTAGCCATCAGTGAGACAATGATCTTCGGTGCACCCTTGCCAATTACGACATTTCTTACAGTTACGGTTTTCATTGATTACCTTATAAATATTGGCTGATATCTGTCCGTCAGCCCCCTGAGCCTTCAACAATATCACGGATTTGCGCTTGATATCGAAACCACTTTTTTTAATTGGTACAGACCGTTGAATGGTGGGAAAGTTAAGAAAGGAGAGTACGGCGATTAGAATGGTACGAAGGACAAAAAAAAGCCCACCGTGGGAGATGGGCAAAGACTACACACAGCAATTCGTTGTTTCACTCAGGGGATTTCCATGCTTATAAATCAATGTGTTGATCTAAAGCCATGGGCTAATAGTAGGCATACTGTTTTTTTACGTCGATCAGATTCATCTCAATAGTTTAAAAACTGTAAAGAATTTGCGACACAAATGAGTATTGAAAGAAGGACGGCGTTGGGTCTAATCCCGTAAGAGGGAGGGATTGATTAGTATTGTTAAACAATCAGGCGGCGTTGCCGCCTGATGTTGGATTACTTATTGCGTTCGATTTCAGCAATTTCTTCGAGGATTTCATCCGGATTGGTACCTGGCGCAGGGGCTTCATTTACCCACGCGGAGAACAGACGCCAGGAAACGGCCAGTACTACTGGACCTATAAACAGACCAATCATGCCGAAGGCAATCAATCCGCCGATGACTCCGGAGAGAATCAGGAGCAGTGGCAAATCGGCGCCCATGCGAATCAGCATCGGTCGAATCACGTTATCCAGTGTTCCGACCACGCCGCTCCACACCAGCAGCACGGTGCCCCAGGTTGAATCCCCCGTCCAGTATAGCCAGATAATGGCCGGAATCAGTACCGGTAGCGGCCCCAGTTGCACCAGACATGACAGGATCATCAATACCGCCAGCAGTGTGGCATACGGCACACCGGTTACCGCCAGACCAATACCCCCGAGCACTGCCTGTACCAGAGCGGTGACCACAACGCCTAATGCGACGGCGCGAATGGCTTGTGCTGCAAGCAGAATGGCAGCATCTCCACGTTTTGAGGCAAGACGGCAGGCGAAGTGACGAATACCTAATGCGACTTGTTCACCGCGCCAGTACAACAGGGCACTGAACAGCAGCATCAGGCCACAGTGCATCATAAAGCGGCCGATATGCGCGGCCTGACCGACGAACCAGGTTGTGGTGGTGCCGATATAAGGACGAACCTTGGCCATAATCGCCGAACCGCCCATATCCAGTAAGCTGTGCCATGCGCCATACATTTTGGCACCCACCAGTGGAATGCTGTTCAACCATGCCAGATCCGGTAGCGTCATATCACCTGCGGTTACGGCATGGATCAGCGGCCCACTGCCATCGACGATGCTGTTAACCAGCAGCGCGATGGGGATGATGAACAACAGCACCAGCAACAGCGTCATCACCAGTACGGCAAGTGAACGGCGTCCCCAGAGCAATTTTTGTAAGCGTAGCAGGATAGGCCAGGTTGCAATAACAATCGTGCCTGCCCAGGCAAAACCGAGGATAAAGGGCTGAACAATCCAGAGACAGGCCACAATCAGGATGGCTAAAAACAGCACCGATAGCAGCACTTGTGCAATATCCCTGGGCTGACGGAAATTTACCATAAATACTTTTCACCTTTGTCTTTGCGCCAGAACGTTGACGCGACGTGAATACTTAAATGACACCCTGTAATGATGAGCAATTTCAGCGGTTTTGAACAGGCGGATTCTGCCTGTAAATCTGCTGAGCGTATTAGAAAAAAATGTGATACAACAAACAAAGCAACACGCAAACGATTAAATTCACAACACAGACCGCAGGAAAGGGTCACTATAATGATTCCACAAATTTCTCAGGCACCAGGTGTCGTTCAACTGGTGCTCAACTTTTTGCAGGCGCTGGAGCAGCAAGGATTTACGGGCGATACGGCAACGAGCTATGCCGATCGTCTGACAATGTCGACGGATAACAGTATTTATCAGCTGCTACCTGATGCTGTCGTTTTCCCTCGTTCAACCGCAGATGTGGCGCTAATCGCCCGTCTGGCGGCAGAACCGCTTTTCTCGTCGTTGATTTTTACCCCGCGCGGCGGCGGCACCGGGACCAACGGTCAGGCGCTGAACCAGGGCATTATTGTTGATATGTCCCGCTATATGAGCCGCATTATTGAAATCAACCCGCAAGAAGGTTGGGTGCGGGTAGAAGCCGGGGTGATAAAAGATCAGCTCAACCAGTTTCTGAAGCCTTACGGCTATTTCTTTGCCCCGGAATTATCCACCAGTAACCGGGCAACGCTCGGCGGGATGATCAACACCGATGCGTCCGGGCAAGGATCGTTGGTTTACGGTAAAACTTCCGATCATGTGTTGGGCATCCGTGCGGTGCTGATGGGCGGCGATATTCTTGATACTCAGCCAATGCCGATCGAGCTTGCCGAAATGCTGGGGAAAAGCAATACCACCATTGGCCGCATCTATAAGACCGTTTATGAACGTTGTCGCGATAACCGACAACTGATCATGGATAAATTCCCGAAACTTAATCGCTTCCTGACCGGGTACGATCTACGGCACGTCTTTAACGATGAGATGACCGAATTTGATTTAACCCGCATTCTCACCGGCTCTGAAGGTACGCTGGCGTTTATCACCGAAGCCCGTCTGGATATCACGCCGCTGCCAAAAGTCAGACAACTGGTTAACGTCAAGTACGACTCTTTCGACTCGGCGTTGCGTAATGCCCCGGTGATGGTGGAAGCGCGGGCATTGTCGGTAGAAACTGTCGACTCCAAAGTACTCAATCTGGCGCGGGAAGATATCGTCTGGCACTCGGTAAGTGAATTGATTACCGATGTACCTGATCAAGAGATGCTGGGTCTGAACATTGTAGAGTTTGCCGGTGACGACGAAGTATTGATTAATTCGCAGGTCAGCGCACTGTGTGAACGTCTGGATGGCTTAATCGCTCGCCAGGAAGCGGGTGTCATTGGCTGGCAGCTGTGTACCGAACTGGCGGGAGTCGAACGAATTTACGCCATGCGCAAAAAGGCAGTCGGTCTGCTGGGCAATGCAAAAGGTTCCGCGAAGCCAATTCCGTTCGCTGAGGATACCTGCGTTCCGCCGGAGCATCTGGCGGACTATATTGCCGAGTTCCGCGCGCTACTCGACAGCCACGCCCTGAGTTACGGCATGTTTGGTCACGTGGATGCTGGCGTGCTTCACGTCAGACCGGCGTTGGATATGTGTGACCCGCAGCAGGAAGTGCTGATGAAACGCATTTCTGATGATGTTGTGGCGCTGACGGCGAAATATGGCGGTTTGCTGTGGGGCGAGCATGGGAAAGGTTTTCGTGCAGAATACAGCCCGGCGTTCTTCGGCGAGGAGCTGTATCGCGAACTGCGCAAAGTGAAATCGGTGTTTGATCCGCAAAACCGGCTGAATCCTGGGAAAATTTGTCCACCGGAAGGCGTAGATGCGCCGATGATGAAAGTGGACGCGGTGAAACGCGGAACGTATGACCGTCAGATCCCTCTGGCCGTACGCCAGGAGTGGCGCGGGGCAATGGAGTGTAACGGCAACGGGTTATGCTTTAATTTCGATGCGAAAAGTCCCATGTGTCCGTCGATGAAAATCAGCCTCAACCGTATTCATTCGCCAAAAGGGCGAGCCACGTTGGTGCGTGAATGGCTGCGTTTGTTAGCGGATCGCGGGATCGACCCAATACAGCTGGAAAAAGAGCTACCGGAAAAACGCGCCAGTTTACGTGCGCTGATTGCCCGTACCCGCAACAGTTGGCATGCGCGCAAGGGTGAATACGATTTCTCGCACGAAGTAAAAGAGGCAATGTCCGGCTGTCTGGCATGTAAAGCATGTTCAACACAGTGTCCAATTAAAATTGATGTACCGGAGTTCCGTTCGCGCTTCCTCCAGCTGTACCACACGCGTTATCTGCGCCCGTTGCGCGATCACATGGTGGCGACCGTTGAGAGCTATGCGCCGTTAATGGCACGAGCGCCCAAAACGTTTAACTTCTTCATCAACCAGCCGCTGGTGCGAAACCTGGCTAAAAAGCACATTGGAATGGTTGATTTACCGCTGTTGTCTGCACCGTCGCTGCAACGCCAACTTGTGGGGCATCGTTCCGCCAATATGACGTTGGAACAGCTCGAATTACTCAGCCTTGAGCAAAAAGCGCGTACGGTGCTGGTGGTGCAGGACCCTTTCACCAGCTATTACGATGCGCAGGTGGTTGCTGACTTTATACGTCTGGTAGAGAAGCTGGGCATGCAGCCGGTACTGCTGCCGTTTTCACCAAACGGCAAGGCGCAGCACATTAAAGGCTTCTTAAACCGTTTTGCCAAAACGGCGAAAAAGACATCCGAGTTTCTTAACCGGGTAGCGAAGCTGAATATTCCGATGGTGGGTGTTGATCCGGCGCTGGTGCTTTGTTATCGCGATGAATACAAGCTGGCGCTGGGCGAACAACGGGGTGATTTCCATGTGTTGCTAGCCAACGAATGGTTATCGAAAGCTGTGGAAGCGCAGCAGCCAGTCGCTGTTGGCGGTGAACCGTGGTACTTCTTTGGCCACTGTACCGAAGTGACTGCTTTGCCAGGCGCGCCTGCGCAGTGGGCGGCTATTTTTGCCCGTTTTGGCGCAAAGCTGGAGAACGTCAGCGTGGGATGCTGTGGTATGGCTGGCACCTACGGCCACGAAGTAAAGAATCACCAAAACTCATTGGGGATCTATGAGCTATCATGGCACCAGGCAATGCAACGATTGCCGCGTAACCGTTGTCTGGCTACCGGATACTCCTGTCGCAGCCAGGTAAAACGCGTTGAAGGTACGGGCGTTCGCCACCCATTACAGGCACTGCTGGAGATTATAGGATGATCTGGAAACGTGAAGTCACACTCGAGGCGCTCAATGCCATGGGTGAAGGAAATATGGTTGGGTTGCTCGATATTCGTTTTGTGCACATTGGTGACGATACGCTGGAAGCTACAATGCCGGTGGACCATCGCACCAAACAACCCTTTGGGTTGCTGCACGGCGGCGCATCCGTGGTGCTGGCGGAAAGTATTGGTTCGGTAGCGGGATACCTGTGCACTCAGGGTGAGCAGAAAGTGGTGGGCCTGGAGATCAACGCCAACCATATCCGTTCTGCGCGGGAAGGGCACGTCAGGGGCGTATGTCGCGCGTTACATACCGGCTCTCGTCACCAGGTTTGGCAAATAGAGATCTTCGATGAGCAGGGACGATTGTGCTGTACGTCGCGTCTGACGACCGCAATTTTGTGATGCATATTGCTTTTGGTCATTATCTGCACAGGGAATGGTGTTATACTGTGCAGGTTTTGAACACAAGCGAGGATGATATGTCTACCCAATTAGACCCTGCCCAACTGGCAATAGAATTTTTACGTCGTGATAAAACCGATCTTTCACCGGCTCAGTACCTGAAAAGGCTGAAACAGCTCGAACTGGAGTTTGCTGATTTACTGGCGCTCTCCTCGATGGAACTGAAAGAAGAGATCTATTTTGCCTGGCGCATGGGCGTTCATTGATTCCGGTATGCTTATCGTAACGAAACCCCGACACGTGTTCGGGGTTATTTTTGCCTTAAATCTTCATTACCACTTCATCTCACCGCTGTTAACCTTCGCACTTAGTTCAAGCGAGCTTGCGTCCGCCAGACCTGGCCATGCTGCCGTCATGGTTTTAATCACATAATCCGATCCTTTCTTGGCCCCTAACGCCTGCTCAAACGACTGCAAATAGTCCTGGGTGAAGCGAATAGCTTTATCGCCGGTAGGGCGTTCGCCAATGTAATGACCCGGGACCACCTGAGTGGGCTGTAAGCTCTGCATTTCGCTCAGTACGTTACGCCATGCACTACGCTGTTCTTCAGATTGTGTATCCGCCGTCCAGACGTGAATACCTGAAGCCACGCCTGTGCCGCCAATAATGGCCCGATTCGCCGGGATCCAGATATACGCTGCATAATCGTTGGAGTGACGCAGTTCCAGCGGTTCGCTATCAACCGTGAACTGCGTTTGCGTCGTCGCCTGCGGAACGGTGAGCGATGTTGGCGCGCCGTCCTTCATTTGCGGGCCCCAGAACTGCAGCTTGGCCTCTTTGGTGGCGCGGATATGGTCTACCACCTGCGGTGTTGCCAGAACTTTTACCTGTGGAAAAGCGTTGACGATGGGTTGCAGACCGAAATAGAAATCCGGATCGCCGGAAGTGATCACGATAGCCTTCAGCGTTTTACCGCTGGCGCGAATCATCTGCACCAGCTGTTCGCCATCTTTGGTGCTGAACTGGGCGTCAAACAGAATCGCCTCTTTGGGACCAGACACCAGCGTCGAAGAGACCGGGAAAATACCCTTCTCCTGCGGATTATAGACGTCCAGCTGTAGCGGTGCGGCGAAAGCTGAAGACGCAAACAGAGGTAACAGCAGGGCCAGAGATTTAACTTTCATACCAGGTAACCTTATGCAGGGAATTGTCTTTTGATAGTTCCCGTATTTTAAGCATATTCGTATCTGTTAGAATTCCCTCATTAGGACATGCTGAGTTTCATAAAACGATCGGATGGGATGCAATGGACAGAGTGATGGCGGCAACGGTATTTAACCATATCTGTGATTTGGGCAGTCTGAGCGCCGCTGCACGTGCATTGGGGCTTTCCCGTCCGATGGTCAGTCGTTACCTCGACGAGATGGAAAAATGGGCAGGCGCAAGGCTTATCCATCGCTCATCGCGTCGCTTGACGATCACGCCAGCGGGTGAAGAGGCATTACTGAAAACGCGTTCTCTGGCGCAACTTTCGCTGGATATTGGTGCCGCCAGTGGCGCGCAAATTCCCTCCGGCACGCTACGTGTGGCCTGCGCCCATTTTACCGCCATGCATATTCTTGCTCCGGTTCTGCCGGCGTTTATGGAGCAATATCCGCAATTACGTATTGAGGTGGAGATCAATAATCAACCGGTAAGCCTTGTGGGGGAACGCATCGATGTGGCGATCCGCATAACGGATAATCCCGAGCCTGGGACCATCGCCCGCCGGTTGGGCGACTGTAAATCGGTACTTTGCGCGTCCGCAGATTATCTGCATCAACATGGCACGCCTGAGACAGTCGACGATCTCACTCGGCACAATTGCCTGTACTACAGCGGTTTTGCCGGACAATCCTGGCACTTTTTGGATGCCCAGGGGCAGTCTGTCTCGGTTGCAATCAAAGGGAATTTAAGTGCAGGGATCTCTTCGCTGCTCTGCGAGTCGGCGGTGGCAGGAATGGGGATCGCGTTGGTGCCAGAGCTGGAGGCGCAGGAAGGGCTGGCGCAGGGAGCGTTAATTCGATTACTGCCAGAACTTCAACCTAAATGCTTGCCAATTTATGGTTTATACCTTTCTCGGGAGCATCAGCCTGCGGGGCTACGTTTGCTGCTGGATGCGCTTAGTGGGGCGGCGCAATGCTAAAAAGGTAGCTAAACGTGCTCATAAAATAGTCAAACCGCAATTTGTGTTAAAAAAAACTTATCGGTGTATGAGATTCTTCTTATCGCCCCTTCAAGAGCTAAGCCATCGTGAGTGCCGGAGATAAGCGCCGGATGGGGCCGGAACCCTTAAGCCTGCCAGCAAGCAGACTTAAGGGTTTTTTGTTGTCTTTATATGTCGCCGCTGCGGGATTGTACGTACTTGTTGCGCGTCTGCAGAACGGAGTTGTCTAAAAATAGCGGTGGTGACATTTAAGTTTAATGAATCATAACCGCTTTATACCGCACAGAGAATGCAGAATAGATTCCTTGGTAACCGTTACTGTGTGAGCTGTTCTGGAAGCCCTGAAACGTTAACAGAGTTTAGCGAATGGTAGAGAATCTTGTTTTCAATTTTAAAAATCAGATCCCGATTCACTATCGGTTCAAACCTGCCTCAAGAGATTGTCGGCATTTGTTGATTGTCATGTCTGGATTTAATATCCCGGATGCTACTATCTATGACTTTATAATGCTTGATCACTGCCATTCTGCAATTCTATGGGTTAAAGATGATTTTGCCGGTCTGCCAGCCTATTACTTGTGTAATAATATGAATTTCGATATCGAGCAGGGTGTTAGTCTGCTCATTCAGGGGGTGATTGATTTTGTAAAACCTACGAACACGACGATTCTCGGTGCTTCCAAAGGTGGGTCGATGTCAATGTATTACGGTATTAAGCTTAATATTCGGAACATCATTACAGCAGTACCTCAGTTTTATATCGGTAGTTATGTTGCAAAAGGATATTGGACGCAGGTCGGACAACAGATGATGGGCACTATCTCACCGGAGAATATCTCCAGGCTGGATAATCTGCTTCGTGATATTATCTATAAGGATAAATGTAAAACTGCGAATATCTATCTTTTCACCTCACCAAATGATAAGCAGTTTCCTGTCGAGATCGTGCCAAATTTAGAACTTCTGCAAGAATATAATTATTTCAATCTTGTGGAAACTAATTCATCTTTTGCAACAGAACACAATCAAATAACACGATATAACTTGAATATTATTTTATCCATAATCTACCAACTTGAAAATAATATAACACCTGCCTATGGGCGAGTGAAAAATGGAAATGGGTGGTAAGTCAGCAGTTAGCTTTTTATCCTTTTACCTTTCACTGCTCTTCGAAACTCACCCCCTGATAACTCCCTGGTTGGGTTTCGCCTGGTAGAGGTAGTTACCTCTGCTATCACAGAAATAGTCATTTTCTATACATCTTTTGATGTTTGACCTGCCTGAACGATTAGATTTCTATAATCCATTATTAATCAATGTATTGAACAAATAATTCCATTCCTGTAAACCCTCGCTGCAGGGTCTATGCTTAGTAAAAGTAACCAAAAAGGGCGGTTAACCCGAATGCCCCTGCTGTTGAGGGGTTGAAGTGATAATCATTATCACTAACATGGTGTTATAGCTTAAAAGCTAGTGACTCGAGGTAACCCTATGGAATTGCATTCAGGAACATTTAATCCGGACGATTTTGCCTGGCGTGGACTGACGTTAACGCCAGCAGCGGCGGCGCATATCCGTGAACTGGTGGCACAGCAACCCGACATGTTGGGCGTACGCCTGGGCGTGAAGCAAACGGGATGCGCGGGATTCGGCTACGTGCTGGATACCGTCCGCGAGGCCCAAAAAGACGATCTGTTGTTTGAAACGGATGGCGCCAGACTGTATGTGCCTTTACAGGCGATGCCGTTCATCGACGGCACAGAAGTCGATTTTGTTCGCGAAGGATTAAATCAGTTATTTAAATTTCATAACCCGAAAGCCCAGAACGAATGCGGCTGTGGCGAAAGTTTTGGGGTATAGGCGGTACTATGTCTCGTAATACTGAAGCAACTGACGATGTCAACACCTGGGCTGGTGGGCACCTTAATTACAAAGAGGGCTTCTTCACCCAACTGCAAACCGATGAGCTGGCGAAAGGGATCAACGAAGAAGTCGTGCGTGCGATTTCGGCAAAACGTAATGAACCCGACTGGATGCTGGAATTCCGCCTGAATGCCTTTCAAGCGTGGCAAACCATGGAAGAGCCGCACTGGCTAAAAGCGCACTACGACAAGCTGAATTATCAGGAGTATAGCTATTATTCCGCACCGTCCTGCGGTAACTGCGATGAAACCTGCGCGTCTGAGCCGGGAGCGGTGCAGCAAACGGGGGCGAATGCGTTTTTAAGTAAAGAGGTCGAGGATGCCTTTGAACAGCTTGGCGTACCGGTCCGTGAAGGCAAAGAGGTGGCGGTTGATGCTATTTTTGACTCGGTATCGGTGGCGACCACCTATCGCGACAAACTGGCGGAACAGGGCATTATTTTCTGTTCGTTCGGTGAGGCGATTCACGATCATCCTGAGCTGGTAAAACAATATCTGGGCACAGTGGTTCCGGGTAATGACAACTTCTTTGCCGCGCTGAATGCAGCGGTGGCATCTGACGGCACGTTTATTTATGTACCGAAAGGCGTGCGTTGCCCCATGGAGCTGTCGACCTATTTCCGTATCAATGCGGAGAAAACCGGGCAGTTTGAACGCACTATTCTGGTCGCGGATGAGGGCAGCTACGTCAGCTATATCGAAGGCTGTTCGGCTCCGGTGCGCGACAGCTACCAGCTGCATGCGGCGGTGGTAGAAGTCATCATCCACAAAAATGCTGAAGTGAAATACTCGACGGTGCAAAACTGGTTCCCCGGGGATGGTAACACCGGCGGCATTTTGAACTTCGTCACCAAGCGCGCTCTGTGCGAAGGTGAAAACAGCAAAATGTCGTGGACGCAGTCGGAAACCGGCTCGGCCATTACCTGGAAATACCCAAGTTGCATTTTGCGTGGCGACAACTCTATCGGCGAATTCTACTCCGTGGCCCTGACCAGTGGTCATCAGCAGGCCGATACAGGCACCAAGATGATCCACATCGGTAAAAACACCAAATCGACCATTATCTCGAAAGGGATCTCCGCCGGACACAGCCAGAACAGCTATCGCGGTTTAGTGAAAATCATGCCGACCGCCACCAACGCCCGCAACTATACCCAATGTGACTCGATGCTGATCGGGGCGGATTGCGGAGCGCACACATTCCCATATGTGGAGTGTCGTAACAACAGCGCCCAGCTCGAGCACGAAGCCACGACGTCGCGCATTGGTGAAGATCAGCTGTTTTACTGCCTGCAGCGCGGTATCAGCGAAGAGGATGCCATTTCGATGATCGTGAATGGTTTCTGTAAAGACGTGTTCTCTGAACTGCCGCTGGAATTTGCCGTGGAAGCGCAAAAACTTCTCGCCATAAGTCTTGAACACAGCGTCGGTTAAAATTTAAGGAAAGCACATGTTAAGCATCAAAGATTTACAGGTCAGTGTGGAAGATAAGGCGATCCTGCGTGGGCTGAGTCTTGAAATTCGCCCCGGAGAAGTGCACGCCATTATGGGGCCAAATGGTTCCGGGAAAAGTACGCTTTCCGCCACCCTGGCCGGACGTGATGACTATGAAGTCACCGGCGGGACGGTAGAATTCAACGGTAAGGATTTACTGGAACTGTCACCGGAAGACCGGGCCGGTGAAGGGATCTTTATGGCATTCCAGTATCCGGTGGAAATCCCCGGCGTCAGTAATCAGTTTTTCCTGCAAACGGCACTGAATGCGGTGCGCACCTACCGTGGCGAAGAGTCACTGGACAGGTTTGACTTCCAGGATCTGATGGAAGAAAAAATTGCGTTGCTGAAGATGCCGGAAGATTTGCTCACGCGTTCGGTCAACGTTGGTTTCTCCGGCGGTGAGAAAAAGCGTAATGACATTTTGCAAATGGCGGTGCTGGAGCCTCAGTTGTGCATTCTGGATGAGTCGGACTCCGGGCTGGATATCGATGCACTGAAAATCGTCGCCGACGGCGTGAACTCGCTACGCAACGGGCAACGCTCATTCATTATCGTCACCCATTATCAACGCATCCTGGACTATATCAAACCCGATTATGTTCATGTTCTCTACCAGGGGCGAATAGTGAAGTCCGGTGATTTTACGCTGGTCAAACAACTGGAGGAGCAAGGTTATGGCTGGCTTAGCGAACAGCAGTAACGTGCTGCAACAGTGGCACCATCTGTTTGAAACGCAAGGTGAGACGCGCTCGCAACATGCCCAGCAGCATCTGCAGCAGATGCTGCGTCTGGGGCTACCAACGCGTAAGCATGAGGACTGGAAATACACGCCGCTGGAGGGGTTAACCAATAGCCAGTTTGTCAGTCATGTCTCTGAGATAACGTCTGCCCAGTGTGAAGCGTTAGCGCCGGCAATTGATGCCATTCGACTGGTATTTATCGACGGGCAATTCTCTCCAACGCTGAGCGACAGAGCGGAAGGTAGTGGTTTTGACATTACCATTGACGATGCGCGCCAGATGCTGCCAGCGGCTATCCAACCGGAAGTGTTTCTGCACCTGACCGAAAGCCTGTCGCGTAGCGTCACTCACATTCAGGTGAAGCGTAACCAGCGCCCAGCGAAACCGCTGCTGCTGCTGCACATTACCCAGGGGCTGGCGGGCGATGAGGTGAACACGGCGCACTATCGCCACCATCTGGAGCTGGCGGAAGGCGCAGAAGCCACCGTTATTGAACACTATGTCAGCCTCAGCGAGCTTCGCCATTTCACCGGCGCACGTTTAACCATGAATGTCGCGGCGAATGCGCACTTGCGCCACATCAAACTGGCGTTTGAGAACTCACAGAGCCACCATTTCGCGCATAATGACATTCAATTGGGGGCGGATGCCACGGCCGCCAGCCACAGTTTTTTACTCGGTGATGCGGTGCTGCGTCATAACACCAGCACCCAGCTTAACGGCGAAAACACCACGCTTCGGCTCAACAGCCTGGCAATGCCGGTGAAAAATGAAGTCTGCGACACCCGCACCTGGCTTGAGCATAACAAAGGATATTGCAACAGCCGCCAGCTGCATAAAACGATCGTCAGCGATAAGGGGCGGGCGGTATTCAATGGCCTGATCAACGTCGCTCAGCACGCTATTAAAACCGATGGCCAGATGACCAACAATAATTTGCTGCTTGGTAAACTGGCGGAAGTGGATACCAAGCCGCAGCTTGAAATCTATGCCGACGACGTGAAATGCAGTCACGGGGCGACGGTAGGGCGGATCGACGACGAGCAGATGTTCTATTTGCGTTCGCGCGGGATCGGCCAGCAAGATGCCCAACAAATGATTCTCTATGCGTTTGCCGCTGAGCTAACGGAAGCCCTGGGCGAGGAAACGCTGAAACAACAGGTACTGGCACGGATCGCCCAACGCTTGCCGGGAGGCGTAGCATGACATTTCCCATTGAAAAAGTGCGGGCCGATTTTCCGGTTCTGACGCGTGAAGTGAATGGTTTACCGTTGGCGTATCTGGACAGCGCCGCGAGCGCGCAAAAGCCGAACCAGGTGATTGATGCCGAAGCCGAGTTCTACCGTCACGGCTATGCGGCGGTCCACCGCGGTATCCATACGCTGAGCGCTCAGGCTACGGAAAAAATGGAGAATGTGCGCAAGCTCGCTTCGCTATTTATTAACGCCCGCACCGCCGAAGAGCTGGTGTTTGTTCGCGGTACGACGGAGGGCATCAACCTGGTGGCGAACAGCTGGGGCAGCAGCAATGTGCGGGCGGGCGATAACATTATCATCAGCGAAATGGAGCACCATGCCAATATTGTGCCCTGGCAGATGCTGTGTGCCCGCGTAGGTGCAGAACTGCGCGTTATCCCGCTCAATGACGATGGTACGTTGCAGCTGGAAACGCTGCCGACGCTGTTTGACGATCGCACGAAGCTGTTGGCGATTACCCACGTATCTAACGTGCTGGGCACGGAAAACCCGTTGGGTGAGATGATCGCGCTGGCGCATCAATACGGTGCGAAAGTGCTGGTGGATGGCGCGCAGGCGGTGATGCATCATCAGGTGGATGTGCAGGCGCTGGATTGCGATTTTTATGTTTTCTCCGGGCATAAACTTTACGGGCCAACCGGTATTGGCATTCTGTATGCCAGAGAGTCGCTGCTGCAGGAGATGCCGCCGTGGGAAGGCGGTGGTTCAATGATTGCGACGGTGAGTTTGAGTCAGGGAACAACGTGGGCCAAAGCGCCCTGGCGGTTTGAAGCCGGAACGCCAAACACCGGCGGCATTATCGGACTCGGCGCGGCTATTGAATATATTTCAGCGCTGGGGCTGACTGAAATCAGCGAATATGAACAGTTCATGATGCGCTATGCGTTGGAACAGCTGGCGGATGTGCCGGATTTAACAATCTACGGACCGGATAACCGTCTGGGTGTGATTGCGTTTAACCTCGGCAAGCATCACGCCTATGACGTCGGGAGTTTTCTTGATAACTATGGCATCGCCGTGCGGACGGGGCATCACTGCGCAATGCCGCTGATGGCCTATTATAACGTTCCCGCTATGTGCCGGGCGTCGATTGCAATGTATAACACCCATGAAGAAGTGGATCGCCTGGTAACGGGCCTCAAGCGTATTCACCATTTACTGGGCTAACAGGGAGGCGTTATGGCTGCGCTACCGGATAAAGAAAAGTTGTTGCGTAATTTTCTGCGTTGCGCTAATTGGGAAGAGAAATACCTGTACATTATTGAACTGGGTCAGCGTTTGCCGGAACTAAACGACGACTTACGCTGCCCGGAAAATAGCATTCAGGGATGCCAAAGCCAGGTATGGATTGTTATGCGTCAGAATGGCGAAGGGATTATTGAATTACAGGGCGACAGTGATGCGGCAATTGTGAAAGGGCTTATTGCCGTGGTATTCATTTTGTATGATCGCATGACGGCCCAGGATATTGTGAATTTTGATGTGCGCCCGTGGTTTGAAAAAATGGCGCTCGCACAGCATCTCACACCGTCTCGTTCACAAGGGCTGGAGGCGATGATTCGGGCTATTCGCGCCAAAGCCGCAACTCTTAGCTAAACTGATAAAACACGTCAACTTTCAGACCGACTTGAAAGCGTTCGTGTAAGGCAACGCAGTGACTCGTAGGCCGGATCGGGCGCTCGCCGCCGTCCGGCAAGAACGCCAGGGGGGTGAGTGAGTATGAAACGCGCGTCTGTTATTACGTTAATGCTAATCGGCGCCTACAGCGCTATTCAGGCCGCATGGGCGGTCGATTATCCTTTGCCCCAGGCGAACAGCCGCCTTGTTGGGCAAAACCAAACCTACACCGTGCAGGAAGGCGATAAAAACCTACAGGCGATAGCCCGTAAGTTTGATACCGCTGCAATGCTGATCCTTGAAGCCAACAATACTATTGCCCCCGTACCTAAACCCGGAACGCTGATCACTATTCCCTCACAATTACTGCTACCGGATGCACCACGCGAAGGCATTATTGTGAATCTGGCGGAATTGCGTCTGTATTACTTCCCGCCGGGAGAGAATATTGTTCAGGTATTCCCGATTGGTATCGGTTTGCAGGGGTTGGAAACGCCGGTAATGGAAACCCGGGTTGGGCAGAAAATCCCGAATCCAACCTGGACCCCTACACCAGGCATCCGTAAACGCTCTCTGGAGCGTGGCATCACATTACCGCCTGTTGTACCTGCTGGACCAAATAACCCGTTAGGACGCTTTGCACTGCGTCTGGCACATGGAAACGGTGAATATCTGATCCATGGCACCAGCGCACCGGACAGCGTGGGCCTGCGAGTGAGTTCTGGGTGTATTCGCATGAACGCGCCGGATATCAAAGCGTTGTTTGCTCAGGTCCGCACAGGCACGCCGGTCAGGGTAATTAATGAGCCGATAAAATATTCGATAGAGCCGAATGGCATGAGGTATGTCGAAGTGCATCGACCGCTGTCGCCGGAAGAGGAACAAAACGTCCAGACCATGCCGTATGTGCTACCAGCCGGCTTTACCCAGTTTAAAGACAATAAAGCGGTGGATAACAGTCTGGTGGAAAGGGCGTTGTATCGTCGTGCAGGTTATCCGGTCACCGTCACTGCCGGGCAAGCATCGGTCGCGAGCAATGGGCCAGAAGTGAAGTCTGCGCAAAATGGTGTGCCGGGAGAAGATGCTGAGGTGCGCGCTACGCAATAACAGGGAAGGGGAATTCAGAGCAAAAAAATGGCGCACAATGTGCGCCATTTTTATTACACAGATACTATTACTTGCGGTATTTAGTAGCTGCGTTGTCCAGACGCTGGTTAGCGCGAGCTGCGTCATCTTTAGCAGCCTGAACGTCGGAACGCATTGCGTTCACGTCGTTGCTCAGCTGGTCAACTTTAGCGTTCAGAGTCTGAACGTCAGAAGACAGCTGATCGATTTTAGCGTTGCTGGAGCAACCTGCCAGCAGAGTAGAACCCAGGATTACCGCGCCCAGTACCAGTTTAGTACGATTCATTATTAATACCCTCTAGATTGAGTTAATCTCCATGTAGCGTTACAAGTATTACACAAAGTTTTTTATGTTGAGAATATTTTTTTGATGGGAATGCACTTATTTTTGATCGTTCGCTCAAAGAAGCATCGAATTGTGCAAAAACGGCTAAAAAACCGAGTGAAAACAGAAAGCTTCCATCGGATTCATCTTAGATAATCACGGATTAGATAGTGAAATCCGATTTGATTTTTTATTAATTGTGGCTATCGATTAAATAAAAAAAGCGCCACCAGGGCGCTTTTTTAAGCAAATTAATTCGCGATGGAATTATTACAGCACGTGAACGGATGCGGTGTTGGTGGTGCCGCTCGGAACCAGTGCACCAGAAACCATAACCACAACGTCACCTTTCTGAGCCAGACCGCTTTCCAGAGCGACTTCTTTACCCAGGCGATAGAAATCATCGGTAGAGCTGATTTCTTTAACCACCTGTGCAACAACGCCTTTGCTCAGCACCAGCTGACGCGCGGTAGTTTCGTTGGTGGTCAGCGCCAGGATGGTAGCATCCGGGAAGTATTTACGTACTGCACGAGCAGATTTACCACCCTGGGTTGCGACGACGATCAGCGGCGCGTCCAGTTTTTCAGCAGTTTCAACCGCGCCACGGCAAACGGCTTCGGTGATGCGCAGTTTGCGGCTGTCGTTGTTGAAGTCCAGACGGCTGGTCATCACACGGTCAGTACGCTCACAGATGGTCGCCATGATGGTAACGGCTTCCAGCGGGTATTTACCTTTTGCTGACTCGCCAGACAGCATTACTGCGTCGGTACCGTCGAGGATGGCGTTCGCTACGTCACCGGCTTCTGCACGGGTCGGACGCGGGTTTTTGATCATGGAATCCAGCATCTGGGTCGCAGTGATAACGACTTTACGTGCGCGGATACATTTTTCGATGATCATTTTCTGCGCGAAAATAACTTCTTCAACCGGGATCTCAACGCCCATATCGCCACGCGCAACCATGATGCCGTCAGACGCTTCGAGGATTTCGTCGAAGTTGTTCAGGCCTTCCTGGTTTTCGATTTTGGAGATGATCTGGATGTTTTCGCCGCCGTGCGCTTTCAGGTGCTCACGGATTTCAACGACGTCAGAACGTTTACGGATAAAGGACGCTGCAACGAAGTCAACGCCTTGCTCGCAACCGAAGATCAGGTCTTGTTTGTCTTTTTCAGCCAGTGCTGGCAGTGCGATGGAAACGCCCGGCAGGTTAACACCTTTGTTTTCGCCCAGGTCGCCGTTGTTCAGCACTTTACAGATAACTTTGTTACCTTCGATGGCGGTAACTTCCATGCCGATCAGACCATCGTCAACCAGAACGGTGTTGCCGACGGACAGATCTTTCGTGAAGCCTTCATAAGTAACAGCAACGATTTCGTTGTTGCCTACGACAGATTTGTCGGTGGTGAAGGTGAAGGTCTGGCCTGCTTTCAGGGAAACGTCGTTACCGCCTTCCAGTTTGATGGTACGGATTTCCGGACCTTTGGTGTCGAGCAGGATTGCTGCTTTCTTGCCGGTTTTGCTCATGACGTTGCGCAAATTCTTGATGCGCTGACCGTGTTCTGCATAGTCGCCGTGAGAGAAGTTCAGACGCATGACGTTCATGCCCGCGTCCAGCATTTTGGTTAACATCTCTTCGGATTCGGTTTTCGGACCGATGGTGCAAACAATTTTCGTCTTTTTCATGACAGTCTTAGTCTTTAAGTTGAGAAGGATATGGAAATCTGGCTCCCGCCGCGCACGGACGGGAAGCTAAACCTGAGTTACGAAAGTTGTGATGCCTCGCTCTAAGGATAGGTGACATCGAAAGAGCGTGCAGAGGAATGTGTGCTTGTGTTTCAGCCCAACGGGATGGTGATTTTTGTAGTCGTTGAGTTTTACAGGTCAATGTGCTGAAACCATTCAAGAGACAATTGGCGCGCATTATACGCTGAAAATTATCAAAAAGGAAAATGGAAACAGCGTTTCAAAACACTTCTGTGCACTTTTACAAAGAATCAGCATTAAATTGTTTCGGGTTGGTTAACAAAACACCGCCCAACTTCAGACGGTGTTGCGCAACAAGAAAAAAATAACGTGTTGCAAACTCAGCATTCAGCCTTAGTCGAGCAGCTTTCGCCCCTCAAGATCGATATGGATGTCCTGCTTATGCGCTTTCCGATACCACAGAACCGCCAGACCGATTACAGACCAGATAACCCCGAGCGTCAGCGCGTGAATGTTCATATTCATACAGACATAACCAATGACGACCATCCCCAGCACAGGAGAAATCACATGAGGGACAAAACGACGATGCTCTTTCATCTTTACGTTGTAGAGCACGAAGACACTCAGGTTCACCATAAAGAATGCGAAAAGCGCACCGAAGTTGACAAGGGTGGATATGGATTCAATTTTCCCGGAAAACAAGTAACTAAGGAATAGTGTCACAGCCCCGGTGAACAGAATTGCATAGTCAGGTGTTTTTCTTTTACTGTGCACATGCGCCAGAAATGTGGGTAACATTTTATCTCGCCCCATAGAGAACAGGACGCGCGATACGGCGGTTTGCGCCGTAATGATATTCCCGACTGCGCAAACGAACGCTACGATGATAGAAAATGCAACTTTAAGCCAGATGCCGCCAACATCGCCTGCAATCGTGAAAAAGGCCTCGTTAGTTTCTGTACCTTCCGCAAAACTGTCGATTTTACCCGTAGCGAATGCGGCAAAGGTCACCACAATAATAAACAGCACGGTGGCCAGGATAAGGGCGAGAAGGGTTGCCTTACTGACTGCTTTCCCGCCGCCTTCGCTTTCTTCACTTAGGGTACTAATGGCATCAAATCCGAGGAAGTTGAGCGCCGCAACAGAGATCGCGGTAGCAATTAAGCCAGGCGTAAACCACTGAGAATCAAAAAAAGGTTTGAAAGAAAATGACACGTGGCTGCTATCAAGCATCAGCAGTCGCAAAATCAGCACCACAAAAATGGCCAGAATACCGAGTTGAATAAAGACTAGCAGTTTGTCGAATTTAGCCGTTTGTTGTATTCCCAAATAATTTATGCCCGTTCCGATAGCCACATAAATTAACGGCCATACCCAAATCGGTATTTGCGGAAGTATTGCATGAACAGCAACACCGCCCAGGACGGCAACCAGCGTAGGGAATAACAGATAATCCAGCAACAAAATCCATCCGGTGAGAAAACCCACAGCGGGGTTGATGCACACGCCTGCATAGGTATAAGCCGACCCGGAGGATGAGATGTGCTTTGATAATGTTGAATAGCTGTGGGCGGTAAAAAACATCGCGATAGCGCCAATAATATACACGAGCGCGACCATGCCATGAGATAAATTATATACGACGCCATAGAGAGAAACCGGCGCGATCGGCACCATAAATACCAGCCCGTACAGCACCAAATCTGTGAGAGATAACTTTTTTATTTTACTCATAGTAAACACCTCAATTCGTGTTAATCAAGGCCTCGTAAAAACTCACGGACAGCAGTGAGGCAAGGCTCGGTATTTTCTTCATGTGGGTTATGGCTGCTGTCAGGAATCGTGACACCCCGACAGTGGGTTATATGGGTAATAAGCGGTTGAACGACCTGTGATGTCGCCTGATCATACTCACCATGAAGGACTAATCCTGGGCATCGAATCTTGTGCAATGAACGGGTGATGTCCCACTGCGCCAGCAAGCCATTCACCGCAAGTTCATTCGCGCCCCATAGCACATGGTAGGCGGTGGGATCGGCGGCAAATTGCGCATCAGAACGCTGAATATGCAGCGGTTCTTTCGCCAGGGAATAAACATGTTTTTTGTAGTAGGCAATAAGTTGTTCAGGCGGATGCTGATAGATTTTTGCCTGCATAATGGCATCGTCTGACATTGCATCAGCGCCAGTCGTGAGTTCTTTAAACAATCGCAGTACTTCGCTTTGCCAAAGTGGGATGCTGGCGGGAGCGCTGGCATATATCACACCACTTAACCCTTCCGGTTGCGTGCAGGCGTGCTCTGCTGCCAGCATACCTCCCCAGGAATGTCCGAGTAATGAATATCGCTGACCAATATTCAGATGACTGATTAATTGGCGAAGTTGCTGAAGATAACGTTCTATTGTCCAGAATGAGGCATCCGCCAGCGGAAAATGCGTCGAACGACCACAGCCATATTGATCGTAAAATATCACCATGCGTCCATCATCAGACAGCTCATGATAATTTAATAGATAATCAAAACCGCCTGATGGACCGCCGTGTAAGATAATTAATGGCATTAATTGAGATGCCGGGTCGCCATAAATACGATAGCTGGTTAATATGCTATCGCAAAACATTTCACCATATTTGTAGTGACTTTGCATATTTTTAACCGATACGGAAGAAAAAGGGCAGGTGATTCAATAATCACCTGCAGATTGGCATTTATTTTTTAATTGCTTGCAGAACGTTACACCAGAATGACTTGTAATGTTCCCATTGCATAAATTGCGGACTTCCCCAGTGCGGTGCGCAATCACTGGCAAAACAGCCGACTTTGCCTTTATTGTACTCACCGAGAACTAATAGTGGGTCGTCATTTATTTTGACCAACGTGATGCTGTTTACCTTGGCACGCAATTTGTTATAACCGAGCAAGGGGGGCCACTGTGTCAGGTCTTGCGTAATGACATGCTGTTCCTCCGTGTTGATTGGGCAGCATCCTTCCGGAATTTCAACGCGATCATCATGCTCCAGCATTTCGACAGGCAAAACTTCGGCCAGCAGGGTGTTTTTATAATTTGCTTTCGCTTCAATGCCGGTGAAGGAAAGGTATCCACCAATCATTAACAGACCGCCGCCATTTGAGACATATTCTTTAATCAGCGCTAACGCATTCGGGATGATATTCATCTGATAAAAAGTTTTGTTTTGCAACAAAAAGGTATTGCTGCCTATATCGCTAATCACGATAGCATCGTATATATCAAGTTCCTCTACCGTCTGCGGGAAGCGGGTTTGTACAATATGCGCTGGCATGTAGTCGATAGTGATATTTTGCTGGCGCAGACAGGATAATAGATAGTCAGCGCCTTCTTCGTATTTACTGGATGTGAAGCTGTCATATCCCTTAGAATGAATCATATGAATATGCCATGACTCACCGATAAATAAAATTTTCATACTGAGATCCTATTATTTGATATTAATAATATCATGCGATTGAGTGCGCATCCGGTGTAGTACCAGCTCATGCTGCGGCATGCTCGATGCGCCTTCTTGTTCAACTGCCAGTGAAGCAAAGGCAGAGGCATACTGAATGGCTGATACAAGGTCTGATTTACGGGCAAGTGAGGCGGCCAGTGCGCCATTAAATGCATCACCCGCGCCCGCAGCATCTTTGACGACGGCACTCCAGGCTGGGATAAACAAAGTACGGTGGCGTTCGCACAGTAATGATCCTTGTGCGCCGAGAGTGATAATGACCTTCTCAACGCCTGATTGCAGAATGATATTTCCTGCTTTTTGGGCATCATCAATATTTAAGATTGTAATACCCGATAAAAATGATGCTTCTGTTTCATTAGGTGTTAAAATATCTATTGATGGTAATAAACGGCTAACATTTTTGGTGTAAGGTGCCGGATTCAAAATAATTGTCTTGTTTGCTAATTTACCCAAGCGAACAAATTCTTCAATAGCATCGATATTAGTCTCCAGTTGCATTAGCAAAACGTTAGCTTCAGATATATGACCCTGCTGTTCATTAATTTCGTGCCTGGTTAGCATCATATTGGCACCAGGATAGATAGCAATGATATTATCACCATCCTGCTCTGAAACATAAATTAATGCACTTCCGGTGGGTGCATCATCAGTCTGATAAGCACAATATGAATTTATACCAGATTGGATAATATGATTGAGGGCAAAAGAGCTAAACTGATCTTTACCTACTTTAAAAATAAAGTGGACGTCGGTGCCAGCATTATTTGCGGCCAATGCCTGATTAGCACCTTTACCTCCTGGATAAAAACCGAACTGGCTTGCGAGGATTGATTCACCGCTTTGCGGAAGCCAGGGGACGGTAGCCGATACATCAATATTAAATGAACCTAAAATACAAACTTTTCCCGACATTTTCGTGCCTTCTCTATGTAATCGAAAATCTTTGTTTGCCGGAGTTGAAATTGTGCCGGAGATATCAATTTTATTTTCTGTTATCAACTTGCTTAATGCCTGGCGGTTAACAATACCACCACCGTAACAACGCAAAAGCATACCTGTTTTCTGAAAATAACAAAGGTCTGAACGAATAGTCTCCTGGCTAACATTAAAAAGAACGGCGAGTTTGCTCACGCTGACACTATGATCTTTGATGAGCAAGTTAAGAATAGATGTACGCCTTTCTTCTTTAAACATTAAAGCCTCCGTGTATTTTGCTGAATTGTATTTATAGTAATGTTGCCATGTGGTGAAATGAATCACAGATCATGCTGTAAACCGGAAGCAAAACCAAATTATTGAGAATAATAAAAAGTGGATTACACGTTCTTTATTTTTATATGTTTACAATTAATGGACGATATCTTGTGAGCGCAGTCATATATTAGTTTTGCAACTTCCTATATCTCATTTAAAAGATGCAGGCTTGCTCGATTCAGTTATAAATTGATATGGGTTGAGACAAAAAAAACAGTGAACAAAAATGTCAGGAGTTTTTCCATCATCGTGGCTGGGATAGAACGGATATTTGTTCAGTGTTCGCGACATATATATCTAAATGTTATATCAAATACTTTTTAATTCATTTTAAAAGGCAATTCCGCTGATTACACTCGTTTGGACATCCATACTGCTAAACAGCCAAAAGCGATAGCAGAAGAACAATAAGCAGCAGCGGATACCCAAACGACATGATTGTCCTGAAAAATATTTCGAAAGTGTTTACGCCAGGCAGGCTTGCCATCACCGCTGTCGATAACGTCAACCTGACGGTTGAACAGGGACAGATTTACGGCATTATTGGTTACAGCGGGGCAGGTAAAAGCACCTTAATTCGTTTGCTCAATGGGCTGGAAAAACCGACTTCCGGCAGCGTGATGATTAACGGCCACGATATCTCTGCCGCCCGTGGGGAATCGTTACGCCAGGCACGACTGAAAATCAGCATGGTGTTTCAACACTTCAATTTGCTGTGGTCACGGACCGTTAGCGAAAATATTGCTTTCTCTATGCAAATCGCTGGCGCGTCCAAAACGTCCATCAAACAGCGGGTTGCTGAACTGATTACGCTGGTTGGGCTGAGCGGTCGTGAAAATGCGTATCCGTCCCAGCTCAGCGGCGGGCAAAAACAGCGTGTAGGAATTGCCCGCGCGCTGGCGAACAATCCGGATGTCCTGCTGTGTGACGAAGCCACCTCGGCGCTGGATCCGCAAACTACCGATCAGATCCTCGATTTACTCCTCGATATTAACCGTCGCTTCAAATTGACCATTGTGCTGATCACTCATGAAATGCACGTGGTACGCAAAATCTGCGATCGCGTGGCGGTAATGGAAAATGGCAAAGTTGTTGAGGAAGGCGACGTACTCAGCGTCTTTACCCATCCACAGCAGCCGATCACCCAACAGTTCGTTCGTCAGGTGAGCCAGTACACCGAGGAAGACGAGTTTAATCCGCAGCTGGCAAGTGAGCTTGGCGGCGTAGTTATCAAGCTTACGTTTACCGGGCAACGCACGCACCGGCCTGTGGTTGGCGAGTTGACCCTGCGCTATGGCCTGCCATTCAATATCTTGCACGGCAAAATGACGCAAACTGCACACGGTGTGTTTGGTCAACTTTGGGTGCACGTGGTGGCCTCTGAGGAACAATTGAACAATATTTTGGCCGACCTGCGCCAGAGCGACATTGAAGGCGAGGTGATTCAACATGGCTGAAGAACTGTTTCCCCATCTGAAGTGGGAGCAACTGTTAGCGGCAACCCAGGAAACGCTGTATATGACAGCCCTTTCGGGTGCTGCGACCTTTATTCTGGGCATCGCGCTTGGTCTGGCATTGTTCCTGACCGCGCGCGGCGGATTGTTCCCCAACCGAGCGGTATATAGCGCTATTTCGCTGGTGGTGAATATCTTTCGTTCAATCCCATTCATCATTTTGATCGTGCTGCTGATCCCGTTTACCAAAGCGATGGTAGGCACCATTCTCGGCGCCAATGCCGCGTTGCCTGCGCTGATCGTCGGTGCTGCGCCGTTTTATGCTCGTCTGGTCGAAATCGCTCTGCGTGAAGTGGATAAAGGCGTTATTGAAGCGACACGTTCGATGGGCGCACGGCTGAGCACGCTTATTTTTCGGGTTTTACTGCCGGAATCCTCTCCTGCTCTGGTGTCCGGGATCACCGTGACGCTAATTGCGCTGGTTAGCTACAGCGCGATGGCAGGGGTAATTGGTGCCGGTGGTTTAGGGAATCTGGCCTATCTGGAAGGATTTCAGCGCAACCACAGCGACGTCACGCTGGTGGCGACGGTGACGATTTTGCTCATTGTCTTCATCATCCAGCTTTGCGGCGATGTGATTACCTCTCTGTTAGATAAACGCTAATAAAATACGGAAACCATTATCATGAAAAAATCACTGACGTTACTCGCCGCAGCAACCTTAAGCGCCCTGAGCTTTGCCTCCTGGGCAGACACTCTGACCGTTGGTGCGTCTAACGTGCCGCACGCGGAGATCCTTGAACAGGCCAAACCGATTCTGGCGAAAAAGGGGATCGATCTGGAGATTAAACCGTTCCAGGATTACATTCTGCCGAACACCGCGCTGGCTGGTCGTGAGATTGACGCTAACTACTTCCAGCATATTCCGTACCTGAACAGTGTGATTAAAGATCATGCGGGCGATAAAACGTATGACTTCGTCAGCGCCGGAGCAATTCACATTGAGCCAATTGGTATCTATTCGAAAAAAGTGAAATCGCTGAAAGATCTACCGGAAGGCGGCAAAGTCATCATGCGCGATGCGGTATCTGAGGAAGGCCGTATTCTGTCGATCTTCGAAAAAGAGGGTGTTATTAAGCTTAAGCCGGGCGTGGATAAAGTAACCGCGCGCATTAGCGATATCGTCGAAAATCCGAAAAAACTGAAGTTCCTGCCAAACGTGGAAGCCGCGCTGTTACCGCAGATGTATAACAACGACGAAGGCGATGCGGTGGTGATTAACGCCAACTACGCCATCGACGCCGGGCTGGATCCGGTGAAAGATCCGATTGCCGTTGAAAGCGGTGAAAACAACCCGTACGCCAACATCATTACCGTGCATCGTGGCGACGAGAAGAAGAAGGATATCGTCGCATTGGTCGATGTCCTGCACTCCAAAGAAATCCAGGACTGGATCCGTACTAAATATAAAGGCGCGGTGATCCCGGTTAATAACTGATCCGCTTTTTGCTGAGTGGCGGCAGTGCCTTATCCGGCCTACGACGTCTTGTAGGCCGGGTAAAACGCGTTCACGCAGAACTACACTCGCTCAATTCTCGCTGGCAACCCCTGACGCACCGACGCACCCGACACCCAGTCAAGCCAGGTATTGGCAACCTGCCGGGTAGGATCCGCAAAGCCCAAATCATTGAGATTAATCCCTGACTTTATCTGTGCATCAAATGCCATTGGCTTGCCGTCGAGCGTATGCTGAGCTGCGCCCATCTCTTTATGCCCGTAACCGTGTTCAATGGCGATGACACCCGGCATGACGCCATGCAGCAGACTTATCTGCGCTTGCGCCTGACCGCCAGGGGTGGTGATACGCACGATATCGCCGTGTGCTAAACCATACCGCTGACCATCCTGCGGATTGAGCGCCACCAGATTAACCGGTTTCAGATGATGAAGGCGCGGGATAACCGCCGTGGCGCTGGACATGGTATTGGATTTAAAGGAAATCAGTTTCAACGGCCACTCTTGATCCGGGAACAACTCCTCGACCGCACGTCCATCTGACAGACGTGAAGGATACCAGGCCGGGCAGCCGCTGTAGCGCTCGCCGGTAATTGCATGACGGTGCGCGGCGACGTTCGCATTCCAGATTTGGAGCGGTTTTTCCCAGGCATTGCCGACGCGGTTATCAACTCGCCCGCTGATGTCCGGCGCAAAGCGCCCGCCGCGGGAGTAGATAAACGCAACTCGGCTGATTTCATCGGGTTTCAGCGTTTGGGTCATCACAGGCATGATCCGCTGTACTCCGGTCAGCGCTATGTCTTCCGGCTGTGCCTCTGCAACCGGGGCTTTGCCCATAAACGCAATATTGGCGGCGAGGCGCAGGTAGTAATCTTCCGCACGATTCAACGGATAGTGATTACCTTGCGGATCGGTAATCGCATTGTCGCCGAATCCGGGTAGCCCAATGCGCTTTGCCACTGCGATACAGAAAGATTCCATCGAGGCCGGTTGACCGTCAGCCGTGAGGCTGGTCGCAGGTCTGACGACAGGCCAACGCGCGGTGGTGGCTTTGCTGGCCACGCCTGCCCACGGAGCGCTAAATCCCCAGCTTTCGAAGTTGTGGGTATCCGGCACGATGTAATCTGCCAGCGCCGTGGTTTCGTTCATAAAGGCGTCAATCGCGATAAACAGCGGCAAACGAGCAGGATCCTTGAGCTTTTCTTCCGCCACGGCGCGCAACCCTGCAATGCCGTAGAACGGATTGGTCATGTTTGAGATCCAGGCTTTCAGCGGATAAGGGTAACCTTCAAGCGCCGAGACGAGGAGTTCGGTAAGCTGACCTGCGACAAACGGATACCACGGGGCCTTAGCCGGGAAGGGGGATTGTCCGGCAGCTACCTTATTGCGGTACTCTTCGGAAGACTCATAAGCGGTTTTACTGCGCGCGATGCTTAACCCTTTCGGTTTTACCTTCCCGGCGAAGCTGTCCATGTTGTAGCGCGGACCGTCGGTGGCACCATTGAATTTGCCGCCACCAACAAACACACCGCCTTCAAGACTGAGGTTGCCAATCAGCGCATTGAGCATCATTACCGACCAGGCGTTATAAAATCCATTGCCTGCCATCATTCCGCCGTGCGTAATTACTGCCGCTTTACGTCCGTGGCGGGTGAATGCGTCGGCCAGAGCGCCAATGTCTGCTTCTGACACCCCACACTGCTGGCTGTACTGCGTTAGCGACAGTTTCTCTGCGGACTCTCGCAGACACTGGAAGCTGCTTTTTACCGTTACCGTCTGCCCGTCAGCCAGCGTCACCTCGCGGGTAACAAACAGTTGCGCACGCGGGCAACTGTTGGCGGCGACAATCTCACCGGCCTCGTTGACGACCACCGGCTCCTGGGCGGCGTTTGTGCTCAGATGGGCGAGGGTCAGGTGTTGTCCGGCAAGTGTTGGAATTTCATCGGTAATCACAAGATGAGTGGCGTTAGTCCAGCTTTTTTCTCCTGCCTGCTGCATGGCCTGCATGCCGGGAATGGCGAGATAATCAGCGTTATAGCGTTGTTTATCGATAATCCAGCTTATCATCCCCATCGCCAGCGCGGAGTCGCTTCCCGGTCGTACGGGCTGCCAGTGGCCGCGATCGTCAGCCAGCACCGTGGTTAATGGCAGGGCGGGCGCTACCACAACATAGCGGAAGTCGTCACGTAAACGGGCGCTGGCCAACTGGCGGGCCTGGCGCTTAAACGGGTTGCCGGATTGCGCCGGAGAGGTGCCCATAAACAGCGCGAATTCGACGTTATCCCAGTCTGGTTTCACGTGGGTATTTTTATCCAGATCGCCCATTAACGCACCGGAACCGGCCCGATAGGCCAGACCGCAGTAAGCGCCATGAGCACCGAAATTTTTACTGCCGAAACTGTTCAGTGCGAAGCGACGTAGAAAGGTATCACGTCCTTCATCGCTGGTATTAGTGACCAGCAGTTGATTGGATTTTGGGCCAAAGCCGGGATGTTTCGCATCAAGCGGTGTAGCGGGATCGTGGATGGCTCTCAGACCATCAACGTGGCCTTCACCAAACAGATCTCCGCCTTCCACCACCTCTTTGATCAGCTGTTCGAAGCTGATGCGCTGCCATTTTCCCTCACCGCGCTTACCGACGCGCTTCATGGGCTCCAGAATACGTAACGGGCTGTACAGACCTTCGAGTAAAGTTGCACCACGGGCGCAGGCGGTGGAACGTGCGTCAAGACCTGACTCCCCGGCCAACTGTTCCATTGCCGTGGTAAAGGGGACGGAGGCGTCTATATGGTGCTCGTGCGACAACGGATGATAAGGGTTGCCCGCAATGCGCAGCACCTTGCCTTGCTCAGTGTCAACGCGAACCCGCACGCCACACTGCGTCCAGCAACCAAAACACTGTGTCATGGAGATCACCTGCTGCGGGTTTTGCTGCCAGTGCGGCCGGGTGTTGGCTTCAGGGATGAGCGCGTTTGCAAAGATGCGGTCACGGGTAATTTTGCCCGAGGTTCCATCCAGCAAACCGTCTATCGCGCGCTTTGCCACATCCCGATAACTCAGGCCAAAAGTCACCATGCCACCTACGGCAAGGCCCACTTTAAGCCACTGACGACGGGTTAAATTAGCCATGTTGCATTCTCCTTGCGATCGCGTTCAGGGCTTCACGAACAATAATAATCAGTGCTATCCACAGGCCGAAGGTACCCACAATGGCCAGCCAGCCATCGGTGCCGCTGGGCAGGGTGTAGGGATTAAACTGCGCGTTAAATTTCGGTACGGTCTGCACCTGGATGAGTAACGTCCAGCGCATTAGCCAGCACAGCGCCATGGCGCTAAAAGCGAGTAATATGCGCAGCGGCAGCGACAAGGGGTAACGTACAACCAACCCACAAAGAACAAGTGAAACAAGCCATAACGCAACCCAACCGATAGCGTAGTGTTGTGCTGAAGAAGCCACATCCAGCCATTGGCGGATAGCCGAACCGGAAAGCGTATTACCGCTCGCCCAGATCAACACCACGATAGCCAGTGTGATCAACGTGACCATTTGCCCCCACGCTAGCTTACGCGGCAGTACGCCTTTGCTATTTGTCGTGGCAATAAGCAGGGCAAGAAACGTTTGCAGCGCGCTGAGGAACATCGCAACCGGAAAGGCGTAACTGAACCAGATGGGCCGCGCCTGCACCACCGACACTTCACGGCCGGTGTAAACCAGCAATCCGATGGCGGACAATGCGCTACCAAGTGCTAACCATTTTGTGACGTTGTAACTTTTTAGCGTTAGCCGTTTAACGTGCTGCGCCAGAAACCACAGACCTAAAAAACCGGTAAACAGCGGTAAGAACAGTGCGCCCCACGGCATCCAGGACCAGGGCGTCGGATACGCATAGAAATGCCAGACGCGGGCGGTTTGGTGTAGATCAGCGGTCAGCGCCAGCGGTGCGGTAATCGCGCAGGTCAGGGCGATTAACAGCGTCAGATTCTCCAGATCTGCCGTTTCTTTTTTGCGCCAGTGGAGAACGCAGGCAAACAGTGCGGCGCAGGCGGCAATGCCGATGAAAAAGAAATATTGTACGGCCCAGGGTAACCAGCTTACGTCCTGGGGATGGGCCAGAACCTCGTCGATAATTAGTGAATGGTTCATTTAAACCTCCTGCCAGAGAGCGGGTTGAGCACGTCCAATCAATGGGGTGACAAATGCCTCATCCAGTCCCAGATAGAACACGTGAGGAGACGTACCGCTTTCCGGCTTCAGGACTTTGATGGTGTCATGGTGTTCATGCAGCATTTGTGAAATGCGGCTGTGTGGATCTTTAATATCACCAATGATGCGCGCGCCGCCGACGCAGGATTCTACACAGGCCGGAAGCAGCCCCGCTTCGAGGCGGTGAACGCAGAAGGTACATTTATCGGCGGTTTGCGTTTCATGGTTGATGAATCGCGCATCATAAGGGCAGGCCTGCACGCAATAGGCGCAGCCAACGCAGCGTGTGTTGTCGACCACTACGATGCCGTCTTCGCGTTGGAAAGTGGCCTGTACCGGGCAAACGGGCACGCAAGGGGGATTATCACAATGGTTGCACAGTCGTGGCAGCAGGACGTTGGTGACGCTTTGCTGACCTTCAATCTGTACTTGATACTGGTTGACGAGGGTACGAAATTCGCCCTGTGGCGTCTGATTTTCAATGGCGCAACTGACGGTACAGGCCTGGCAGCCAATACAGCGTCGCAGGTCAACCAGCATGGCGTAGCGATGCTGTTGTGAGCCTTCATGGCGTTCAGGCGAAAAGGGAAATTTCGCCTGAGCCAGCGGAACCAGTGATGCGCCAGCGGTCAGGACGCCAAGTTGCTGGAGAAACTGCCGTTTACTGCTGTCCATATTTTCTCCCGTCACGATGCAACAACGAAACATTGGTCACGCCGTTGATTTGCGTGTGATGAATAAAGAATCTCAATGATTTACAGTGTAAAAATCGTGACGGGGTATACTCTATTGTGGTTAACCACATACCCGGCTTGTTGTTGATCTAAAACAACATAATTGACAGGGATAATTGAGTGGGACGTAACGTAATAAGATGTCTGACAGTGCTGGCGTCGCTGTGGATGCTAAGCGGCGCGGTCAGGGCGCAGACATGGAACATTGGCGTTTTGGCGATGCGCGGGGAAGTCTCCACACGTAATCATTGGCAGCCGCTGGAAACCTTGTTGAATCAGCAAATCCCCGGCGAACAGTTTCATATTCAACCTCTGGATCTGCACCAGATGCAGGAGGCGGTGAATCGTGGAACGGTGCAGTTTGTTGTCACTAATCCGGCGCAGTTTGTTCAGCTAAACAGCCGTTCTGCGCTGCGCTGGCTGGCGTCGCTACGCTCCACCCGTGGTGGGAAAGCCACCAGTAACGTGATCGGCAGCGCGATCCTCGTCAGACGCGACAGCGGGATAACCTCCCCACACGATCTGATCGGCAAAACGGTTGGCGCCATTGATGCTCAGGCGTTTGGCGGCTATTTGCTGGGATATAAAGCGCTCAGTGATGCCGGTCTGCGCCCTGAACGCGATTTACGTCTGACGTTTACCGGATTTCCCGCCGATGCCTTACTCTATTTATTACGTGAAAAAGCCGTGCAGGCGGTGATCGTGCCGGTGTGCCTGCTGGAAAAAATGGATGAAGAAGGCCTCATTCGTAAAACCGATTTTATGACCGTGTTGAACCATCCGACCTCAATTCCCTGTCTGACCAGTACACCGCTCTATCCTGACTGGTCATTTGCCGCACTACCTGCAGTGAGTGACGAGCTGGCCGATCGCGTCACGCGGGTGTTGTTCAATGCACCGCAAAACGCGACATTTCGCTGGGGAGCGCCCGCCTCGACCCGCGAGGTGGAAGCGTTGTTGCGCGATGTCCGCCAGCATCCGCAGCAGCGTCAGCTGTGGCTGGATGTCAAAAGCTGGTTTATTCAACATCGGCTGGCGATGGGAGCGGCGACCATCGTGCTGTTGTTGCTGACGCTCAACTACATCTGGGTAATGCTGTTGGTTCGCCGACGCGGCAGGCAGCTAGAGCGGAACAACGTGTTGTTGCACAAACAGGAACAGGCGCTGGAGACTGCCCGACAAATGAGCGTGCTGGGGGAGATGACCTCCGGTTTTGCCCATGAGCTCAATCAGCCGTTGTCAGCTATCCGCCATTATGCCCAAGGCTGTCTGATTCGCCTGCGCGGTCAGGATGAACAGCATCCGTTGCTGCCCGCGCTTGAGCACATCGACACCCAGGCACAAAGGGGGGCCGATACGCTGCGCAATCTCCGGCAGTGGGTCAGCCAGGCACAGGGCAATCCGGTACTTCCCGATGACTGGCAAGCCATCAACGTTCACGATGCTATCCATCACGTCTGGCAATTACTGCGCATGCCCCAGCAATTCCCGGCGGTAACGCTGCACACACAGGTCAGCAAGGCGTTAACATTGACGCTGCCAAGCGTTCTTCTTGAGCAGGTGCTGGCCAATCTGGTACTCAATGCCGCCCAGGCAGGGGCTACCACAGTTTGGTTTAGCGCCCTGCATAAGGATGGTGGTGTGAGTATTCAGGTGCAGGATAATGCCGGAGGCATTGACGAGACTCAGTTGTATCAGGCGTTTCAGCCGTTTATGACCACTCGCAAAGAAGGCATGGGACTAGGACTGGTCATTTGTCAGCGACTGGTGCGCTACGCAAACGGAGATATTGAGATCAACAATCAGCAGGCCCCGGACGGAAAAGCGGGGGCGAGAGTGACATTATATTTTAAACCAAATCGGGAAGGAGGCCTTAGTGGCGATAATTCATCTGCTGGATGACGACATTGCCGTCACCCAGGCCTGCGCGTTTTTATTGGAAAGTCTGGGATATGACGTGTCTTGCTGGGAGCAAGGTGAGAAATTCCTCGCCGAGGCAAATCTGCACCAGGTGGGTGTACTGCTGCTGGATATGCGTATGCCGGTACTGGATGGGCACGCTGTGCATGAAATCATGCGTCAGAAAGCAAGCACGCTGGCGGTGGTCTTTCTCACCGGGCATGGCGATGTGCCGATGGCGGTTGAGCAAATGAAACGTGGCGCGGTCGATTTTTTGCAAAAACCGGTGTCAGCCGTGCCGCTTCAGGCAGCATTAGAACATGCCTTGCAGGTCTCGGCAGCGGCGTTCTCGCGACAAGAGATCATCTGCTGCTATCAACAACTTACGCCAAAAGAACGGGAACTGGCGCATCTGGTAGCAAAAGGATTAATGAATCGGGAAATTGCTGATGCCATGAATATTGCCGTGCGTACGGTTGAAGTGCACCGGGCGCGGGTGATGGAAAAAATGCAGGCGGGAAGTCTTGCTGAGCTTGTAAATCGACTTCAGAGAGTTCAGTAGAATGATGACATTTCTTTGATTTTCATTGAATTTTGTCTAAATCCTCAGAGTGATATATGCTGTTGGTTTGAGTTAATGACGAGCGGGCAAAAATGGGAAATCAGACGAAAGACGACGAGTTGTACCGTGAAATGTGCAGAGTAGTCGGTAAAGTAGTGCTGGAAATGCGCGATCTGGGACAAGAGCCTAAGCATATCGTCATTGCGGGAGTACTGAGAACCACCCTTGCTAACCAGCGTGTGAAGCGCAGTGAGTTAGAAAAACAGGCTATTGAGACCGTAATTAAAGCATTGGCCGGATAATCCGCAAAAAGAGGGCGGTAGTTTCTCTCGCCGTCCTCTTATTCTCATTACGTTAATCTATCAATAATTATAATTTAGTGTTGCAATTAACGCTATCCAACTCGCTATATATTTAATTGTATATCGGATAATATATAAAATATATATGAGAGTGGAGTCACAAATATTTGCAATACATATGAAGTGCTATTTCAATTTATCTTAATGATAATAAATCTCACTCCGCATTAATTATATCCCTTCCGTTTTTTAATTGATGACGATCAAGACTATGTATGCTGAATAACCACATTATTTCTGTGCCTAACCCTAAAGGATTAGATTCATTCAGTTTAACCACCGTCATTTATGCGATCAGGTTAGGGCAAAAATTTACGTGTTGTTGGCAACATTAACCGCCCGATATGGCTTGAGCTGCGTTGGTTTAAATTAGCCTGAAGGTGTTGCTACCACAGCATTTGCGAAGAGGATGCGAAATAAATGAACCAGGTTGATCGTCCATTTTTAGATTGTGGTTTAACGCGACTAGAATTTCTGCGGATATCAGGAAAAGGACTGGCGGGATTAACGATTGCTCCCGCGCTGTTATCCCTTTTTGGTTGTAAGCAGGAAGATGTCGATAGTGGGACTGTTGGGCTTATCAATACGCCTAAAGGGGTTCTGGTGACCCAGCGAGCTCGCTGTACGGGCTGTCACCGCTGTGAAATTTCCTGTACCAATTATAACGATGGTGCGGTGGGTACCTTCTTTTCCCGGATAAAAATCCATCGCAATTTCTTCTTTGGCGATGATGGTGTCGGGTCCGGTGGTGGGCTGTATGGCGATTTAAACTATACCGCTGATACCTGCCGGCAATGCAAAGATCCGCAGTGTATGAAGGTCTGCCCAATAGGTGCAATTACCTGGAAACAGGAAGACGGTTGTATTGCGGTGGACCACAAACGCTGTATTGGCTGTAGCGCGTGTACCACAGCCTGCCCGTGGATGATGGCGACCGTAAATACCGAAACGAAAAAGTCCTCAAAATGTGTGTTATGCGGGGAATGCGCCAATGCTTGTCCGACTGGGGCATTAAAAATTATCGAGTGGAAAGATATTACTGTTTGATAGATAGCAGGCATACCTGATTCGCGCCATTAATTGCCAAAAATACCGCAGTTTTGGATAAAAAAGCTGCCTGAAGAATGGCGGGTATATCTATTAAACCTTCTTGCAAAGGAAAACATGATGGCTAATGGTTGGACAGGTACTATTTTACGGGTCAATCTCACCACGGGTAATATCACCCTTGAAGATTCCAGTAAATTTAAAAAATTTGTCGGTGGGATGGGCTTTGGTTATAAAATTATGTACGACGAAGTCCCGCCAGGCACCATGCCTTTTGATGAAGGGAATAAGCTGGTTTTTGCCACCGGACCATTAACGGGTTCTGGCGCTCCCTGTAGCTCCCGCGTCAATATCACCTCCTTATCGACATTTACCAAAGGCAATTTAGTCGTGGATGCCCATATGGGGGGATTCTTTGCCGCGCAAATGAAATTCGCCGGTTACGACGCCATTATTATTGAAGGCAAGTCCGCATCACCGGTCTGGATCAACATTAAAGACGATAAGGTTAGCATCGAAAAAGCCGATTTCCTGTGGGGTAAGGGGACGCGCGCCACAACTGAAGAAATTTGTCGCATCACCAGCCCGGAAACCTGCGTCGCCGCGATAGGCCAGGCAGGGGAAAATCTGGTGCCGCTCTCCTGCATGATCAACAGTCGCAACCACAGCGGCGGAGCTGGTACCGGCGCAGTAATGGGCTCGAAAAACCTGAAGGCTATTGCGGTAGAAGGGACCAAAGGCGTCAATATTGCCGATCGCAAAGAGATGAAACGGCTCAATGACTACATGATGACCGAGCTCATCGGCGCTAACAACAACCACGTTGTGCCAAGCACCCCGCAGGCCTGGGCAGAATACTCTTCGCCAAACTCGCGCTGGACAGCCCGTAAGGGACTGTTCTGGGGCGCAGCAGAAGGCGGACCAATCGAAACCGGGGAAATCCCGCCGGGCAACCAAAATACGGTAGGTTTCCGTACCTATAAATCGGTGTTCGATCTGGGGCCAGCCGCAGAAAAATACACGGTCAAAATGAGCGGCTGTCATTCATGCCCTATTCGTTGTATGTCACAGCTCAATGTTCCGCGGGTGAAAGATTTTGGCGTGCCGAGTACCGGCGGCAACACTTGTGTGGCGAACTTTGTGCACACCACCATTTTCCCCAATGGCCCGAAAGATTTTGACGATAAAGACGATGGGCGCGTGGTGGGAAACCTGATTGGTCTGAACCTGTTTGACGATTACGGTATCTGGTGTAACTACGGCCAGTTGCACCGTGATTTTACTTATTGCTATTCGAAAGGCGTCTTTAAGCGCGTACTGCCGGCTGAAGAGTATGCGGAGATCCGCTGGGATCAGTTGGAAGCGGGTGATCCTAATTTTATTAAAGACTTCTACTATCGGTTGGCGCATCGCGTGGGGGAACTCAGTCACCTTGCGGACGGCTCGTATGCCATTGCTGAACGCTGGGATTTGGGCGAAGAGTACTGGGGTTATGCCAAAAATAAACTGTGGTCGCCGTTCGGTTTTCCTGTTCACCATGCGAACGAGGCTTCAGCGCAGGTGGGGGCGATCACTAACTGTATGTTTAACCGTGACTGCATGGCGCACACCCATATCAACTTCATCGGTTCCGGTTTGCCGTTGAAATTGCAGCGCGAAGTGGCGGGCGAGCTGTTTGGTTCACAGGATGCCTACGATGAAACCAAAAACTACACCCCGATCAATGCAGCCAAGATCAAATATGCCAAATGGACGCTGCTGAAAGTCTGTCTGCATAACGCGGTTACGTTGTGTAACTGGGTTTGGCCGATGACGGTTTCACCACTCAAGAGCCGTAACTATCGCGGAGACTTGGATCTGGAAGCGAAGTTCTTCCAGGCAGTCACCGGTGATGAAACCACGCAGGCGAGTCTGGATCTGGCCGCTGAACGCATCTTTACTTTGCATCGTGCTTATACGGTCAAACTGATGCAAACCCAGGATATGCGCAATGAGCACGATCTCATCTGCTCCTGGGTATTCGATAAAGATCCGAAGATCCCGGTCTTCACTGAAGGAACCGACAAGATGGACAGGGAGGATATGCGTCAGTCATTGACGATGTTCTATCAGGAAATGGGCTGGGATCCAGAGCTGGGTTGCCCAACGCGTGAAACCCTGAACCGACTCGGACTTGAAGACGTGGCAGCTGATTTGGCGGCGCAAGATCTGTTGCCAGCGTAAGGAACGTGAGATGACTAACGTGAGCAACGTTCTGGCACCCGTAGAGGCGCTTCCTGACGAGGTTGATAGTCAAAAGAGACACTGGCTACAGGCCTTTCACTCGCCGGTAGAACAGGTGACTGCGCCGCAGGTTCAGGATCCTGCCAGCCCGGAGTCGATTGTGGCAGATTTTATCCGCCAGCATTCGGCATCCGGGCAATTGGTGGGGCGCAGCGTATTTCTGCAGCCACCTTATTCGGTCCCTGAAACCGATCTATCCGCGCTGCTGGATGCGCTGTGTCAGGACGCAATTAACGCGGATATCACCCGCGTGCAGGGCGCGGAAGATGTCTATTTCTACTCAACGCAAACCATGACGGCAAACTACGCCGACATGTGTGTGCAGGTGGTGGAAAACGACATCTGCCGTGCGATTGCCGAGGCGGTACGCTTCGACGGCCGCACGTATCCTCGCCCCTATAAGGTCGCCATGTTGACGCAACCGCCGTATAGCTTTGAATCTCAGCAGATTACAGCGGCGCTAACGGCTATGGAAACGCATCCCGATTACGCAGATATACGTACTGTGGAATCGTCAAATGCGGAACCTTATCTGTTTAGCGAACGTTTTATGAGTTATGGCAAAGCGTACGGCCTGTGTGAATGGCTTGAGGTTGAGCAGTATCAGAACCCCTGAATTATTCAGGTTGATGTCATGGAACGTGTGGACGACCACTGTCACAGTTTAGAGGATAACCCGATGTCCTTCACCCGACGAAAATTTGTCATTGGCATGGGGACGGTGATTTTTTTCACCGGCCCAGGTCAAAATCTGTTAGCGAGTACCAGGAGCCCTAAAGCCGTTCGTTACGTCATGATTCACGACGAATCACTGTGTAACGGATGTAATATCTGCGCGCGGGCCTGCAGGAAAACCAACCATGTTCCTGCCCAGGGCAGCCGTTTGTCGATAGCGCATATTCCAGTCTCAGACAACGACAACGAAACGCTGTATCACTACTTCCGTCAATCCTGCCAGCATTGTGATGATGCGCCTTGTATTGAGGTGTGTCCGACCGGTGCCTCCTGGCGGGATGAGAACGGTATTGTGCGAGTAGATACGTCTTCCTGTATCGGCTGCAGTTACTGTATTGGTGCGTGTCCTTATCAGGTTCGTTATCTCAACCCGCATACCAAAGTGGCGGATAAATGCGACTTTTGCGCTGAATCACGCCTGGCGAAAGGTTTTCCACCGATCTGTGTTAACGCTTGCCCGGAACATGCGCTGATTTTTGGGCGTGAAGATAGCCCGGAAATTCAAACCTGGTTGCGAGAAAACAAGTATTACGAATATCAACTTGCAGGCGCCGGGAAACCCCATCTGTATCGTCGGTTCGGTCAACATTTGATTAAAAAGGAAAATGTATGAACGCGTCGCAAAATGCCGAACAGTTTCACGCCCAGCTTGCGCAGTTTGTTCCCCTGTTTTCACCGGACTACTGGCCCGTGTGGTTAGTCGTTGCCGGGTTAATGCTGGTGGGAATGTGGCTGGTGCTGGCGCTTCACGCCATGCTGCGCTTTCGGGCGGCACATAAAACGTCGGCAGGGCACGGTGAGAAGGTCTATTTATATTCGAAGGCTGTTCGTTTGTGGCACTGGTCAAATGCGCTGCTGTTTTTGCTACTTCTGGTCAGTGGCCTGGTCAATCACTTCTCTGCCGTCAGCGCACCGGTAATGAAAAGCCTGCTTACCGTTCATGAGGTTTGCGGCTTTTTGCTACTTGCCTGCTGGGTTGGTTTTGTGCTGATCAACCTGATTGGCGGCAACGGACATCACTATATTATTCAACGTCAGGGCTGGATCGCTCGCGCGCAAAGACAAACACGTTTTTACCTGTTTGGCATTATGCAGGGCGAGTCACATCCATTCCCGGCATCGCCGCGTTCTAAATTCAATCCGCTACAGCAGGCGGCCTACGTTGGTGTGATGTATGGGTTGCTGCCACTACTGCTGATTTCTGGGTTGTTATCGCTTTACCCGACGGTCGTCGGAGATCTGTTTCCTGGTGTGCGTTACTGGCTGCTTCAGGCGCACTTTGCGCTGGCAATTGTCAGTCTGTTTTTCATTTTTGGGCATCTTTATCTTTGCACTACGGGCCGCACGCCGGGCGAAACCTTCAAGTGTATGGTGGATGGCTACCACCGGCATTAAGCGATGATGATTACACGAAGTGACTTACGGGCCTGGCGTGTTGGGCCCGTCATGTATCGCTGGTTTCTACGTGCGTTTCCCGCAGGAGGAAGCTATGCCGATGTTCATCGCGCGCTCCAGCGGGAAGGGTATACCGATTGGGCAAATAGCCTGGTGGAATATGGCTGGTCGAAATGGCGGGAAGAGGCGAGTTTTGCTCAGCAGGATATTGACGCAATGGGGAATATTTCCTGTGAGCAAGCCGCGGAGGAAACCAGTCGTCCGTTGGCGAGTGCGGAAGATTATGCCCGATTTAGCAGTGCGGGTGACAACGTTAAAATTGCCAGCGCCGGGTATGCCGCACAGATCGCCAGTGCCGGTTACAGCGCACGGATTGGCAGTGTAGGCTATAACACGCATATCGGCAGTTCAGGCGATCGTGGGCGAATAGCGATTGCGGGAAATTCGGCGCGTATCAGCAGCGTGGGCGACGGAACGCGTATCGCCAGTACCGGCATGCGCGTACGCATCAGTTCGCTTGGCGACCGAAACCGGGTTGCCAGTAGCGGTGATTTAACCCAGGTAGCCTGTTTTGGCGCAGAGGCAAAAATCGCTAACTGCGCGGACAATATCCACATTATTGCCAGCGGAGAGAACGCCGTTGTTGCCAGTACCGGTACTGTAGATTCGATAACGCTCGGTCCCGGCGGATGTGCGGCGCTGGCTTATCACGATGGCGAGAGAATGCGCTTTGCGCTTGCCGTTGAAGGGGAAAAAAACATTCGGGCGGGCGTGAAATATCGGCTCAACGAAGACCATCAGTTTGTGGAATGTTGAGCCGAGAGGTCATTTTAGTGCGAAGCGGCGCTGGGTGATTTTCTCCAGGCTAAAGCACAGCAAGTAATAGACCAGTCCGGTAAAGATAAAAATGGCTGCCGGGTAGATTTGCACCCGGCTGTTAACCTGACCGGCAACCGTTGTGAGTTCCGGTACGTTAACGATAAATGCCAGTGACGTGTCCTTCAGTAGCCCAATGAAAATCCCCGTCAACGACGGCAGTACGTTACGCAGCACCTGCGGCAGCAAGATAAGCCACAGGGCCTGATCCGGGCGAAACCCCTGAACGACTGCCGCTTCATATTGCCCACCAGGCAGTGCGCTAATTCCAGCATACACCGAGTGCATCACCGAAGCGGCGGTGAACCATGCCAGCGCCAGCGTCACGGTGACGGCACCGGGCAGAACGCTTCCGGTCAGCATGGGTAGCAAATACCACATCCAGAAAATCACAAAGATGAGCGGAATGCCGCGAATAAATTCCGCCCAGATAAACAACCCGTTGCGAACCGCGCCTGGAAATCGCCAGGCGCAGCAGGCAAGAACGATCCCGCCAGGCAGCGCCAGCAAAGCCGCACCGATAGCCATCAGCAAAGTGAGCAGTACACCGCCGGGTTGCCCCTCAGCTACACGTCCCCACAGGAGATAGTCAAGATTGTCGGTAATGACCGAAATGTTAGCGATCATGCAGTATGCTCCTGACGCTGAAGATGCGCATTCTTACCTTTGACGATTTACCCGCCGCCGGCCGCGGCCCAAGACGCGTAAGCAACATACCCAGCACGATGCCGGTAAACAGATAGAGTGCGGTGCCAACGGCAAAGGCTTCCAGCGCGTGCGCGTTGTAGCTCTCAATTTGCCGTACCTGGTAGGTGAGCTCAGCAAATCCAATACCGCTGGCAAGCGAGGAAAGCTTCATCAGGTTGAGATATTGCCCAACAATGGGTTGCCAGGCGTTAGCCAGTCCCTGAGGCAGTAGAATGTGACGAAATATCGCCCAGGATGAAAACCCCTGCGCCACGGCAGCCTCGCGTTGTCCGGCAGAAACTGCCTGTAAACCTGAGGCGATCTCTTCGACCAAAAATGCTGAGGTAAATACGCCCAGTCCCCATGCTGAACAGATAAACTCCGGCGTTAACCACCAGACATCACCCGGCAGAATTGACCATGGATGATCAGCATTGATGAAGCTAATGACGTCACGGGGAAGCCAGTTCCATGCGGCAAAATACCAGAACATCAGTTGCACCAGTAAAGGGGTATTGCGAAACACCGAGATCCACACCCCGACCATCGTTTTAGCGAGACGATTGCCCGTCAGTCGCAGGCCGAGCAGTGAGATGGCAATGAGCGTGGCGAGCACGATACCTGCCAGCGTCACCCAAAGCGTGGTAAGAAAACCAGAAATTATCCATTGCAGGGGTTGCCCGCTCAGCACTCCCTGCCAGTCCATTGCATGCATTATGATGATGACTCCTGGTGTAACGGGTCGAGCACTTTTTTCAGGAAACGCTGGGTTCTCGGGTGCTGTGGTTGGACGAAAAAATCCTCCGGCGGGGCCACTTCAAGAATATCGCCACCATCGATGAAAACCACACGATCGGCAATCTCGCGGGCGAAATGCATTTCGTGGGTCACGACGATCATGGTGATACCGCTGTGGGCGAGATTTTTCATCACCTGCAATACCTCGCCGATCATTTCCGGATCCAGCGCGGAGGTGGGCTCATCAAACAGAATAATTTGCGGTGATGAAGCCAGTGCGCGGGCGATTGCCACGCGCTGCTGTTGTCCACCGGACAACTGTGCGGCATAGGCATTGGCTTTTTCCGCGAGTCCCACCTTTTCCAGCAACTCAAGTGCCCGACGATCCGCTTCCGTCTTATTCCAGCCGTGAACATATTCCAGCGCCAGCGCGATGTTTTGCAGTGCAGTCAGATGCGAATAGAGATTGAATTGCTGAAATACGAAACCGATACGGCTGCGTAGCTGGCGTAATGCCGCCCCGCGCAACTGGCTAATCGGTTTACCATCAATGAAGATTTCGCCATCGCTGAGCGACTCCAACTGGTTGATAAGACGTATAAGAGTGGACTTTCCAGAACCGGAAGGTCCCAGAATGGTCACCACTTCACCGGGCTCAACTGCCAGGTTGACGCCGTTAAGTACAGTTTGAGCGCCATACTCTTTAACCACATTGCGTAGTTCGACGCTCGCCTGACGCAAATGGGTAAAATCCGCAGCCGATGCTGCGGATCGATGAAAAAGGGCTGAGAGCATATTATTTGGCTTCTATTTTAAAGGCGCGGGCTTGTGGATTTTTGGTTTCAGGACCAAACCAGACATCATAAATTTTGGCCGCCTGCCCGGTAGATTCCAGCTTCAAAAGTTCATCGTTGACGGCTTTTAACAACGCTGGCTCACCTTTTTTCACCCCCACGCCAATCTCTTCTTTGCTCAACAGGTCCGGTAGAATTTTGAAATCTGCTTTATCCGGCGCACCGCCTAATAAACCGGCCAGAATCGTACTGTCCTGGGTGATGGCCTGAACATTGCCGTTGCGCAGTGCGGTTAACGCCAGCGGGATATCGTCATAGGCCAGTACGCGCGACTGCGGGAAGCGCTGATGCAGTGCCTGTTCACCAGTAGTGCCTTTTACCGCGCCGATGCGTGCTTTGCTGTATTGATCGAGCTTATCCGGAGATTTTGCTGGCACAAGGAACTGCTGGCCGGTAACAAAATAGGGGACGGAGAAATCTATTACCTGCGACCGCTCAGGCGTGATCGTGATATCCGCAACGATTAAATCGGCTTTACCAGATTGTAATAACGGAATTCGGTTTGCCGGATTGGTCGCCACCAGTTCCAGTTTTACACCAAGAGATTTAGCCAGCGCTTCGGCAAAATCGACGTCGTAGCCGACAATCTTATGCGTTTTGGCATCGATGGAGCCAAACGGTGGGTTCGCGTCAAATGTTGCGACTTTTACTACGCCTGCGGCTTTGATATCGGCCAGTTGGTCAGCCTGAGCCTGCGAGACGGTAAGTCCAGAGGCCAACAGCACGCCGAATGCCAGCAGTGTTTTTTTAGCGCGGTAAGTTTTCGTAGCCATCATTGTATGAAATCCCTGTAGTTTTTGGTTTGTGCTTTTTACGCTCCCATAACTTACGGTTGGGACAAAATAAGAAAAAATTCTTATCTATATACAAAATGTTATTAGTGAAGGATGTGTTAATAGCGGGTGAAAATAATGCATGAGTGAAAGGTAAAATAGTGCATAAGCCTGATAATAATTTGCATTTTGTTTATGTGTGAGGGCACGCTTGAATAAGATTGAGCTGTGCTAATGTACAGAAGGTTTACTGGAATACCCTCCAGACCTGTACCATATGTCACAACAGGTTTGGATTGGGGATAAGCATGCTGCGTAATAATTTTAACGATCTCTATTATCTCATTATCGTAGCGCGCGAGCGTAGTTTTACCCGGGCAGCGGCAAAACTTGGGGTTTCGCAATCCGCGCTAAGCCATGCGATTCGCGGGCTTGAAGAACGGCTGGATGTACGGCTTCTCACCCGCACCACGCGCAGCGTTGCGCCGACCGAAGCCGGAGAACGGCTTATCCCAGCCGAAAACAGCATACTGCTGCCTTTGCGCAACTGATTGAGGCCTTACGGTATACGGGCTGAAGTGGGGGGTTAACAGGCAATAAAAAACCGGCATTGCACCGGTTTGTAAATCAAATTTTGCAGGCGTCGCCGCAGTCATTATCAGCAATAATTTCCTGCGCTTTCTTGTCTGCATCTTCCAGACGTTCAGCGTTACGCTCTTGCGCTTCTTCCAGTCCATCAAAGACCAGATTATCGAGATCAATTTCCATCATTCACCTGCTCAGGTTCAGCGTTTAACATCACGTTATTATATTGCAAAAATGTTGCTTAACAGCAGCGATTCTTGCTACTTAGCATCGTCCCTAAATCAGTTGCGTATATTTTTCCGGCAGCGTGGCCCACAAATGGCGGTTTGCCGCGCTAAGTATAATATCGCGCATGCATTCACGCGCCGTAACGCCCTGGCGTAGGCGTATTGCTTCCAGTAACAGGCGATGCTGCTCAACAGCGTGTTCTGTTTCCCGCACTGATGACTCCTGCGTCTGTTTAAACGACAGCATCATGGCAGCTGAAAGTGCGTTGCCAATCGACATCAAAAATGCGTTATGACAGGACTTGAGTAGTGCGGTGTGAAAGGCTAGATCGCCTTCCTCAAATAGCGCAATCTGATCCTGCTGCTGTCCGCGTAACATCAGGGTCCAGGCTTCTTCAATGGCAGCTAAATCGCGGGCTGTCGCGTTGGCGGCGGCCAGAAAGGCGGCGTTAGGTTCAAACATCAGGCGCGTGACCACCAGTTGCTCGGCGACATCAGGTGAAATACCCACTTCCTCCATCCAGCCCAGCACGTCCGTATCCAAAAAACTCCAGAGTTCGCGCGGATTGACCGTACTGCGCCGCTTAGCCTGGATAGACAGCAAACCTTTTGCTGACAGAACATGCAGCGCGTTTCGTACAGAGGTCCGAGATGCCGAATATTGCACGGCAAGCTCATTTTCGCCGGGGAGCATCTCCCCATCGCTCAGGGTTCCGCGGATGATTTTCATCGCCAGATCGCGGGTGATCGTTTCAGAGATGCTGGCCAGGGAGGTCGTCATAGTCTGCCTTGAAAATTTGAGAGTTCCTCATTGTACGCACAAAACAAAGCGTTACGAATACAAAACAACAATTCTTGTCCTTTCAGATAGCGAAATAAAACGTTTTGTTTCACTTCACGATCGCGCTCACAGATCGCCCGGGTAAAATTAACTACATTCTTGTCATACAAGATTTGATAATTGAGGTTACAAGATGAAAGGGGAGTGGATCGCAATCGACTGGGGAACGTCGAATTTCCGCGCATGGTTAATGGCAGGAGATGATGTGCTGGACAAACGCAATGCCAGCTACGGCCTTCTCCATGTCGAGCCGGGGCAGTTTGATGCGACGTTAAAAATGTTACTTGGTGAGTGGATTGCTGAGGGAACGCCAATGGTTGCAATGGCTGGGATGGTGGGTTCGCAGCAGGGCTGGTATCAAGTTGACTATTGTTCGGTACCCGCCAGTGCCGATAGCCTGCTTGCGCACAGTAAAAGTTTCACGACTTCTTGGGGCAGCAAAGCATGGATTATTCCTGGATTGCGTAAATCCCCCCGTGGTGGCATGCCTGATGTAATGCGCGGTGAAGAGGTTCAGCTACTGGGACTGTCTTTACTCGAAGGCATCGATAATTTCCAGGCGATTCTACCCGGCACACACAGTAAACACGCCCGGATGCAGCAGAGACAGATCGTTGATTTTTCGACTTATATGACCGGCGAGCTTTTTCAGGTGATGATTTCGCACTCGCTGCTTGGCCGTGGCCTTCCTGATGCGGCGGCTGATGACAGCGCATTTTTACTCGGGGTGGAAGCATCCCGACGCCACGCGGCGCTAAGCCAACTCCTTTTTTCTACCCGAACGTTGCGTCTATCGGGTGAATTATCTGCTGAATCAGTCAGTGACTATCTCTCCGGTTTGCTGATCGGATTGGAGTTTTCCACTGACAACATCAGTCCTGTCTGGCTGGTGGGTAGTGCGGCATTAACTCGCCGCTATCAGATGGCTGCCAACGCATTTGGTATTCAGACACGCTGCGTCGAGGGCGATCGCTGTTTTATCGCCGGAATGCAGTTTCTTCAACAACGTCTAACAGAGAAACGCTATGGATAGTTTTGACTTTGCCACGATGTGGCAGAAAACGCCGCTTCCGATGATCGCGATTTTACGCGGTCTGAGGCCAGGGGAAGCAGCGGAAATTGGTGATGTATTGCTGGAGGCGGGCTTTACCTGGCTGGAAGTACCGCTAAATTCACCGCGCGCGTTGGATTCAATCTCGCTGCTACGCGAACGCGTCGGCATGCGTGCTATCGTCGGAGCGGGTACGGTACTGACGACAGAGCAGGTTGATAGCGTCGTCGATGCGGGCGGGCAGGTAATTATCTCGCCAAATATGAATCCCTCAGTGATCCGGCGCAGCAGAGATCGAGGGGCTATCAGTTTACCGGGCGTCGCCACGCCGAGCGAAGCGTTTACTGCCCTGGAAGCTGGGGCCAGCGGTCTGAAATTTTATCCTGCGGAAATGATCTCCCCGGACATACTGCAGGCTATGTGCGTGGTATTGCCGCCTCACGTAGTTTGCATGCCGGTCGGTGGTGTTTCTGCCGAGGCACAACAACTACAAAGATGGTGCGAGGCGGGAGCGAAAGGTTTTGGTTGTGGCGGCGGTTTATACCGCGCGGGCACAGAGTGCGAACAGGTTCGGCATAACGCGTTGGCCTATGCTCAGGCATGGCAACAGGTTAATAGCAGAGCGCAGCGCCAATAACAACTTAAGAGGCTGAAAGATGAATACGCGTACCCTCGATATTGAAAATAAAAATGCGGTTTATCGTAAAGTGACCCGACGGCTGATCCCGTTTTTAATCCTGTGTTATTTTTTCGCATATCTCGATCGTGTAAACGTAGGCTTCGCCAAACTCCACATGCAGGATGCGCTTAATCTTAGCGATACAGTGTATGGAATTGGCGCAGGTATCTTTTTTATCGGTTACTTTATTTTTGAAGTACCAAGCAACTTGTTGATGCAGCGTTTTGGTCCCCGTTTCTGGATTGCGCGCATCATGGCCAGTTGGGCAGTGTTGTCGGCACTGACGATGTTCGTTACCACGCCAACACAGTTCTACGTTGTGCGTTTTTTACTTGGTGTAGCAGAGGCCGGTTTCTTCCCTGGTATTGTTTACTATTTAACCCTGTGGTTTCCCTCATGGCGTTCGGCGCGCACGCTCGGGCTGTTTATTCTGGTGACGCCGCTATCCACAATTATCGGTAGTCCGCTCTCAGGCCTGATCCTGAAAATGTTTGAAGGTGTCGGCCATCTGCATAACTGGCAGTGGTTATTCCTGGTAGAGGCAATCCCTTCATTCCTGTTGGCCTTCGTGGTGCTGCGTTATCTTGATAACGACGTGAAATCGGCGAAGTGGTTATCTGATGATGAAAAAGCGTTGATTGAGCAAGATCTGCAAAAAGATCAGCTTGATAAAGTCGCCGCTAACGCGGGAATGCCGCAGCATAGTTTGTCCGCCATGTTCCGTAATCGCTTCGTCTGGCTGCTGGCGCTGATTTTCTTCAGTTTCAACATTGGCTATTACGGTATTAATTTCTGGCTTCCGTCGATTATCAAAAGCTCTGGCGTACAGGATGATTTTGCTATCGGTCTGCTGGCAGCGGTGCCCTATATCTTCGGTGCGGTCTGCATGTTGTGGAATAGCCGTCACTCCGATCTGAAACAAGAACGCCGCTGGCACATTGCGATTCCGGCGATAGTCGGGGCCATTGGTCTGACGTTCAGCGCGCTAAATGAAGGCTCCACGTTCTGGATGATGGCATGGATTTGCGTAGCCATGTCCGGCACGTTATCGCTGATTCCCACCTATATTAGCCTGCCAGGTACATTGCTTTCCGGCACGGCAGCGGCGGCAGGTATCGCGTTAGTGAACTCTATTGGCAATCTGGCTGGCTTCTTTGGCCCAACCGTTCTTGGCTGGCTGAAAGACACTACCGGCAGCACCAGCAGCGGACTGTATATTCTGGCGGGATTTCTGGTGCTTTGCGCACCGCTTATTTTCCTCATTCCGGCACGATTGATTAACCCTCGCGATCGTCAAGCCACGAAACCGGCAGAAAACAACGTATTAACGAAAAGAGGTCATATATGAGCAGTTGTGGCAGCGGGTGTGCAGGTTGCGGTGGCGAACACTTCAATCCGATCCTCAGTGGTGATGACGGTGCTTTAAAGCGCGCCTTGTATAAATCGATGGGTCATACGGACGAGCAGTTGCGTCGTCCCGTAATTGCTGTAGTGAATAGCTATACCAATGCGACGGCAGGACACGCCAATTTGAATGAACTGACCGCACATGTGTTAAAAGGCATTGATGAAGCAGGCGGAGTGGGGATGGTGTTTGGCACCATTGCCCCTTGCGATGGCATTGCCGAAGGACACCTGGGTATGCGCTATATTCTGGCGGCGCGCGAAATCATCGCCAGTTCGATCGAAGTAATGATGCGGGCCCACCGCTTCGATGGCATGGTGTTGCTGGGATCGTGCGACAAAATTGTCCCCGCTATGCTGATGGCTGCTGCGCGCCTTGATATTCCTGCTATTTTGGTGAACGGTGGGCCAATGTATCCCGCCGAATACAAAGGTAAACACTGGGACGGCAATATCGTCACCGAAGCAATTGGCTGGAAACGTCGCGGTGAAATTGATGAGGCCGAGTTCCGTCATATTGAAGATATTGCCGAACCGGGGCACGGCTCCTGCACCATGTACGGTACCGCCAATACGATGTGCTGTATTGCGGAAGTGCTGGGTATGAGCTTGCCTGGTAGTAGTATGCTGCCCGCAATTTCACGCGAACGCCGCGAGTGCGCCTTTGCGACAGGAATGACCGCGGTGGATCTGGTAAAGCGCGGTGTGAATGCGCGACAAATTATTACACGCGAATCAATCCGCAATGCGATGGCCTATCTGTTGGCGACAGGCGGCTCCACCAACGCCATTCTCCATCTGCAGGCTATTTATTATGAAGCCGAGCTGGGTCATCTGCCGCTGGCTGAATTTGATGAGCTAAGTCATCAGGTGCCACTGGTTGCTTCGCTCTATCCGGCATCTGAATACGATATGATCGATTTTTGGGAGGCCGGGGGTGTTGCGGCAGTTGAAAAAGAGATCGCTAATTTACTGGATCTCAATTGCCTGACGGTTAACGGACAGAAAAAAGGGGAATGGCTAATGAATGTTCCCTCTACTCGGCGCCCGGAAGTTATCCATACTCTGGCCATTCCGGTACGTAATGAGTCGGGGGTTGCTGTGCTACACGGCAACCTGTCACCGATGGGATGTGTAGTGAAACCCGCTGCTGTTCCGGACCATTTAATGGTCTTTACCGGGCCTGCGGTGGTGTTCAACAGCGAAGATGAGGCCGTTGAGTCCATTCTCTCCGGTGATATTCAGTCGGGTAGTGTATTGGTTCTGCGCTATGAAGGACCAAAGGGCGGACCGGGTATGCCGGAGATGTACAAACCGATGAAATTCCTTGAAGGAATGAATCTCTCTGACTCCTGTGCGTTGATCACCGATGGGCGTTTTTCCGGTTCGAACCGCGGGTTGTTCGTGGGACATATTTCTCCAGAAGCCAGCGACGGCGGGGTACTGGCATTGGTGGAAACGGGTGACTCAATCAGTATTGATATTCCGCAGCGTACATTAACGTTGAATGTAGCGGATGCTGTGCTGGATGAGCGTCAAAAAAGCTGTCATCTGGTGCATAAAGAGGTACCTCGTGGATTCTTGCGACTTTATCGTCGTTGGGCGCTACCGGCGGCGCAAGGCGCGGTACTGGCGGACAGAGAGGATTTGTCATGACAACGGTTACAAAAATTCAGGGCGTTAATCCCATTGTAGCAATGCCGTTTACGCCACAGGGTGAAGTCGATTTTACGAGTTTTCGCCGTCTGCTGGCCCACCTTTCGGACGTGGGTGTTAACGGACTGACGCTGTTTGGTATTGCCAGTGAGTTTCCAAAGCTTGACGACAGCGAACGGTTGCAGTTGGCGGAAATTTTTATTGCTGAATTAGCGAATAAAAGAGTATTTCGTACGCTGTCGGTCACCGACCACAGCACCGATCTGGCTGTTCGCCGTGCGCGGCGGTATCAGAGTATGGGGGCCGACGCACTGATGCTGCTTCCGCCGTTCTTCCTTCAGCCGTCTCTTGCCAGCGTACAGGCGCATATCGCGGCAGTGCTGGAGGCCGTGACCATTCCTGTAATGGTGCAGTATGCGCCGGGAGAAACCGGATTTCCGGTCACCGCAGCTCAACTTGCTGAGATGGCTAAACGCTATCCACATGCAGTGTTTAAGATTGAATGCAATCCACCAGTGGATTACACCCGTGAGTTTCTGCAGCAGGCACCAGAGGCCCATGTGCTAAACGGTTATGCCGGTTTGTATATGCTTCAGATGCTTGAGGTAGGGGGCAAAGGTGTAATGCCTGGCTGCTCATTTAGCGAAATTTATGTGCGAATTTATCGTTACTGGCTGGCAGGGGAGCATCAACAGGCGGCGCAATTACATGAGGCACTATTACCGTACATTCAGCGCTGGATGCAGCACTGTGAGTATATTATCCAGGTTGAAAAGACAATATTACAACGACGCGGGATTATCGCTGATGATTATTGCCGAAAGCCGGGTTGGTCATTAACGAATGACGATGTAAGCCACATCGATAATTTCATTTCGCAGTTCAATTTATCGGCATGAGTAATACGAAATAGAGGTATGAGCAAAACGTTTTAACCGTATGCTATGCACCGGATCGAAAATCTTGATCCGGTGCAACTGTACTATGCCTAAAAGCATCATTTCTGTGTCTTCACCACCTCTCACATTAAATCTAATTGTTAATTATATGTTTCCATTTTATCGCAAGCCCCCGATTTTGTAGCAATGTGACGCGCGATCATTTTTAACAAATCTGCGACAAAATCACTATACATATAACTTAATATCTTTTATACATTAATTGTTCAACCCTGCGACTATTCCACAAAAGAGAAAGCTATATGGAACAGATACCTGATAAGAAAAACGATAATTTTCAAAAAGATGGCAAAGAACAGTTCAATAGATCGATCGGTTTAATTTCAAACTTCGCGTTGGGTTTTACCTACCTGTCGCCGCTTACCGCCGTCTATTCGCTGTTTGCGCTGGCCGTAACGCTGGCGGGGCCGCCTGCAGTATGGTGGATTTTAATCGTCGCATGCGGGCAACTTTTGGTGGCGCTGGTGTTTGGTGAGGTCGCTTCCCAGTATCCGATAACCGGCGGACTTTACCCTTGGGCCAGAAGGTTGTGGGGCAAGAAATATGCGTGGATCGCCGCCTGGATCTACCTGTGGGCACTGGTGGTCACCATTACGTCGATCGCGGAATATACATCAACGTTTGTTGAATCACTCTTCCACTATGGTCAGACTCCAGCCACGATGTTGGTGACTTCCGTTCTGCTGCTGCTGTTGATGATGGCGGTTAATATGTCCGGGACTAAAAATCTGGCCCGGGTGGCGAAAATTGGTTTCTGGTGTGAAATTGTCAGCGTGATCGCGCTGGGGATTTATCTGCTGATTTTCCACCGTTCGCAGCCGTTCTCTGTAATTTTTGACTCGATGGGTGTGCTGGCTCATGACGGCAGCTATTCCACCGCATTTATGTCTGCTGCGCTGATGGGACTGTTTATGTTCTTTGGCTTTGAGGCCTGCGGTAACGTTGCGGAAGAGGTGCAGAATCCCAGTAAAAAGATCCCAGTGGCGATGATTTTAAGCATCGTATTCGGCGCGATTTCCGCCATTATTTCTGTTATGGGTTATCTGCTGGCTTCACCGAATCTGGTCAGCATCGTGAATGGCAAAACGTCCGATCCGATCCCGGCAATCCTTAATGAAGCGCTGGGCGAAACCGGCGCGACTGTCTTTATCGTCGTCGCGATTATCGCCATGTTGTCGTGCATTTTGTCTCTCCAGGCTGCGTTAAGCCGTCTTATCTTTTCTTTCTCCCGCGACAGAATGCTGCCGGGAAGTGAATGGATGGCCAAAATCTCTAAAAATGGTGTTCCGGATAATGCCATGGTCGTCAGTTGCCTTCTGCCAGTGATCATCTGTGTTTGGGTTTATTTCCAGCCAGATAACCTGTCACGTATCACCGCGTTTGCTGTTATCGGGATTTACATCTCGTTCCAGATGGTTGTGCTTGCCGCGCTGCGTCAGCGCCTGAAAGGCTGGAAACCGGCGGGGGAGTGGACCATTGGCGGTTGGGGGGTAATCGTGAATGTGCTGGCGTTAGCTTACGGATTGTGCGGGATCTGGTTACTGGCGCAACCGGCAGACAGCAGCGACTTCATTGACCGTTGGACGGTCCTGTTCGGCCTGGCGATTGTCGTTGGCTCGGGACTTATTTATATGTTCCTGACCCGTCCGTTTGGTCGTTCAGCGGCGCCGGAAAACGACGCCATTGCGTACGCCAGTAAGCTCAATATGGGGCAGGATAACTAAAAACTAAGGGCCTTCGGGCCCTTAGTTTTGATAGTGATAAAGGATAAAGTAGTCGCTCTGATACACCACGGTACTATTTGCAGGTGACAGCAATTCACCCACGCGAAAACGTGGCCAACTGGAGAAAATGATCCTGTTTTCCAGATTGGTCAGAATCACATAATCAGGATGAGCGCAGGAGAGCAGTTCGGCTTCTATCTGACTGACCAGCAAATCGACCGCGGCAACACCGAGAAACTGGTCGTTGTAGTAGACCGGGACGGCTGACGTTAGGGTATAGGAGATATTGCAAATATAGTCGACGTAGGGACCGTGGATATAGGCTTTGCCAGCCGGAGGAGAATGCTTAAACCACTCAAAGGTTCTGAAATCCAGTCGTTGTTGTGTGGCCTGATCCAAATCCAGATGCGCCTGGCTCAAACCATTATCTTTCTTATACCACCACTCCAGCAACCAGTACTCTTTTGTGTTTGCGGTGCTCTCAATATGGCTGGCGAATCCCGCCCCTGAACAGTAATGGTTGTCACTGAGCGTGCGCTTGATGTGCTGTTGAACGGTGGATCTTACTGATGGGTCGAGAACGACCTCGGCTGAGGCCTTTTGTACCCCTGAAATCGCCTCATGGATGCTCCTCGCTAGCGCAACGGTAGAATCTACGGTAGAAACAGTAATGTCATCAATTTTACGGATTAATGCGCTTAGGGATGTCGAAGAGCTCATTGTCTGTCCTGCCTTCACTGATTGTCAGTTCGAGTTATATTTCAGCTTTTTTTCAATAAGGTAGTAGGTAAACGTGTCGATGATCCGTGTGGCAAACTGTACTGACTCTGCCTCGTTGTGAGCAGCCAGTGCATCGGCCAGCGCTGAATAAAGCGCGATAATTTCCGCATGAATACTGTCTGTGCGATAAAGTATCGCCACAAGTGATGCCCATTCAGCCTGAACTTGCAGCTCCTGATTGGCCAGTCGCGCTGAATGCGAACTGGCAGCAATCGCCAGCAGACAACGCATATCGGCCTGGGTCATCAGCTCAGGTGAGTTTGCCTTTCTGAGTACCTCGACAAACTCGCGAAATTTGGCGATATCCGCACCGGTCATCCGTCGGGAAGCCAGCCTCGCGCTATGGCTAATAATGGCGCAATGCATTTCACCCAGATCAGACAGATAATCCGTACTGATCGCTTTGAACGGGTGTAGGGCGCTATTTTTTCCATCGATATTTTCGCAGACGAAGCTCCCGCCATTACGACCGCGAACCGTATGGATAAGATTATTAGCCCGAAGCGTGTTTAGCGCTTCTCTGATAGTGATATGTGAGACACCCATCATTTTTGCCAAATCAGTTTCGTTGGGAAGCTGTTCTTTTGGCTCCAGCAACCCCGTGATAATGGCATTTGAAAGGCGCTGGACTATCTGGTCTGAACGACTGACCTGCCCGATAGGCGCAAATATGACCGCGTGAGTAATCATAATCTTTTCTGTACTCAATTCCCTGAAACAACGACCATTTTTAACACATGCCCGTCGGGCAAGGAAGGTAAGAATGGCCGAGTTATTTTACATGCCTGGGCGCAACGTCACTGCACAAGCGGATGTGTGTCCCGATAACCTCATGATGAGCTGAGCATAACGCGTCAGCTGGCAATGAAAAGCCTTACCTTACAAATGTGAAAATTAAGTTAAAAATGCGAGGCTTATCATAGTGTCAATGTTGCGCATTTGAAAAAATTTTACAATATATATATTACATAAGATTCTTTATGTATTAATTGGCAGGAGACAAGCATGAAAACCCTGAAGCATTTTATTAATGGGCACTATGTAGCAGGCAGCAGCGAAGATAGCTTCGAACTGGTGAGTCCGGTTGACGGTGAAACATACGCAATTTCTCCTAACGCTAACGAGGCGGAGGTAGAGCAAGCCTACTCAGCAGCGGAAGCGGCGTTTAGCATCTGGAGAAAATCGACGCCAGTACAGCGGCAAAAGGCGTTATTGCTGCTGGCCGATGAGATTGAACGCAACGTTGAGTGGCTGGTAACCGCGCAAAGTCAGGAAACCGGTCAGCTTCGCCATTTTATTGAGAAAGAGGAGATTGCGGCATCCTGCGATGCCATCCGCTTTTTTGCTGGCGCGGCGCGCTGTCTTGAAGGGAAGGCGGCCGGAGAATATTCCGCCGGGTTTACATCGACCATCCGTCGTGAACCGCTGGGTATCGTTGGGCAAGTTACGCCGTGGAACTACCCGTTCATGATGGCGGTGTGGAAGATTGCACCAGCGCTGGCGGCAGGCAACACGGTCGTGTTAAAGCCAAGCGACACCACACCAGTTAGTACGCTGCTGTTGGCTGAACTGGCAGCACCATTGTTCCCGAGAGGGGCGTTTAACGTCGTGTTGGGCAAAGCCAGCACCGGTTCGCTGGTGGTTTCAAACCCGAAGGCTTCACTGGTTTCGATTACCGGTTCGGTTCGCGCGGGTTTGCAGGTTGCGGCTTCGGCGGCGGCAAACCTGACCAGAGCACATCTGGAATTGGGTGGAAAAGCGCCTGCAGTCGTGTTCGCCGATGCGGATATGGACAAGGCGATAGCGACAATCACTACGGCAGGCTTTTTTAATGCCGGGCAGGATTGCACAGCGGCTACGCGGATCCTGGTAGAGCAATCCATCTATGCTGAGTTTCTGGAAAAACTGATCCAGAAAACAAAAAGTATCAAATTTGGGCCGCCAGAAGATCAGAATGCGCTGTACGGCGCATTGAATAGCCGGAATCAACTGGAGCAGGTGAAAGGTTTTATTGAGCGTTTACCGGCACATGCAAAAATTGAAACCGGTGGGCGCGCCGGGCCAGGTCCGGGCTTCTATTTTGAGCCGACGATTGTCTCCGGATTGCATCAAAATGATGAAGCTATTCAGCATGAAGTATTTGGTCCGGTAATGACCATTCAGTCGTTTTCTACTGACGAAGAGGCACTACACAAAGCGAATGATGTGGAGTATGGTCTTGCCGCCAGCGTCTGGACCCGTAACCATGGTCGCGCGCAGCGCTTCAGCATTGACCTCGATTTTGGCACGGTGTGGATTAACAATCACATTCCTCTGTGTGCCGAAATGCCGCACGGCGGGTTCAAAAAATCGGGTTATGGCAAAGATCTCTCATCCTATTCGCTCGAAGAATACACTCGGGTGAAACATATCATGTGTGACATTTCTGAATAGAGAGGATTACGATGAAAACAGTAAAAATTGCGGTGCTTTCATTAGTGATGCTCTCGGGCTATAGCTTTGCAGAAAGTACATCGCTGAGTACCGTAAAAGAATATATGGCGGCGTGGAATGCGCATGATGCTTCGCGAGCCGCTCAATATCTTGCGGATGATGCGGTTTATTATGATGCCGCCGCGGGAGAACCGATAAACGGCAGAGAAAAAGCGGAAAAAGAGGTTATCGGCGCTTTTATTAAGGCGGTGCCAGATCTTAGCTGGAAAATGGTTGGAAAACCCGTCTACGACGAAGACACCGTGGCATTTCGTTGGGAGTTTTCAGGCAAAAATAGTGGTGAATGGGCAGGGAGTCCGCCGACAAATAATCCGATCAAATTTGAAGGCGTCAGCTATATTCATGTTAAAGCAGGAAAAATCACCTGGCAGGGTGATTATTATGATTCTAAAAAACTGGATGAAGAGTTAAAGCCAGTGAAGTAGTCGGTTGTGCCCCTTTATAACTAAGAAGGGGTATTTCTCTTATTTTTGTCGTATTAAAGGCAGTGTGTAGCAATAAGGAAAAAAGTTAATGGCAATTACCAGACGTGATTTTCTCAACGGCGTCGCGGTGACTATTGCGGCGGGACTTACCCCGCTGGAGTGGGTCAGGGCGACAGGAAAGGGAAACGCATTTATAGATGGAAATTATTATCCTCCTGCGCTGACAGGGCTGCGGGGTAATCATCCTGGATCATTTGAAATGGCGCATGCGCTAGGCCGCGAGCAGAAGCATTTTGAATTAAACGCTCTGCCCGTCGAGGAAGAGTACGATCTGGTGATTGTTGGGGGCGGGATTAGCGGGTTAGCTGCCGGTTGTTTTTGGCGTCAAGTTGCCGGGCAAAATAGCCGGATCCTGATCCTCGATAACCATGACGATTTTGGCGGACACGCCAAACGTAATGAATTTACCAGCTCGGGCAAGAAATTACTCGGTTATGGCGGCAGCGAAGCATTCCAGTCACCCGCGCATAATTTCAGCCCTGAAGTACAAAAACTGATGGAAACCGTGGGCGTCAGCGTCACGCGGTTAAAAGAGAGTTTTGACGTAAACTTCTACCCCGACTGGCAGCTCAGTCGCGGGGTTTTTTTCGACAAGAAGAATTTTGGCGTAACAAAAATCGTCAGCGGCGATCCGGGCCGCGCGGTATCTGATGATATTCCGCCGGACAGGCTCAATGGCCGTAAAATTGAAGACTTTATCAATGATTTTCCGCTAGGTGAGAACGACAGAAAAGCGCTGATCGATCTGCACGTGCGCCCTGGCGATTACCTTCCGGGTATGACGGTCGATGAGAAAATGGAATGGCTTGATACCCACAGCTACAGTGAATTTTTAGCAACAAAAGTGGGTTTGAGCAAAATGGCGCTGCTCTATTTTCAGCAGCGTTCCAATGACTTCTTTGCCATCGGCATTGAAGGCATCTCCTGCAGCGATGCCAGGGCGTGCGCCTTACCCGGCATGGAAGGGATGGGGTTACCGCCGTTGGACGGAGAGTCGCTGGCCGACCTCGAAGAGCCGTATGTTTACCATTTCCCGGACGGTAACGCCGGTCTGGCCCGACTGTTAGTCAGGTATATGCTGCCGGATGCGCTACCGGGTAACACGATGGAAGACTCTGTTCTCGCCAGATTGCATTATGAAAAGCTGGATCTACCAGAAAACACCACGCGCCTGCGCCTGAACAGTACAGTGATTAATGCGGCCAACGTGCAGGATGGCGTTGTGGTGACCTATCTGCGTGACGGTAAAATGCACCGTGTGCGCGGTAAGAACACCATCATGGCAGGCTATAACATGATGATCCCGTATCTGGTGCCTGAGATGCCGGAACAGCAGCAGGCGGATCTTAAACTGAACGTCAAGGCTCCGCTGGTGTACACCAACGTGGTGGTCAAAAACTGGCAGGCGTTCAAACAGCTTGGCGTACATGAATTTTATTCTCCAGCGGCACCTTACAGCCGGGTTAAGCTCGACTATCCGGTCAGTATTGGTGGGTATCAGCATCCGGCCTCCCCGGACGATCCGATGGTCATTCACATGGTCTATGTGCCGACCTATCCGGGCAGTAACCTATCGGCCAGAGAGCAGTTTCGCCTGGGACGAGCCTATTTGCTGGGGACCACTTTTGCGGCGCATGAGGAGATGATTCGCTCCCAGTTGCAGGAGATGTTTGGCTCAACAGGCTTTGATAATCAACGCGATATCTCCGCCATTACCGTTAACCGCTGGGCGCATGGCTATGCGTACTACGCCAATTCACTGTTCGATGATATGGATAAAATGCCAGAAATTATCGAGCGGGCGCGTCAGCCAGTCGGTCGCATTGCCATCGCTAACTCCGATTCTGACTGGAGTGCTTATGCTCACACGGCAATCGATCAGGCATGGCGTGCGGTTAATGAACTCAAGAATATGGGGTGATCTATGCGTAACGTAACCATTCTCGCCGCCTGTTTATTTACCGCTTCGGTAAGCGCTGCTGAATCTAACGGTGAATACATCGCGCGAATTTCAGACTGCGTCGCCTGTCATACCGCTGAAGGTGGTGCGGCGATGGCGGGGGGCAAAAAGTTTCCTACTCCGGTGGGGGATATTTATTCGACCAACATTACCCCGGACAAGGCACAGGGTATTGGTAATTACTCATACGAGGATTTTGAAAAGGCGGTACGCCAGGGAATTGCCAAAGACGGTCATCCGCTCTATCCGGCCATGCCTTATCCCTCTTATGCAAAACTTTCTGACGAGGATGTTCAGGCGCTGTATCGCTATTTTATGCATGATGTCACACCGTCTGCGCAACCCAATAAAGAGAATGCCATTCCGTGGCTGCTCTCCGCCCGCTGGCCGCTGCATATCTGGAACTGGCTGTTTACCGACGCGCCAGCAACGACAGTAGATAGCGCGAAACCAGATGACAACGCAGCCCTGGTAAAACGGGGCGCTTATCTGGTGGAAGGTCCCGGACACTGCGGTTCATGCCATACACCGAGAGGTATGGCGATGAATGAAAAAGCCTATACTAATGCTGATGCCGAGTACTTGAGTGGCGCGATGATTGACGGCTGGTATGCGCCTTCGCTGCGGGGCAGCGGAATGTCTGAGCAGGCGTTAAAATCGCTGTTGCTGACCGGTAAGAGTAAGCATGCCGCGGTTTCAGGTTCGATGGCTGAAGTCGTCACGCAGAGTACACAGTATCTGACTGACGAAGATGCCACGGCGATCGCCCAATATCTGCTGAGTCTGAAAAGCGCGAAGCCTGAAACGGTGCGTGCTGCTGCGACTACAGCATCCTGGTCGAATTCACCTGAGGTGGGCAAAGTGACCTATAACCGTTACTGTTCAACTTGTCACGGTCTGGAAGGGAAAGGTACGGATGATAACGCACCTTCTTTGGTCAACAATCCGCTGGTCATGGTTGATGATCCGACGCCGCTGTTCAGAGTGATTGCCCACGGCGCAGAAACACCGACAACGCGTGGCAGCGTATCCTTTAAGATGCCCGCCTACGGAGGCATGTTAAGTGACAACGAAATGCGCGACGTGATTAATTACGTGCGTAAGACCTGGGGTGAAGGGAATGGCGAAGTAAGCCATGAAGATCTGGCTGGGATTAAAAAAGCATCACATTAAACAGTATGCCGGATAAGGTGCTTGCACCACCATCCGGCAGCGCTTACACGGTGTTTGCCCTGATAATATCCGCGAGTCGGGTAAACGCCGCCGCCATTTCATGCTCTTCAATACTTGCAAACCCCAGCAACAGGCCGCTGCGTTTCTCTTCATTCACGTAGTAGCGTGACAGCGGGCGCACCAACAACCCTTGCGCATTCGCCTGTTGGGCAATGACCGCGTCATCGCTCCCTGCGGGTAACTGTAAGATCATATGCAGCCCGGCATTGCTGCTGAAGGAACCAAGATAATGCTCACCAAGCTGGCGGCTGATAAGCTCTACCAGCATCTGGCGACGACGACTGTATAGTTGGCGCATTTTCCGAATGTGTGCTGCGTAATAACCCTCGCGAATAAACTCCGCCAGCGCGGCCTGAATCAACAGATGTCCACCACGATAGAGGTCGTTATGAACCTTTTTCAGCGGAGCGGCTAACGATTTAGGTAGCACGACATACCCGAGTCGCAGTGCGGGATAGAGTGTCTTACTGAATGTCCCGATGTAGATGACAGGTGTCTCTTCTTCCAGCCCCTGCAAAGAGGGGATCGGCTGGCCGGAAAAGCGGAACTCACTGTCGTAATCATCTTCCACTATCCAACTTCGCGTTTCACGTGCGCGAAAGATAAGTTGCCGGCGGCGACTGAGGCTCATCACCGAACCGAGAGGGTATTGATGTGACGGTGTCACAAAAATCAGTTTTGGCGGTGTTTCGCCTGAATCTGGTGGGATCATACCTTGTTCATCAACCGGGATAGCCGAAAAATTTACCGCATTGATCCGCAGAATATTTTTGATTCCCCAGTAGCCCGGCTCCTCAATCCAGGCGTGATCGCCCGGGTTGCATAACGTTCGGGTCACCAGATCCAGCGCCTGGTGAATACCTTCTGTAATCAGAATTTGCTCCGGCGAACACCGCACGCCGCGAGCGGTGCGCAGATAGTCCGCCAGCGCTTCTTTAAGCTCATTCACACCGCCTGCGGCATCGTAAGTGAGAAACTCCGGGCGCAATCGTCTTGCCAGCCTGTCCTGAATTTTTTTGAGCACCCGGTGCGGGAAATGCTCTACATCAGGTACGCCTGGAATAAACGCGCCCCACTGACGGGGACTGGCGCTGGCATTACCTAACAGCTCAAGGCAGCGGGCAGATAAGCGGGTGTGATCCTCCAGAGCCGCAGCAACAGGTTCTTTATTGGGACGCAGGTTGAGATTGTCCAGCACGCTGTCAGTGACAAATGTGCCGCTACTGGTACGCGCAGAAATATAACCTTCGGCCTGCAACTGCTCGTAAACCCGCAGGACGGTATTGCGCGATAGCGCCAGCTCTCCTGCCAGGTCACGCGACGGAGGCATTCGGGTAGCCGGTTTCAGGCTACCTTCGAGGATGCAACTACAAATGGCGGCATACAGGCGGCGATGTAGTTTTTCGTCAGTCTGCTGACTAAATGCCTGCTTAATCACATCTCCGGCAAGTGAACGCATTTGGATCCTTAAAATAAAACGATTTGGCTCTCGATTAAAGTACCAGACGGCGTCTAAATTTAAAGGGTAATTCAACCGAAATGTATTAATGGACAAGGTGTAGAGAATGAACAATAAAAACCTGCAACAACGTCGTCTGGATGCCACTCCGCGTGGCGTGGGTGTAATGTGTGATTTTTATGCCCAGTCGGCAGAAAACAGCACGATTACCGATATCGAAGGCAATCAGTACATTGATTTTGCCGCCGGGATTGCCGTGCTGAACACCGGACACCGCCATCCTCGCCTGGTGCAGGCAGTCGAAGCGCAACTTCAGGCTTTTACCCATACGGCTTATCAGATTGTCCCGTACGAAAGCTATGTGTCTTTGGCTGAGAAAATCAACGCCGTCGCGCCAATCGATGGCAAGCGTAAAACCACATTCTTCACCACCGGGGCTGAAGCGGTAGAAAACGCGGTGAAAATTGCACGCGCACATACCGGGCGTCCTGGCGTTATCGCATTTGGCGGTGGTTTTCATGGTCGTACTTACATGACGATGGCGTTAACCGGCAAGGTGTCACCCTATAAAAAAGGTTTCGGTCCGTTCCCTGGCTCTGTTTACCATGCTCCGTATCCTTCTGAATTACAGGGTATTTCCACGGCGGATTCCCTAAAAGCGATTGAGCGTCTGTTTAAAGCCGATATCGACCCAACCCAGGTTGCGGCGATTATCTTCGAACCCGTCCAGGGCGAAGGGGGCTTCGTGGTGGCACCGCCGGAATTTGTGGCTGCCATCCGCCGTATTTGCGACGAGCATGGCATCGTGATGATTGCCGATGAAGTACAAAGCGGGTTTGCCCGTACGGGCCAGCTGTTTGCGATGGATCATTACGCCGATAAAGCGGACCTGATGACCATGGCGAAAAGCCTCGCGGGCGGCATGCCACTGTCTGGCGTTGTGGGCAAAGCCGAAATCATGGATGCACCTGCGCCGGGTGGTCTGGGTGGAACCTACGCCGGGAACCCGCTGTCGATCGCGGCGGCCCATGCAGTACTGGACATTATTCATGATGAACAGCTGTGCCAGCGTGCGTCGGCCCTCGGCGAACAGCTGCGCGCCGCTTTGACAGATGCGCAAGCAGGGTGTCCTGAACTGGCCGAAGTGCGTGGTTTAGGTTCTATGATTGCTGCTGAATTCTGTGATCCAGCGACAGGGGAACCCAACGCTTCCGCCGCACAACGCGTGCAGAAGAAAGCCCTTGAGCAAGGACTGCTGCTGCTGACCTGCGGTCAGTATGGCAACGTTATTCGTTTCCTTTACCCGCTGACGATTCCGCAGGATCAGTTCGCCAAAGCGCTTCAGATCATCAAAGCGGCAACCAAATAATTCGTTAGTTGTCCTTTACCTAAAGCCGACGGTCGTCATTACCGTCGGCTTTTTTGTTGCAGTAAATTTACCAATCACATCTCGTTATATATTTACATATATATCGATTAGATCTATCCTATTCATCATACAAATATAATAACTGTACTCTTCAAGAGAAGGTGCTTGCGTTAGCAGCCTCCAGTCTTTCTATCTAACGAATTGAATTAACGAATGTTAAATAACAAAATTACCCCAGTGGCCTCTGGGTTGTTGACCTTTGCCTGTCTTTCCACCGCCGTAACGGCTCACGCTGAAGATACCGTCATCGTTTCGGCGCCCGCCACGTCACAATCCTCGTTATCGGAACATGAACCTCCTGCGAGCGAAAAAAAAGCAACGTTAGGTAGCCTCGGCGAGCGAGAGCTGATAGACGTTCCCTGGTCGGTGCAGACGCTGTCGAAAAAAGTGCTGGATCAGCAACAAATCAAAGATGTGAAAGACGCCTATCGCTACCTACCGTCCGTTCAGGGTGACGGCGTCCGCCCGCAAACCCGGGGCATGCAGGGGAGTGTGGTACAAAACCATATGATTGATGGCCTGAACGCCGTCTCCACGACTGAATATTCGACCGAACAGTTCCAGAACATTGAAGTGTTGAGCGGCATCGCCGGGTCGCTGTATGGCCCCGCCAATCCAGCAGGGATGTTTAATCTGGTGTCCAAACGACCCGTCGATACGCCGTTACACCGCGTCACCGTGGGGCAAGGTACAGGGGCGGGTACGCTGACGTCGATGGATTTCAGTGGCCCAATCGATGCGGGAGACCGGGTGAAATATCGTCTCAACTTGCTAAATGATGAGGGCCATAGCTACACCACCGATAGCCATGTCCGTCGACAGTACGCTGGCTTGGGGCTGGACTTTCAACTGACAGATCAAACGGTGCTGGAGAGTAATTTCAGCTATTACCATTATTACGAAAAAGGTATGCCGGGGAGTTTTGCTCTGGCGAAAGGCGTTCACTTCCCCGCGGCATTTGATCCTACGGACAGTAAGTATGGTCAGTCTTATGCGGGTCATGATGACGAAACAACCACCGTCGATATGCATATTAAGCATGATTTTGACGGCAACTGGATGCTGGATCTGGGGGCGCTGCACCAGGTTGCAGACCGAGAATCGACGGCAGTGACCAATACTCTGACGAATAACCAAGGAGATTACACCACCACAACCGCCAATTCGGCGGCCAGTCGCTTTACCATCAACAGCTATTTAGCGAACCTGACTGGTAGCGTTGATACTGGCTGGCTGACGCAGGACATTGCTACCGGAATGCGTGGATTTGTGTGGAAAAACTATAATCCAAGAAACGGTGGCACTTTCACTCTGGGGCATTCTTCTCTCAATCAACATCCCGACTATCCACGACCACCGTATCCAGATTTTAACGATCGCTATCATTCGGCGACCACCACTCAGCATGCATTTTTGCTAAGCGATACGCTGCATTTTTCCCCGCAGTGGAGCTTGCTGCTTTCCGGCAGCGAGAACCTGTTTACCGTCAGTAACTACAACAAAGCTGGGCATGAAAGCAGCCGTCAGAAAGACAATGGCATGAGCGGTTCCACCAGCCTGATGTATAAACCGGTGGAGAACGTCACGCTGTATACCACCTGGGCGGACAGTTTGCAGCAGGGCGATACCGCACCCGCCGGGGCGCGCAATGCCGGGCAGGTGTTAGATCCCTACCGAAGTCGTCAGATCGAAGTGGGCGCAAAATATGCGCCTGTAAAAGACCTGCTGCTTACCGCTGCGCTGTTTGAAGCCAAACGCCCCTTTGCCTATACCAACGACAACGGCGATTTTGCTCAGGACGGTACGCAAAAAAACCGTGGGCTGGAGCTGATGGCTGATGGGCATATTACTCATAATTTACGCGTGTTAGGCGGCGGAGCCTGGCTAGATCCAACGCTTCATAATACCGCGGCCAGCAATGCGGATGGTAAGCAAGTTGTTGGTTTGCCGCGTTTCGCCTCGAATATTCTCGCGATCTACACCATCGAACGGGTTTCGGGACTGGATGTCGACACGAACGTGCATTACGTCGGACGTCGGGCTACCGATAATGCCAATGACAGTTGGGTCGGGAGTTACACCACGGTGGACATCGGCACGCGTTATGCCACCAGACTGTGGAACACGCCAACCACTTTACGGTTTGATATCACCAATCTCACCGACCGTCACTATTGGACCAATATTGTTCCGGGCGCATTGACCGGCTACACGGGCGCAGGGGCTGCCAGCGCTCAACTTGGTGCACCGCGTCAGGCTCAGGTTTCTGTTCAGGTTGATTTTTAGGGGGTGCTCATGAAAACGTGCCACACATGGCTGCTTTGTGTGTGGCTGGCGTTTCCTGCCCTGGCAACGCGCCAGGTTGTGGATGATGCTGGTCACACAGTTACCGTTCCCACACATGTTGAACGTATTGCGGATGGCTGGTTTGCCCATCATTCGGTGCTGATGACGCTGGGCGCAGGTCGTAACATTGTTGTGACGGTCAACCATGAGGATAACCAGCCATGGATGTTCAAAATCAACCCTTCCCTGAGGCAAGCCTTACAGATACGAGGAACATCATTTAATACTGAGGATTTGTTGGCTCGGCACGTCGATGTGGTGTTCGTGGCAAAAGGAAAAGGGGATGCTCAAAGTTACAGTCAGGCGGGCATCCCGGCCCTTGAAATGGCATTTACTGACTATGCTTCGATGGAAAAATCGGTCACTACAACCGCAGAGGTTCTGGGGACGGGGCAGGCTCGCGCCCGGGCGACGGCTTACAATCAGTATCTCAACCGTGTACTCGCGGATGTGCAGGCTAAAACGGCGAAGTTGTCGGCAGATCAGCGCCCTCGGGTACTTCATATTCAGTCGCTGAATCCGCTTAAAGTCGATGGCAGGAACACGTTGATCGATACCTGGATTACGCTGACGGGGGGACGGAATGCGGCAGATGAAGTGGACGGCAACATGAAGGAGGTGTCGCCCGAAAGGGTGCTCTACTGGCAACCGCAGGTCATTATTCTCGGTGCGGGTTGCGGTGATATCGCCAGTTCGCCATATGCGGCATTGTTCAAAGAACTTGACGCGGTTAAGCAGGGTAATGTCTGGCGCAATCCGGCGGGCGTGTTCCCCTGGGATCGTTACGGCACTGAAAGCGCGCTACAGCTGCAATGGGCTGCATCAAAACTGCATCCTACGCTGTTTAGCGGCCTGGATATGGTCAGCGTGACGCGCGATTTTTATCGCCAGTTCTTCGATTATTCGCTCACTCCAGCGCAGGCGATGCGAATTTTAAACGCGTTACCTCCACAGGAGTAACACTTGCGTGTAAAGACAGGCGAGATAAGGATCGCACGCCATTTTTACCCCTCTTAAATGTGGGGTTTGGTGCGTTGCATGATGATAATGGGTTGCCAGTCATCACGTTATATAATTTAATGCATATCGTTTTTACTCCTCTATTCAGATGGTATCCCATGTTAACTTTCCGCTCTTTTGTGCTGGTATGCGCCAGCATGTTGTTTGCGTTTTCTGCTCAGGCCAACCGTACGATCACCGATCAGCTTGGTCGTCAGGTCACGATTCCTGACCATGTGGACAAAGTGGTCGTGCTGCAACACCAGACGTTGAATATTCTGGTCCAGCTCAATGCGCAGCAGGACATTGTTGGCGTGATGTCGAGCTGGAAAAAACAGCTCGGGCCTGAATTTGCGCGCTTTATGCCGACGATTACTACATTGCCGACACCGGGCGATCTCACCAGCGTGAACATTGAAAGCCTGCTGGCAATTCATCCACAGGTGGTGTTTGTCGCCAACTATGCGCCCGCGGAGATGATCCAGCAGATTCAGAACGCCGGTATTCCGGTCGTTGCTATCTCACTGCGCAAAGATGCCGACGGGCAACAGAATAAAATGAACCCGACTATGGCCGATGAAGAGCAGGTCTACAACGAAGGGTTAAAGCAGGGTATTCGCCTGATTGCGGATGTCGTGGGGCGCAAACCGCAGGCTGAAACGTTAATCGACTACGTTTTTGCGGCACGAGCAAAATTCAATGCGCCGGTTGCAAACATCCCGGATGCGCAAAAAGTCCGTATTTATATGGCTAACCCCGACCTGATGACTTACGGCTCCGGGAAGTACACCGGACTGATGATGCAGCACGCGGGGGGATTAAACGTGGCGGCTGCCAGTGTGAAAGGGGCCCGTCAGGTTGCGCTGGAGCAGGTATTAGCGTGGAACCCGCAGGTGATTTTTGTCCAGGATCGCTATCCGCAGGTGGTAACTCAGATCCAAAACGATCCGAACTGGCAGGGGATTGATGCGGTGAAAAATCATCGTGTCTGGTTGATGCCTGAATACGCCAAAGCCTGGGGCTATCCGATGCCAGAGGCGTTGGCGATCGGTGAACTGTGGATGGCCAAAAAACTGTATCCGGATGCCTATAAAGATGTGGACGTTGATGCGCAGGCGCAAGATTACTATCAGCGTTTTTATCGTGTGAACTGGCAGTCTGATGCAGCTAAGTAACCGTTTTTTGCCCCTGCAACCGCTCTTAATCGTTGTGGTCCTGTTGCTGGGCGTCAGTTCGCTATGCCTCGGACAATATCCGCTGTCGTTAAGCGAGGTGTTTTACCACCTTACGCACTATAGCGACGCTGAGGAAATAGCCAGCCAGGTGATCTGGACGGTCAGATTACCGCGTATTCTGATGGCGCTGCTGGCGGGGGGCGCGCTGGGGTTATGCGGGGCGACGTTGCAAGGAGTATTTCATAATCCGCTGGTCGACCCGCATATTATCGGTGTGACGTCGGGGGCGGCCTTTGGCGGAACGCTGGCCATCCTGCTCGGTCTTTCGCCCTTGCTGATGATGGGGTCAACGTTTTTCTTCGGTCTGACGGCATTGATCCTGGTGTATGCCGTTGCTGCGTTACAGGGGCTGGAGAATACGCTGGTGTTGATCCTGTCAGGTATCATTTTGAGCGGCTTTTTTGCCGCGCTGGTGAGCCTGATCCAATATCAGGCTGATACCGAAGAGACGTTACCTAATATTGTGTTCTGGCTGTTGGGCAGCTTCGCGACGGCCAACTGGCATAAAGTACTGCTATTGGCGGTTCCAGTCGGTATCGCCGCGACGGTTTTGTTCCAGCTACGCTGGCGGATAAACCTGTCATCGCTCAATGACAAAGATGCCAGAGCACTGGGGGTGGCGGTGGTTCCTCTGCGACGCAGCGTTTTGGTGTGCTGCGCATTTTTGGTCGCCGCTCAGGTGGCGGTCAGCGGCAGTATTGCCTGGGTTGGGTTGGTTATTCCGCATCTGGCGCGTTTGCTGGTGGGCGTTGATCATCGTCGTCTACTGCCGTGTGCCTTCTGGTTGGGGGGCGGTTTTATGATTGTGGTGGATGATATTGCCCGCACTCTGATGCACGCGGAGATACCGCTGGGGATCATCACCGCATTGTTCGGTGCGCCGTTATTTGCTTTCTTGCTCATTCGTACCAGCCGTCGGGAGAAATCATGATACCTGCCGCACTGCGCGTAAATCAGCTTTCTTATGGGTATCGCGCGCCGCTATTTGAGCCGCTAACGTTCTGTTGCCAGAAAGGTGATATCTGGGCCGTGCTTGGACGTAACGGTCTGGGTAAAAGTACGCTGCTTGATACGCTAACCGGCACGCTGCCTGCTTTAGGCGGGAGTATTGAAAATAACGGTGGGATAGGAATTGTGGCACAGCATAGCCATCTACCGTTTCCTTATACGGTCAGCGATGTGGTGCTGATGGGGCGAGCACAGCACGTGAAGCTTTTTGCGCAACCCAGCCAGCAGGATCAACAAAGAGCAATGCAGGCATTAGAGCAGTTGAGTATTGCGCATCTTGCCTCCATCTCATTTGGCTCACTTTCTGGCGGGCAGCAACAGTTAGTGATGATTGCCCGGGCTCTGGTGACTGAGTGTCAAACGTTGTTACTTGATGAACCGTGTTCCGCGCTGGATCTCGCCAATCAGCAGGTGGTGCTCCAGCTCATCAGCGATTTGGCCCATCAACAGAGATGCAGCATTCTCTTTTCGACCCACGATCCGCTTCACGCGTTGCAGGTTGCTTCCCATACTTTGCTGCTACTCCCTGAAGGTAAATGGCGGGCAGGGCCAACGGACAGCATTGTGACCGAAGAGAATCTGTTTCTGGCCTATGGCTTACCGCTGCGAAAACTTAGCGTGGAGAATCACCCTACGCCGTTTATCGCACCGTTGTTTTCTATTCGGCGTTAAGCGGTAAGAATCCTGCGGCGGTAAGGAACGCCTGACCGCTGCGGGAAAGTATGAATTCAACCAGCGCCATGACTTCTTTGGATGCATCAAGCACCGCCAGTTGGTATTCGCAAAAAATATTGTGCTCGTCCGGAATAGCCACGTAATGTACGTCGGTCATCGCGTGCAGCGCGTGTGCGTAATGCGCGTAACCGATAAACAGATCGGCCAGCCCCTGGCGCAGGATCCAGGCGCTCGCCAGTTCTCCTTGCGGGATTTTAACCGTATCACGGCCACCAACCAGTGGGATAGCGCGCGCCCGAAGTTGCTGCCCGAGTCCTGGTTCCAGTACATCCATATTGTCGAAAAATGCCCAGGTATAGTCTCCGGAAGGGTCGCAGACGGGCGTTGATGTCCCTGGTCGCAGCGTTGGGTCGCGGAGTAAATCCAGCCAGGTTCCGATTCGGTTGCTGACAAGGCTCAGTTTGTTCCAGCAAAAGGTGTGCGTTGAGACGGCTTTATTACGTACCAGCAGGTTTTGCGGATGTTCCCGGTTGGCGGAGGCAAAGAGCGCACACGGTTCACCCGCTTCAATACGCTCGCGCAGTAAACCGGCCGGACCATATTCAATCTTGACGTCTATTCCACTCATGCGCGTGAACTGGCTTATCAGCGGGGTACATGCTGGGCGTAAACTGCCCGCGGCGAACAGGAGAATGGAAGAGGGCATGGTATCCGGGCTCTGACGAAAGACATTATACGAAGAAGATGAATGATACGCGTTGAGCATGGAATTTAGAATGATTTAACGCATTGCTATTGTAGCAACGTAGGAAATGATAAAACCGAAGATAAAACGATAGTTTTGAGGGGAAATAGCACCAAATCGAAGAGATGATTTGGTGCGTCCGAGTGGACTCGAACCACCGACCCCCACCATGTCAAGGTGGTGCTCTAACCAACTGAGCTACGGACGCAAGATGGTGCGTTCAATTGGACTCGAACCAACGACCCCCACCATGTCAAGGTGGTGCTCTAACCAACTGAGCTATGAACGCAACGTTGTAGGTGACAACGGGGACGAATATTAGCGGCACAGACCGAATGAGGCAAGAGGGAAATGGCATTTTTCTTCCTGATCTCACGCGATTGCAGAGTAATTAAGCAAGTTGATTATATTTTGTTGATTTTGCAGCGTGTTTTTTATTCATGCAGCAGGCAGGGGCATAATGGGAACGGTTTGAATGACATGAGCACTCAGTCTTTTAGCGTTGCAAGGATCGTGGCTTCTATTTTCTCTTGAGTCGTGTAGGGGGCAAAACGCTTAAGCGGCTTACCGTCGCGCCCGATCAGGAATTTAGTGAAGTTCCACTTGATCCACCCAGCACGCCGGGTAATTCATCTTTCAGGAAACGAAACACCGGATGCGTCCCAGCGCCGTTGACGTCCACTTTCTCAAACATCGGGAAGCTCACACCGTAGTCGATGTGACAGGTTTGTGCGATTTCATCGGCTCCATCAGGTTCCTGTTTACCGAACTGGTTGCAGGGGAAACCCAGCACCACCAGACCCTGTGCGGCGTACTTCTTATCGAGCACTTCGAGGCCTGCTATTGTGGCGTGAATCCACAATGACTGGCGGTATTAACCACCAGCACCAGTTTGCCAGCGTAATCGGCCATCGAGATGGGTTGGCCATTGAGACTGGTGGCAGTAAGTTGATGAAAGGTGGTCATACCGGAATCCTCAATTAAGTTCACATTACTCATATTGCCTGCGGGTTATAGGCTTCGCTTAGTGACTTTTTATTATGGTAGCAACCGTAAGATTAATAAAATGACTAAGTTGAGAGGAATTGCTCCGCCATCAAACTCACATTTAATCTGCCGTGGCAGAGTTAAAAAATCCACGCCAGGCGTGGATTTTAAGAGGGCGTGGGAAGCAGGAGTTAGCGCTCGTTTTTTGCCATTAACAGCGCCAGGTCGACGAGCCGATTGGAGAATCCCCATTCGTTATCGTACCAGGCGAGAATTTTGACCATATTGCCACCAATTACCAACGTTGACAGGCCGTCGATAATGGATGAACGCGGGTCACCCTGGTAGTCGCTTGAAACGAGCGGTTCATCGCTATAGCCCAGGATCCCTTTCAGCGGCCCCGTCGCGGCGGCGTTACGAAATGCATTATTGACTTCTTCTTCCGTTACATCCCGCTCAAGCGTGACGGTCAGGTCGACAATTGACACTACCGGAACTGGTACGCGCAGCGAATAACCGGTTAAGCGACCATCCAGCTCAGGGATGACTTTGCCAAGCGCCTTTGCAGCACCGCTTGAGTAGGGCACTATCGACAATGCAGCGGCGCGGGCGCCACGAAGATCTTTTTCCGGTTGGTCGTGCAGCGCCTGGCTGTTGGTGTAGGCATGGGTGGTGTTCATCAGACCATGCTTAATACCGAAATGTTGGTGCAAAACCTGCGCGGCAGGTGCCAGACCGTTGGTGGTGCAGCTACCGTTGCTGACGACAAAGTGTTTATCCGCCGAGTAGAGATGATCGTTAACGCCCATCACGATGGTTAAATCATCGTTTTTACCTGGAGCAGAGATAATTACGCGCTTTGCGCCACCGCTGTGGATATGTACTGCCGCCTTGTCTCGTTCAGTGAAGAAGCCGGTTGCTTCAATGACAATATCGACTTCACGTTGATGCCAGGGGATTTTGGCTGGGTCGCGTTCGCTAAAAACAGTAATGGAATTACCGTTAACGACCAGTTGCCCCTCACTGGCGGCGACGTCGGCATCGAGTTTACCCAGCAGCGAATCGTATTTCAGCAGGTGCGCCAATGTTTTACTGTCAGTCAGATCGTTGATTGCCACAATCTGAATATCCGAGTTACCCAGTGCAGCACGCAGTACGTTACGTCCGATACGGCCAAAACCGTTAATACCGACCTTTACCATGATCAACTCCTTATCTGTTGTCTCTGGCATAAATTTAGGCCGATCACTGCTTGGCGTAAACGACAAAAAAGGATCACTTTAGGCCATTTTACGACAATGAAAACGCTGGCGATATTCGCCCGGGGTCAGGTGAAGCTGTTTTTCGAATAGTCGTCGCAGGTTGATGCTGCTGCCGAATCCCGTTTGTTCGGCAATACGCTCCAGCGTCTCGTTGGTCTGCTCCAGACGCTGCCGGGCGGCGGCCAGACGAGCTTCAGCTACATAGCGCGCCGGTGAAGCTCCTGTTTCCCGGGTAAACACGCGGGTGAAGTTACGTGGACTCATGGCGACTTTTTCCGCCAGTTTATCCACGCTGAGGTCGGCGGTGAGGTTCTCAAGCAGCCAGACCAGCAGATCGTTAATCGGGCCCAGAGTACTGGTATGCTGAAGGTTGTAGCGGCTAAACTGCAGCTGGCCCCCAGGACGGCGCAGGTACATGACGAAGTCTTGAGCGACGTCGCGCGCCAGACTGAAACCATAATCCTCTTCAACCAGCGCTAGCGTTAGATCAAAGCCGGAGCTCACGCCACCCGATGTCCAGATGTGTTCGTCCTGAATATAAAGCGGACCGCTTTCGACGCGCACCTGAGGGAATTCTGCCTGCATGGTTTCAAGTAGTTTCCAGTGGGTGGTGGCTCGTCTGCCGTCCAGCAGCCCGGTTTGTGCCAGCAGCATCGCACCGCCGCAAATGGATGCAATGCGGCGGGCATGGGGAGCGGCAAGGCGCAGCCAGTCAACCACAGCAATTCCTTCCTGCGGATTTTGACCTCTGCCAGTGATAATGATGGTATCGAGAGGTTCGCGAGGATCTATCTCATGCAGGCGATGATCTGCCAGTAGGTTCAGGCCGGACTGACCATGGATCACCTGATGTGGTTGCGTTGTGGCTAACTGAACCTGATAACAGGTTTCCGTAGCGCTTTTGGGATGCAGGCGGTTGGCCTGCATCATGATGTCGGCAATACCGGCGGATTCAAACAGCATGCCGCCATCGGGAACAATGATGAGTATCTTCTTCATGTCCTGAAAAGTAGTCTTTTTACAAAATAAGTCAACAGACATGTGTTGCGGGATACTATTCTTGTCCCAATATTACAAATAAATCAGGCTGATTGTGGCCTCGCCCTGTAACTCAGTCTCATCCTGTAAGCTCAGGCCATCGGAGGCAATGGCGGCAGAGATCCTGAGGGGGATTGTCAACTGACGAATTGCCACGGGATTATTTTTCGCATCCACCGGAGTCAGTCTCATGATGCCTGAAATCAGTGTTAGTGCTGTCCCGGCTGATTGCCACATGCTCCGTTCTTGTTCCCCCGTCTGATACCCCCATGATGCGATATCGCCTTCCACGGCGCTCTCCCCGGCTAATGCGGTTATCAGGTAACCACCAATCGGTTTTTGACCTGAGGTAACACCCAGTCCAAAGAGGGTGTCAGATGAATGCCGACCAGATGTCTTATCATCGTGAGAGTCAATTATCAGGTTACGGACCCGGGTTTCCGCTTTTTCATCATTGACCATCCATGCCACCTGTCGCAGGCTCTCGCACTGTATATGCAAGCCGATAACACGTGGCGTCAACAGATAGGGAGATGAAGAACGGATCGATGAGAGACTCAGCGTACCGTAATCCACAGTGCCGCCATTATCCAGCGATACCCGGCATGCGGCCGGGATCATTTCAGCTGAAAAGCTCACATCCACCGTATTTTCCGCATACGCCTTCGTAATCAACAGGCAAAATATCCCCCCGGCACAACAAAGCCACCGATGTATCCGGCTTTTAATAAGCGAAATCAGGCGCATCTTTCCTGTAACACTTGACTGGTGGTATATAACACGCTGGAAAATTTCCTTGAACCAAAATGAAATCATCAAATTATTCTCTCTCTGGTACGGTCATACGTAATGACAATGTTGACGCCTGCTGATCTGAAACCTGAAAGCTGCGGGCCTGTACACGGGGAATAACCGTAAGCAGGAAAGTGGCCGACATCCCGTTCACCGGCTGATGATGTTGCTGGAGCTCAACTGTGTCCCCGTTGAGAACTGCAACAGGGGTCTGCGACCGTAATTCAGACGATTTATTAAGCTCGTGGTGAACAACGAACTGGCTACTCTTATTATCGACAAACGCTTCACTGAACATCACCGTTGCCCGTCCCTCCTCACCGAAACTGAAGTCGAGTCCACGACGGTTATTGTCATCAAACCGGATATGTATGGGTTGAGGAACATCACACCGCACCTGTACCTGTACCTGGCGGGCGGGCAACTGCTGCCATTGGACCTGCCCGGTGGGCTCAGTATCCTGAAACCGGACTTTGCCGTATTCGTGGTGCAACTGGCTGGCAATAATATTGCACTGCGCTTGAACGACCGGACTGACAATAAAACCAATGCCACAACATAATGATATTAAACGAATCATTCGCATACTCCCGTTAACTCTTCATATAAACCATCCTGAGGTGGTGTTGGGGGCAGGGAATACTGTAGCTGGCACATGGGGCTACCGTTGTCATCTCCCACAAAGAACGACTCACCGGGCTGCAGGTTGCTAAAGAAAACCAGGCCTTTTTCCAGAGAATTCGTCACGTACTGCCCATCGCTGTCTACGATCCCTTTTCCTTTAGACAGAAGCTTTCCGTCAGTACGTCTGACTGTCATGAGTACCCTGCGGGTGTCTGATATCCTGAATTGTGTGAATGCGACGGCTCCTCGCGAAACGGTAAGCTCCGCGGCACCATTGGTTAACTCGACATGTCTGGGCAACGTTTTAACATCAATATTGAGACGAGAGGGCTGCCACGGTGTTAAGCCGGGAACCAGCGCTTTGCCGCGATAATCAGTCCAGACGGGGCCCTGCGGGGTAGATACTTTGATCCCGGAAAGCGGAGAATTTAATGAAAGGGCGCCGTATGATTCCTGAATCGCATAAGGTGAAAAAAGTATCCCTTCCTGATTAACGGAAATCCCACCGCTTAGCGAACCGCCATACCCCCAATAATTGGCGGTCTGGCTGGCATACCCACTCATCTGGGCATAATGCAAATTCTGCCCAAAACTGCCGCTGATGGTATTTTGGGCATTTTGCCAGTCCCGTCCTGCCGATAGCGAATATGACATATCGTCCCATTGTCCGCTGGTCTGAACATCGTTATAAGTCCGGGAGCCCTGTCGACGAAGGGACAGATTTACGCGATCGTGTCCCAGAGGCAGCCCAAGTCGGATATAAAAGACATCATCGTCACGTTGCGTACTCGTCCGGGAGCCAGAAACACGTTGCCATGTGGCCGAAAGGTTAATCTGACCATGTCCAGCCCAGCGCCAGTTTTTTGACCATGAGGCATACCATGATTTCGGTGTGGCGGCATGGTCACGCGCGGAGGAGGTCGAGTAACTCAGCGAAAACAGACCTAAATGTTCATGAGCCCAGTTACCTCCCACATTGTAGTAACTGTTCGCTGTGGAAGTCGTATGATTTACAGCGTCGCTGAGCTCACGAAATCCCGCAGATGTTGTGGTCCAGGCCGCCTGAATACTGGCGGAAGGGTTAAGCTGGTAGCGGAGACTGAGGCTTTCCTTGCTGCCCGCATGATGCGTGTACTGTTCCTGTGCCATCGTGGTTTGCAGCGACAGTGACCATGCCGGTATCGGAATAAAACTCAGGGATGCCGCCGCGGATTGATACTGTGCTGAGGCCAGAGCGCTACCGCTTAGCGTTGCCTGTCGGGAAATCCGCATCCCCTGACTTCCGGTAATGAGCCAGGGGGCCGATTCATCGCTGGCAACTGTCTCGCGCACTTTACCGAGTGCCACAGACCCATAAAGGGGAGCGTCGGCCGGAGTTTGTAAGGCCGTGACAGGTACTGAAAACGTTGTTAACTGACCATCCTGTTCCGTCACTTTCACATCCAGCGGAAACTGCGTGCTGAGCATGGAAATGTTATCTAATGAAAACGGTCCTTCAGGAACCTGTGTTGCCTCGATTAACTGTCCGTTTTGATAAACCTCAACACGAGCCTGCGCGGAACGCGCTATTCCCTGAACAGAAACGCCGCTACGAGCAGGACGCAGTGCACTATCAGGAAACAGTTGAAGCCCCGTTAATCCAGGAATGGCGAGTAGCGTCTGACGAGCGTATATCTCTCCTGCCTGAAAAGTCTGTTGTAGCGACTGAAACGTCTTCTGGACATAAGTATATAGTCGCTGAGAACGACGTGTTCCGTCACTGTACGATACCGTATGACGACTGCGAAGCAGCCAGTCATTCAGATTCAGTCCTGATTCAAATAGTCCCAGTTGATAAGTTTCGTGCTTTCCGGACTGAACTGTGGTTGACGACTGCAGATTATAATTAAGCAGCCCCGATGTGCCTCCCTGAATAATATCCTTCCGTAATAAGATGCTTTCTGGCGTCAGCGCAGATGTCGGAACTGTAATACTAATCTGATTTTTATACGGGTCTGCCGTTAACTGTGCCGCGGGATAAAGCGTCTGATAATCCAGACATCCTTGATTAAACTCATACGCAAGTCCGAGATTTCGGGATGTTTCAGGAGTTATACAGGGTTCGCCCTGCGCATTAAATCGCGTCATAAGCTGACGTTTATTGCGCCCGTTAATCACCCAACTAACAGGATATTCGCCTGGTGAAAAACGTGCGGCGTGAGAAAAATAATGACTCAGACCAGCATCCAGTCCACGGTTTTTTAATCTTCCGTCATCAAATAGTAAAGGTTCGGCGGATAACATCATACTGTAACTACCAAGTAGACCGAGAAATAAATAATATGCATACCTGTGAACAGGCAATGTTCTGATTAAATTAAAGGGCATTTATTAACCTTATAGCTATCCTTGCAGGAGCTCGGATATAAATCGTTCTGATGCGAAATAGGTTTTTATAATAAATATTCAGCGTTGAAACCTGACATCCGGTCTGGCGCTAAAGTTTCTTTCAATTTAGCGAAGCAATAAACTCCGACACCTGAACACCGTAACGGCTGACTGGAACAAAACGTACTTCGTTATCAGCCGTAAGCGAGGATGCTGATGATAAGGTTATATGCTGGCCCGGCAGTAAATACGTTCTCCCGAGGTCAAATTGTGTCTTCGACGGTAGTGTGACAAACTGCTGGGCCAGGCGGACGACATAGGGGCCTGGATTAGTAACTTTCAGCTGATTGCCTTCTTTATGCCATGTAAGTAACGTCCAGGGATCTTTTCGTTCCGGTAATCCTTCTGGATGAATAAGTACGGGTAAATTCTGACGTATGGTAATACCAATTTTGTTACTACCGGGGATTTTTGGGGGGATACCTTCGAAAATGACACGTTTAAGATGCTCAGTAATTAGCGGCTTTTCCGTTTTAAGAATAAATCGAACTTGCTGAGTCTTACCTCCTTCAACCCGGACTACCGGCTGAGTCGGCAGGAGTTTAATCGTGTCATCCTCACCGTCAACATTAATGACCTGTGTGTAAAGCAGGGAAGGGATATTGTCTGTATTGGTGACATTCATGCTGCCTCCGCTTTCCTTTTCCTGGATCAGTAAAAGGGAACTGCCAGGCTGCATTCCGGTGGCCATACTAACCTGTGGGACGCATATCAGGAAAAGTGAAAGAATGAAAAGAACTTTCCAGAAGAAAAATGGCTGACGCATTGTAGTTATTCCAGTATATTTACCGGGCCATTAGAACATGGCCCGGTAATAAACAGAGTCGATAAAATTGATTTTATCGTATTAATTTACGGGATATTATTAAAGATAAACCAGAGAAATCGTTGCCTCACCGTCGAGATTCGTTTCATCCGTAATCTTAAGGTCTTCCCCTTTGCGAAGAACTCCTTTAATAGATAATGGAACTTTCAATTCAGAGAAAGCTGCCGGGGTTAATGTATCAGGATTACCTAAGGTGTGTAACCTGGCCGCAACATCCACGCCGTTTACGGTGCTGCCAGAGGCCGTGCGTGACCAGTCGTCGCTGGTAATTTTTTTACTGATAAACACCAGATTGTCAGTGCTACCCGAATAAGTCATATCAGGGAACCAGTTAATAACAGTATATGCCCCCAGTGTTGTTTCACCGTCGTTCGTAAGCCCCAGACCAAATTGATTGCTGCTTGCGGGTATATCGCTGCCATCAACGGTGGCATTTTTAATCACACCATTATAAAGAGAATCTCTACGTTCATCATGAAGGGTATACGCAACAAGTCGTTCGGAATTGCATTTAATACCCATATTAATACGTTTTTCCGGCAGTTGATTGTCTTCAGTTGCAGACAGGTTCGTCATTAACATTGTTCCGTAGTCAACAATACCGGCGTTATCCAGATTGACGGCGCATGCGCCCGGCACTAATTTTCCGGTGACTTTAAGCGTGGCCGTGTCTCCACCTGCCGCAAGGACTGAGCCGGAAATAAAAGTAAGCGATAAAGCAACCAGTAGTTTATTTAATTTCATTTAAGTAATATTCCTAATTATGGATTTAAAAATACAACGCCTGTGCAGCGCCATGTTCACTTTATTCAAGTAAACATGGCGATGCGGAGCATGACTTTCTTCACGTAGCAGGTTTTAGATATTCACACCCGGTAAAAATTAGAGAAATACAAAAGCAATATGTTGTATTTAGTTTCTCTTGAAGAATATTGTCCAGTAGATGCTGTTTTTAAAAAATCAAGCTCGTTAATTAATGGTCTTAGTCATTGAATTGTTTTGGATAATGTTTCTGGCCTTGCTAAATACCTGTGAATCCTCATAGAAAACTTCACTGACAAGATGACTCAGTCTTATGTTAAAAACGTTCAGAATTCGCAGAATAAACTCTAACGTAAAAGCGCACTGCCCCCGTTCAAACCGTGATACATGCTGCTGACATATATTTAACTCAACAGCTAACTCTTCTGCGCTCATATTCATTTTTTGTCGGTTGCTACGAACGAATCGACCGATTCTGGCGTTAACGTTAGATATATTGTATTTCAAGTGCATTAGCGACTCCGTTTACTATTTGTTTATGTTGATTTATTTGTTGACATATATTTCGGCCATAAAAGTATTGCAAACATCCTTTACTCTTAAAACAAGTTAATATCGATCGGTCAGTAAATCATCAATAGAATAAAGCTATCAAAACAGGTTAAACGATTGTTTCAATAAATTAAATGAATTTGAGGTTTGGTTGTATCTTCATGAAATATAAAAATAATATATGATAACGATCTACTTATCTCACAGTCATGAATACACTAATAGTTTCACGCGCAATCATAATTACTATTATTTGGTTACTCCGTGAAATATATAGTTACACGTTACACCAATAAGGAGTAAATTACAGATGTGTTCTATAAATATCAGCGGGTATCTGGTGCTGAAAATTAGAAATAAAGCCTGAAATGACCATTGTCAGGTCTCAACAATAATATTGATGATTAAAGGGGACTCATAATTTATAGTTCAGAGTAAAAATTGCGGTGATATCTGCCCGTTGCCTGAATTCACTCACACCCACAGCACGATATACTATCCGAACAGCTTTACGGATGTTTTGTAATGACGCTTTGCGGTTCCATGTCCATATCGCGCGATGCGTAAGGATATCCATTGTTGGCTCCAGTGTACCGCGCCTGAGTGGACACAGGTCGGGCGGCTTTTCCGCTTCTTTCCGGATCGTGCCGTTGATTTCATCCCCCACAGATCCCCCGCAGTTGGTCGGAGTCCGTGGCCTTTCCGACACAGTATTGCCGGCGACAAAAGCGATGAATGGCTACAACCCACCTGCAATGAGATGAAATGTGTCCTCAAAACAGACGCACTGATGAACGCATTACGAACTTAGCGCGGTATCAGACCTTGGGGCAGTTCAACTTAGCCATCTACACTTGCTTTGTACTAAGATGCTTATCTAATAGATGCTTTAAGAAATCGTCTCAGGATCATTGATCTTGACCCTCCATCTCCGAACAGCTTTTGTATCTTAAGTTAACGATGTCCGCTGCCGCCGGTATTCCCTCGGGGAGTGATATCCCAGCGCGCTGTGCGGGTGGTTTTCATTGTAATGCGTGAACGCTACTGCAAGGTTTCGCAGTGCTGTTCTCACATCCGGTTTTGGCATGAACGCGATATAGTCTTCTTTCATCGTTTTCACGAACCGTTCGGCCATGCCATTACTCTGCGGGCTGCTCACCGCTGTTGTGCAGGGCTCCAGATTCAGCTCTCTCGCGAACCTCCGCGTTTCATACGCGGTATACGCTGAACCGTTATCCGTCAGCCACTGCACCGCTGTGTCGGGCAACCTGTCGCCGAAGCGCTTTTCCACCGACCTCAGCATCACATCCTGCACGGTCGAACTGTCATAGCCTCCCGTGCTTGCTGCCCAGTCTATGGCCTCACGGTCGCAGCAGTCCAGCGCGAACGTTACCCGCAGTTTTTCGCCGTTGTCGCAGCCGAACTCGAAGCCATCTGAACACCAGCGCATATCGCTTTCTGCCACCGCTATCTTGCCCTTATGTTCACGCTTCGGTCGCTCTGGTTTGTGATGCAACAACAACAGGTTATGCTCGCTCATTATCCTGTAAAGCCGTTTGGCATTCACAGGTGGCTGTCCCTCTGTGCGACGTTGCTTGCGCAGGATGCCCCACACGCGTCGATAACCATAACTCGGCATATCGCTGATAATGTTGAGGATAGCCGACAGTATTTCTGCGTCTGCTTCTTCATTACGCCGGTTACAGCGCCTGTCCTGCCAGTCGGCAGAACGGTTAATCCGCAGTGACAGTTGCGCACGCGACACGCCCATGGTCCGGCTGACCATGGCTATTCCCCGTCCTTTGGCAACAAGGGCGCGTGCGCTATCCATTTTCGCGACTGACCGTACTCCACGGCTTCTTTCAGGATCTCAACTTCCATCGTTTTCTTGCCCAGAAGGCGCTGAAGCTCCCGGACCTGCTTCAGAGCAGCAGTAAGCTCAGAAGCAGGAACGACTTCCTCTCCAGCCGCAACGGCGGTGAGGCTGCCTTCCTGATATTGCTTCTTCCACTTAAACAGCAGGCTGGGCTGGATACCATGCAGGCGGGCGACATGGGAGACATTCATACCCGGCTCCATCGTCTGCTGGATAATGGCGATCTTCTCCTGAGGAGTTTTACGTTTACGGACTTCTTGCCCTAACAGGATCCCGGTCATCTCAAAATTGGCGTTAGTGTTAGACATATATTCAAGCCTATCTCTTATCTGGAGATACAGCTACTGTCCGGTGTTTCAGGGGGCTACATCAT